>CAISVF010000295.1 GCA_903888765.1 uncultured Verrucomicrobia subdivision 3 bacterium | reverse complement strand
TCAATGCATTGATTATCCACGTAGTATTTTCCCGCGATGTTCTCAGAATATTTATTTGCTGCGTCAGCCATAAAATAAGTTTGTTTAAGTTAGGACTCAATTATGGTGGCAAGAAGCGGGAATGGCAAGCGCCTTTTCTGGGTAGCGGCTTACAATCTGCTGATCAGTCTAAAGGTGCTGGATTTGCCCGACGATGCCCAAAGCTGGCGGATTCAGACGATCATCCACCATTTGCTGACCCTGCCGGTCACGCTCAGCAGCCATGCCCGCTATCACGTGGCCCAGATTTGCATTCCGGCCGGCTGGCTGCGGTGGTGGCGGATGTTTGTGGACCAATGGATCCCCAAACGCAAGCGCGGTCGTCCGGCCGTGGAAACTGTGGACTCCGCCTGAGCAAGGCTTGCATAGCCTGGACCACTCGCCGGCTCGACGAGTTTGCATCGGTTTGCCTGCGTATGAAGAAAAACCACCGTTTTTCTTCCGCTTACCGCAAAAACAGGGAAATGTGCCCGCAGTCGTGTCCTCGTCAGTCGTTTCCACAAAAAACAGCTCCGTTTTTACTCAGCAAATGCCGTTCCACACCTCTGCAAATAATCACTCTAAGGTTTTGGGGAGGTTAGACTGGACCCATTTTTGGCTTTCCTTGCCTCACCATCTCCTTTAGATTCGGAGGATTGCGCATATGGTGGAATTGGCAGACACGCTACTTTGAGGTGGTAGTGCCGTGAGGCGTGCAGGTTCAAGTCCTGCTATGCGCACCACTTTTACAAGGGAAATTGACAGTTTCAAAACTTCTGACACAAACCTGACACAAACCTGACACAAAATCCGCCGAAATCAGGCGAAGATGAAGTGAGCAAATGTCCAGTAAAGCTTGTTCACTGGACAGGGCCAGGGATGGATGAGGATGGTTCGGCAGCTGACTTTGCTCCATCTGATTTACTTCGCGCCATTGAGCCCAGGGCGGTAAGCATCGCGGCGATCAGCAGGAATAGAAACAAGATGGAATGAACCTGCAAGGGGTAATCAAAAGAAGCTTGAATCAAGCATCCAACCAAGGACAACCCAGAAAACCAGATAAATCTGCGAGGAGCAAATAAACCGGCCATGGCCACGCAGCCAAGGGCTGTCAAGGCCAGTAATAGCCCGGTCCAGCCAAAGGTGATCAATGTCTCCAGCCAATCATTGTGCAGTTGCTCCGGCCAGTAGGTCGAGGTGGACACCCGGTATAGCTGAAACACCGTGCCAAAAGTGCCTGGGCCGGTGCCAAAGACGGGATAATCGTTGGCCATGGGCCAAGCATCGGCATACATTTGCGCACGACCTGAGGTAATATCATCGCCCGACTGATCCAAGCGAGAGGCCAACTTTTCCCAGCCAAAATACCAGCCTAAAACAATGGCGAGCACAAAAAAGAAAGCGGTTAAAATCAAGTTCCGCCATCGCCTCGGCGAACTGCCAAATCGGGAGAATGACTGAATTTCGCCACCGACCAACAGCATTCCCATCACGACCAACATGGCCACCGCCACCCCGGCGCTACCCCGGCTGGTGGAAATAATCGGGCAAGCCGCCATGATCGCCGCTGCCAGCACAAAAAAGTGGTCGTTGCGCCGCCCTTTGCGCCGGACCAGCCACCAAGTGCCGAGGCAAATTGGCCATAGCAGGTTGAAATATTGTGCGGCATTGGAACGGTAGGCATAAGTGCCAAACTGGGCGTCGCCTTTTTCATGCACAACGGGTTGCACCGTAAAGAGTAGTTTGTCGGAATCCATGGCACGTTGCACAATGGCTTCAAAGCCAAGGAGGGCTCCGCTGATAGCCAGCACCCATAGCAAGACACGCAAGCGCCCCGGCAGCGTGGGCACGCCGCGAACCGACTGGTGTCGCAAATTTATTTCTTCTTTCTCCGTCCGGCCCAATAGCCAGTCACGGGCACTCCAAAATGAGGCGGCCAGTCCCAAATACATCCAGAAACAGGCCAGGGTGCGGCTGGAATCGAAACTATGGGGCAGCCAGTTGCGATGAGTATGGTAGGTAAAAAAATGTTTTACCGGGCTATAGCTAGCCGCCCCGTTTAAGGCGCTGGTGAGACAAAACAGAAGCAGAGCAAACGTCAGCCAACCCAACGCTCTGATGGCCGTTCGGGCTCGGGTGCGTGGCTTTATCTCCTGATCCTCCAGGAGAATGGAATCCCAGCGGGGAGCGGGATAGTTTTTGATTCGACGGATTAAAATTTTAAAGAGGAGCAGGCAACCCAGCAGGTTCCCGCAAAAATTCATCGTCAAAATTGACCAGGGTTGCGTGGTACCGAGCGCCCAAGGACCGAAGACCGCCATGAACAAAATGAGGGCTCCGCTAGCATCGTCAGCCAGCCGGTATAGCTGCACATCTGCCGCCCCAAGATGGGTGATCTGGCTGGGTATTTTCAAGGTTGAGCCACAGTAATTCCGTTCGTCCAGATTTTGTTCCAATTTGCGCGGTTTGGAAAGTCAGAAGTAACAGTCAGAAGTAACAGTCAGAAGTAACTGGGCGCGAACCGGGCCGGGACCAATAACCAGAATCTCAAAATCAAACCTGCATCAATGAAAAACCTACCCTCAGGTCAGACCCGGCCACTCAAGATTAATTCAAACTGATTTTTCTGATCCATTTTTGTGAGACCAAGGAGCTTGTACCCACAACTGGTGACATGCAGAAAAAATAAAATCCAGTATGATGAAGACGTTGGAAGTAGTGCTCCAACGAAAAAATTTAAAGCGTGCTTAAAAAGCGGCCGGAGTAGTGTCCGGCCTCTTTTCTTTTATCGACAGGGTAATTATCGCCTTATTTCATGCGGTTTTCAAGAGTTTTCTCATTTAGCTGGCGGTAACTTTGGGTAACCAGAACCTACCAATTTTCTAGTTTTATTTGCAGTTTTACTGGCAGTCGAAGACCGCTGCACACGCCGGATGACGGGGCAATTTATAAAGTGCGAGTTGCCTGGGCGAAGGCGGAAATGAAAAAACCCGGACACTACGCCGGGTTCTTTCAACAACACTTTTAAATTGTTTTGTCGGGGTCACTACTCCCAACGCCTTTAGATTAACACGGCGGATATTTTCGTCTTGTCACCAGTGTTGGGGACAGGCCGTCAAACGTGAAAACCGACCGGCAACCTGCCGGTGGGCACACTGCGGAAAAGGAACACGCCGACTGACCGGACCGGACGAAAATCCGAAGGAGAGATTTAATTTGAACGCCAAAGGTGCATTTCGTCGCGCGCAGATCAAGGCGCTGAATACATTGATTTGCATAGCATGGATACATTCGTTTTTTTAAAACTGGAAGATGGTTGGATTGGTTAACGGAATTTCATTAAACAAACTTTATCGCATGGCTTTGCGATATTCAGATGGCCAGCTTCCAGTGTGCTGGTGAAACGAGCGACTGAAAGACGCGGGCGTGGTAAAACCACAGCGGCGACTAATATCGGCAATTTTCTTTGTGCGGTCGACCAGCATCGCATGTGCCATTTGTATTTTAACCTTGTCCAACTCAAACCTGACAGTTTTACCAAGGTATTCCTTGAATTTCCGATCCAGCGTGCGTCGGGAAACGCCGACGGCTTGTGCGATTTGTTTTACCCCCATTAGATCTCCATCCCGTTTTCGAATCAGTGCAATCGCTGACTTCAATAAAGGATCGTCGAAGGCAATAACTTCTGTGGAAGATCGAGTTGCCACCCCGGTCGGTTGAATTTTTCGGTGTGGATTTTGGATATTCTCCCCTTTCATGACCTGATCTAACATATTCGCGGCTTCAAACCCCAACTGAGCAACAGGGAAGCTGATGCTCGATAATGATGGCCAGCTAACCTCACACATCAACTCGTCGTTTCCCACCCCCAAAATGGCTACATCATTCGGAACAGAAAGTTTAGCCCATTTGCAGGCCGTCAGCACTCGCTCGCCCAATTTATCATCAAAAACAAGGACGCCGACCGGCTTGGGCAATTTCTTCAACCACTTTGTCAATTTTTGCAAATTCGACTCTCCCTGAAAAATAGGTTCAGAAAATGCATAGATTTTGTGACCATTTAAATATTTTAAAAAAC
>CAISVF010000294.1 GCA_903888765.1 uncultured Verrucomicrobia subdivision 3 bacterium | reverse complement strand
GTGTCGGCGTTTTGGCGATGCCACTTTTGCCATGCGGTCACGATCAAGGCGCCGATCAGAAATGACAGCGCGTTTTGAAATGGCACCACCCATGCCAGGCCTAACCCCATCGCCGAAGGCAGATACGGTTGCGATTTCGGAAACAGTTTCTCCAGCAGCGGCAGAGCCGAGCCGACGAGCGCACCGATGATGATGGCCAGAATGGCCGTGTGCGGCAGATGGCTGGTGCCTTGCGTGAGCAAATCCGCCGTGGCTTTCCACATATTGGTGGCGGGCGGATTGAAAGCTTCCAAGGCTTTTTTATCCGGCACCATCAGATACCACGCCGGCACCACGGCCAGCACGCCGAAAAAAACGCCGTAAAATTGCGCGAGAAACTGGCGGCGCGGGTTGGCACCCAACAGATAGCCGCTCTTGAGGTCGGTCAGTAAATCGGCAGATGCGCAGGCGGCCGCAGCGGTAGTGCCGGCGGCCATGAGGTTGATGGCGGCAATGCCCTTGGCTCCGGGCAGCACGGCATAGAGCAATTGCGTTACCTTGCCCATGGCCCCGACGGGGCCGGTATCCGTCTCACCCGTCGCCCGGCAGCAAACGAGGCATAACACAAAGGAGAAGGCCACGGATAGCAGGCCCAGCCATACCGCTATGTGAAAAGCGAAATATTGGACGATGATCAGGCCCAGCGTGATGGGAATCAGGCCGAGCACCAGCCATGAGTTTGGCACTTCCACGGCGTCCACGGCGTCTTGGATGGGGTGGCGCTCAGTTTTTTTGAAAATGAAGAATGCGCGGGCCACCGTCCGCCAGTTTAGCGCCACTTGCGTGAGACTGGCGAAAACCATCACGGCGGTGCCGCCCCACAAGGCCCATCGAATGGGATTAAAATCCCCTTCCGGACTTAACTTAAACGATGGCACATAGCCGGCGGTCGTGGTGTGGGCAGCGTCGATGGCCAAGAGATGAGGCGCAATAAAATAATAAAGCAGCACCGAGCCGGCGAACATGGAGAGCGACACGCGCAGGCCGGTGATCATTCCCGCGCCGATCAGCAGGACACTGGGCTCGCAGGCGAGCCCCTGCATCTGGCCGCGCGCCAGCGGATTCAACATCCCGGTCAGATTCCAGACTTCCGGCAGGTAGAGCCAGCCGGACATTTTTTCCAGCCACTCCGGCAGGCGGTTTTTCAATTTCAACTGCTCCACGAGCTCCGCATACGTATGCAGCTGGCCAATGACCGCGCCTGCGCCGAGGGCCAGCAGCAGCGAATACGCCTGTTTCAAGGAATCGCCGCTGCGGGAATAAAGACTGCGCAGGGTTTCTGCCGTGGCAATGCCGGAGGGAAAGCGCAGTTGTTCATGATTGATCATCTGGCGCTTCATGGGAATTGCCAGGAATACGCCGAGCGCCGCCGTGAAAAAGACGAATCCGGTGGCCACATACCATGGCTCATGCACGCCGGTGATGAGGAGCAGGGCCCCAAGCGCGGTCGCAATCGTGGCACCGGTGGAAGAACCTGCGGCCGTGGCGGTGGACTGCATGCAGTTGTTTTCCAGCACGCTCATTCGCGACACGCGACCGCCCAGGAGCTGGCAGACAGAATTCCACGCGACGAAGGAAATGACACAGGCGGTGATGGAAACTCCGAAACTCCAGCCGATTTTCAGGGTGGTGTACAGGTTGGAAACGGCCGTAAACATGCCAAGGATCCCGCCCATGACCACGGCTCGGAGAGTGAGCTGGCGCTGGGAGTCGCCCCGATAACACTGTTGGAACCACTGCCGGTCCTTTTCTTCGGGCGTGCCGGTGAAGCCGGCGAGGGGCAGTTCCATTTCCGCTTCTGGATTGCGGTCCTTCGGGGTGGATGGCGTGGAATCTGAATGCACGCGCGGCAATTTCCGTGATTAGGTGCCAGCACGCGAGCCTTTTTTGCACGATGCCTCATTCATTTATTCGGCCAATACTCGTGCGCGAATTTGGTTCTGGGGAGATGACCAAAGCTGACCGAAATAAACAAACCCGTGGTTTTGGGCTGCTTCCCCTCGCGGAACCGATCCAGCGACCAATAAGATTTTACCGCGCCTCCCGGTCACGCTAAAATATCCGTGTGTCCGTCTCTTTTACCATCCTTGGCAGCGGTTCATCCGGCAACTGCGCATACGTGGAAACCAGTGAAGCCCGCGTGCTGGTGGATGCGGGATTTTCACCGCTGCAAATCCGCAAACGCCTCGCCGGCATCGGCCGCACACCGGAAAATCTATCCGCCATCCTGATAACGCACGAACATTCGGATCATATCAGCGGCCTGATGGGCCTGGCCGATAAATTCCGGATCCCGGTCTATTGCAATCGCGGCACCCAGGACGGCACCGTCTGGGCATTAAAATCCAAATGGGCCAGCAAAAAAAAGTCGCTGCCCGAAGGCCCGGAAGGCACCGAACAACTGAAAGCCAGC
The DNA here is from genome assembly GCA_903888765.1 of uncultured Verrucomicrobia subdivision 3 bacterium. Lineage (GTDB taxonomy): Bacteria > Verrucomicrobiota > Verrucomicrobiia > Limisphaerales > UBA11358 > UBA11358. The sequence continues at coordinate 16,392 of CAISVF010000294.1, read as the reverse complement.
ATTGACTGGCGCATCTTCCCCACCGGTGGCGGATTTGACGTTGGCGATATTCACATTGAGAGCTTTTCCATTCCGCACGATGCGCAGGACCCGGTTGGCTATCTGCTCCGCACAGCGTCCGGCACGATTGGATTTGCGACCGATCTGGGCCACGTGACCAAACTAGTGCTTGAACGCATCCGCTGCGCCAACATCCTCGTGCTCGAATCCAATCATGATGTAAAAATGCTCCAGGCATGTCCGCGCCGTTCCTGGAGTCTCAAGCAGCGGATTCTGGGCCGGCATGGTCATTTATCCAATGAAACTGCCGCCGAAACCATCGCGCAAATATTGTCAGCCGAGCTCAAGCAACTTTATCTGGCGCATCTCAGCCGGGAGTGCAACGAACCGGGCTTGGCGCATCGCGTCATGGCCAGGCAATTGCAGATCCTCGGAGCCACGCACGTTCAGTTACAAGTTGCCGCCCAGGATACCCCCTGTGCGACACTGGAATTTTAACTACTGCGGCCCAGAAAGGTCCCGAAGGTAAATAAGGCTCAAACATCAACACAGAACAAGCCCAATTAGGGCAAATAGTCCGGTGATGAATTCACCGGCCCGGTTTTTCAAAGGGAAGGCTGGACATCACCTTGGCCAATGTTCCGGCAACTGTTTCGCCGGAAGACAGAGTAATCCAAGCACATCCACCGTAGCGACGGAACCAGGTCAGTTGGCGTTTGGCAAACTGACGCGTACGAATTTTCACCAATTCGATGGTGTCCGCCAATCCACGTTCGCCACGCAAGTGCTCAACCACCTGCCGGTAGCCAATCGCCTGCATGGCAAATTTATTATCGGCCAGACCGCAATTCAAAAGCTGCGACGTTTCCGCCACCAGTCCGGCCCGGAACATCTGATCCACCCGGACATTGATGCGCGCGTGCAAATCTTCCGGCGCCCGGGTGAAAGCTAAAAACCTCCGGGAAAGCGGGCTTTCTGCATCGGTCTTCCAGGGCGCGCGCTGCTCCGAAAATTTTTTACCAGTCAACCGGATGACTTCGACCGCCCGGATAACGCGGCGAGGATTGTTTTTATCTATTTGCGCATAGGCCTGCGGATCACGTTCGCCCAATTCCTGAAGCAATACCGGCAACGGCACGGCTTCCAATTCGCTCCGCAATTCCGGACGCGTGGCGGGAGCATCGCCCAGGCCGGCGAGAAATGCCTGAAAATATAATCCCGTACCCCCACAGAAAATCGGCGTGCGCCCACGCGACTGGATCTCCGCCACGGCTTTTCCGGCAAGCCGGACGAATTGCGCGGCATCAAAAGCCAGGCTCAGATCACAAACATCCACCAAATGGTGCGGCACGCGGGCACAATCAGCGGGTGAAGGTTTGGCGGTACCCAGGTCCAATCCACGATAAACTGCCATGGAATCCACCGAAATGATTTCGCCGCCGATTTTTTCTGCGAGGCCAAGCGCGAGCGCCGATTTGCCAACCGCCGTCGGTCCGGCAAGGAATAAAGGCCGCAAATGGTCGAGGGCGACCGGCAGCGTGGTTTCGAGCAGGCTGGCCATTCCGGACCTATTGTTGGTTCGCTCCGGTTTGGGGAGCGCGACGCCAGAAAAAAAACAGTAGCAGAAGGCCGGCGGAAAACATGGGCACGCTCACCACCTGCGCGGAGGTCAAGCCATGATGAACATGGTCCGCCGGATAGTCGCCGCGAAAGTGTTCAGCCAGCGAGCGAAACACGGCGTACCCCATGAGGTAGGCAGCGAAAATCTGGCCATCGAATTGTTTGCGACGAAACCACCAGGCCAGAGCTGCATACAAAATCAAATTCAGCAGCGCGTCATAAAGCTGGGTGGGGTGCACCGGCAACCCGGCCGCTTCATGGCCAGCCGGAAAATGGATGGCCCAAGGCAGGTCGCAGGCGTATCCATAGCAGCAGCCATTGAGCAAACAGCCAATGCGACCAAACACGCTCCCCAAAGCGATGCTCGGGGCGAGAATGTCAGCAATTTTCCACACCGGCAGTTTTTTCCAAAGCAAATACCCGATCCCGAAAATGGTGGCACCGATTAAGCCCCCGTAAAAAACCAAGCCACCATGCTGCACCATGAAAACTTCAGAAAACGGCTGGCCGGAAAATTCCTGTTTCCAATACGTGATGACATAAAAAGAACGCGCGCCCACGATGCTGCCGAGCATCAACCAGAGGGTCACATCGGAAATCACCTCAGCCGAAACATTGACCAACCGGGCGCGGCGCGTGGCGGTCCAGAGCCCGGCCAGAAAGGCCAATGCCATCATCACGCCATACCAGCGGACGGTCAAGGAACCGAGCAAAAAAGCAATCGGATGCACGACGAAACGTTAGAACGGCAATGGAGAAATGGAAAACGCAAAGTGAGCCTATTTGAAGTTGGTGGCCATGTTCGGGCGAAGAGCGGGGGCCGGCTGTGGCATCAAAGCAGACGGCACGATGGCTGGCGGCATGGGCGGCCATTCCGGCACGTGGGCCACCAGATCACGCCAGGCTTGACGCTCCCGGGGAGACAGCTTCGACCAGCTTTCCGCATTCTTCAAAAATTCAGAACGGGCGGCGGCCGTCATGCCGGCAAATCTGGCGTAATTACGGAGGCATTGAAAGCGTTGCGGCGGCGGCAAAGCTTCGAACGATTTCATGGTTTGTTCCATTTGCTGGCGCTCCTCCGCCGTGAGGCGGCCCAAAGTTTGCCGCCGCTCGGCCGGAGTGAGTTCGAAGAAGTGGTTAAACTGCTCGGCGAACTGCCGCGACGGGGCATCACTCGCTGCCCGGGTGTTTTCCTCCACGTGGGCAAAGTAATGAACGGCTTTTTCATTTGCCAAAAATTCCTGCTGCAATTGAGCAGGCAAAATATCCCACTGCGCCAGTCGTGACCTGACGAGTTCACGCAAGCTGGCGGGCACTTCCGCCAGACGCTTGTCGCGCTCGGCCATCGGCAAGTGTAAAAGCGGAGTCAGCCACCAGCGAAGTTCCGTGGCGCGCAACCGCTGCTCGCGTTCATTCGGATCCAGCGCCTGATATTCGCGAACTTTGGCCAGAATCCGCTCACGAGCCGCCGGTGGACGGTTCGTCAGTGCCGCTGCACAGGCATCGGGGGATTTATCCAGCAGCTGGCGGAAAAAGTCCACCGGAGAAGTGCTTTGCGGCAGGGGCGGAAAAATGTTGGTAATGCCGGGATTTGACTGCGCCAACGGCACCGGAGACAATGGCTGGGCGAACGCCGGAAACACCAGCAGGGCAGCGAGACAAAACAGCAACTGATCACTCCGGGTCATTGCAGAACAGCGAGCAATTCGCCATCCGCCCGACCAGACTGGCTCATACGCTGGATGGCGTCCAGGTTTTCCAGAATATCGACGTTGGGCAGGGCACGGACGCTGGCAACCGAAGCCAGGTTTTTAACCATGGCAGTCCGCTGGGACACAGTGGCCTGATGCTGCAAGGCCAGTCCGATAAAAAATAAAGCGGCGGCAAAGGCCACGCGCGGCATGAGCCATCGCCAGTTCCAAGTCCAGGAACGGGAACGATCCGCCTGTTCAACTTCGAGTTCAAGGGCTGCCATCACACGGCTTTTGAAATTGGATGGCACAGCTGAATCCGGAAGCCGGGTCAGCGCATCGGTCAATTGGCTTTCAATTTCCCAGCCCGCCGCAGACGGCTTGGCGGACGAACGAAGGCCGGAAGTATTTCTGCGCCAGAGCGATTCCGTTGAATATGGACCGTTGTTTTCCATCGTTGCCAAATTGAAAACCGGTCAAATGGCAAAGTTGCAAAAAAAATCAGCCCGGGCACCCTGCGCCCGGACAGGGTTTTTAACGATCACGGCAACAGCGGGTGGCTGGAAAATCTGGCAACGGTAAAATTGCCCCGCGCACCGGAGCGCGAACCCGGGAATTTGCGATAGACTTGGTTTAAGATAATTTGCCATCATGCGCTCATCTGTTGTGACCGACTCAAAAATGCACCACCGCTGCCAAAAAATGATAAGCGCCCCGACCATCCGGGCGTGGCCGGCTGCACAGCGGCTCCGGAGTCAACCTCCCTTTTTCAAAAAGTCCCACAGCCTAAATTAATGAATACGCCCTTAACTGCCCGTGAACGCTTTAACTGTGCCGCCAAATGCCAGAAGGTGGATCGCCCGCCAATGTGGCTGATGCGCCAGGCAGGCAGGGCCTTGCCCGAGTACCGGAAACTCAAAGAAACCTACACCTTTGTGCAACTGGTGCAAAACCCCGAACTGGCGGTCGAAGTCACGCTCCAGCCGGTGCGGCGGTTCGGATTCGATGCCGCCATTTTGTTCAGCGACATTCTGGTGATACCGGAAGCCATGGGACAAACCTACCATTTCAAGGAAACCGGCGGTGTGCAAATGGATTTTGCCATCCGCAGCCAGGCTGACATTGAAAAACTGTCCGTGGATCGCGTGGTAGAGCGATTAAACTACGTGGACAGCGCCCTGCGAATTTTGCGGCGGGAACTCGGCAATAACACGGCCCTGCTCGGTTTCACCGGTTCACCCTGGACGCTGGCGACCTTCATGATGGAAGGCGCGAGCGTGCCGAAATATAGTCGCGCGCTGCAACTTTTCCGCGAAGCCCCCCAAACTTACTATTTACTGGCGGAAAAATTGACCGCCGCAGTCACGGCCTACCTGCGCATGCAAATGGCAACAGGCATCGACGCCCTGCAAATATTCGACAGCCACGGCGGACACCTGGCAGCAACTGAGTTTCAAGAGGCAAGCGGGCGATGGACCAACGAGGTGATTGCGAACCTGGGCGGCAAAGTGCCGGTCATCAACTTTTCCCTCGGGACCCACGGCAACTGGCCAGACCTCATCCGGAGCGGTGCCCAGGTTATCGGCATTGACTGGCAAACGTCCCTGGCAGAAGTGCGGGACATCATTCCACCCCACATCGCATTGCAGGGCAATCTTTCCCCGACAATGCTGGCCGAAAGCACACCGGAAATCGTGGCGGCTGAGACCCAAAAGACGCTGGAAATCATGCGCGGCCGGCCCGGACATATTTTCAACCTCGGCCACGGTTTGACGCCGGGCGCCAAACTGGAAAACATCACCGCCCTGGTGGAAACCGTAAAATCTTTCAAATGAAAACGTTGAATGTGGATTTGGAATTAGTACGAAAATACAACGTGGCCGGGCCGCGCTACACCAGCTATCCCCCGGCCACCAAGTTTTCCGATGCGGTGACGTGGGAGCAGCTTTCTGAAAAAATCGACGATAGCAACCGAACAGCGCGCGATCTTTCCATTTATTTTCACATACCCTTCTGCGAAACCCTCTGCTGGTTCTGCGGCTGCACGACGGTGATCACGCTAAACCACGACAAGGGCCGGGATTACATCGATTATCTGGGACGGGAAGTCGCCCGGCTGGCACCAAGGTTGAACCCGGATAGCCGGGCGGTGCAACTTCATTTTGGCGGCGGATCACCCACGTTTTTACGCCCCGATGAAATTCGCCGGCTCGGTGAAATCATTCACAAGCATTTCAAGTTTGCGCCCGACATAGAGGCCAGCGTGGAGGTGGATCCCCGGCGATTGACACGCGAACATCTCGTCGCGCTGCGCGAAATCGGGTTTAACCGTGCTTCGATGGGAGTGCAGGATTTTAATGTCCAGGTGCAAGAAGCGGTGCATCGTATTCAGCCGCGCGAAATGACCCAGCAGGCGATGGATTGGATGCGCGAACTGGGTTACAACTCCATCAATCTGGATTTGATCTACGGACTACCGCATCAAACCCCGGCATCTTTCAACGAAACACTGGATATCGTATTGACCATGAAGCCCGACCGGCTCGCGGTCTTTAGCTATGCGCATGTGCCCTGGATCAAACCCGCGCAGAAAATTCTTGAAGACAAAATTCTGCCGACACCGGAAAGCAAACTGGAAGTGCTGAAACTGGTGATTGAACGCCTCACAGCGGATGACCAATATGTCTATATAGGCATGGATCATTTTGCCAAGCCGGACGACGAACTGGCGGTGGCCCAGCGCAAGAAACAGCTACAGCGGAACTTTCAGGGGTACAGCACCCGGGCTGGCTCGGATATTTATGCTTTTGGCATGAGTGCGGTGTCCCAAACCCCGGACGTTTACTGGCAAAACGAAAAAGAGCTGCCCAAATATCAAGCGGCAGTGGACGCGGGCAAAGTGCCATTGCACAAGGCTTACATCGTCAGCCAGGAAGATAAAATCCGGCGCGAAACCATCATGCGAACCATGTGCGACCTCTCACTCGATTTTGCCGCGATGTCACAAAAACTGGGCATCCAGTTTGAGCAACATTTTGAAAAAGAACTCACCTTGCTGGCACCCTTTGCGGCGGATGGCCTGGTGAAACGCACGACCGCCGGCCTGGAAGTGACCGATGCCGGACGACTCTTTATTCGCAACATTGCCATGTGCTTCGACAATACGCTCGGAGCGGCAAATGAGCGGCGGCATTCGAAAACAATTTAATGGGGTCGCGGAAGCAAGTCTTCCCGTGGCTTTCCGTGCAGCGTCTCAATTTGTTTTGCCGTTATTCCCAGTTGTGCGGTAGCACAACACCGGGAAGTCCAGGAGGGGCCGTTAAAACCGGCGATATTTTGTCCCATGAAAAACCGATTATACTGAAGCAGCTAACCGAACCAGCGCATCCATGAAAAAAAACATACTGGCCATCCTATGCAACTGGAGTCTGTGGGCAGCCTCAGTTCAATCCGCCTTGCCCGTACCAGATACCGACGACGGCGGCCTTACGCTACCCCCCGGTTTTCATGCCTTCGTTTATGCAGACAATCTCACCGCAGGCAAAAAAGTAGGAAACAACTGGGAAAACTTGCGCGGTCTGGCGGTTGCCCCCAACGGCGATGTTTATGCCAAAGGTAAATTTGGCCTGATCTGGGCATTGCGAGACCAACAAGGCAACGGGCGGGCGAATGTTGTACAAGAATTTGGTTCCGGTGACGGAGGCACCCATATTTTATTCCACCACGGCTATCTCTATCATTCCAGCCGAACGACGATTTATCGTTACAAATACATTCCAGGCGAACTTGTGCCTTCAAGCCCGGCGGAGGTTATTGTGCATCATCTGCCTGCCGAACGGGATCATGATGCCAAGGCGTTCGCCTTTGATGAGGCTGGCCATATGATTGTTGAGATTGGTTCGCCCTACAATGTTTATAGCGAGCCAGACCGCCAGTTTGGCGCTAAAGGTTTTAGCCCGGAGCAAGTCACGAAATTTCAAGAAACCTACGGGGGCTTTTGGAGTTTTGACCCGGACAAACCGAACCAAACGCAGGCTGACGGCACCCGGTTCTCCACCGGCCACCGGCATTGTCTGGCACTCACCTGGCAACCCAGCTCCAAGAATTTCTTCATGTGCATGATGGGACGCGACAATATGAATATCGTAGATCCGGAACACTATGACGCCCTCGATAACGCAGAGCGTGATGCGGAGGAATTTCATCTGCTCAAGAATGGGATTAACATCGGCTGGCCATACTCCTATTGGGATCCCATCAAAAACGCCCGCATGTATTGTCCCGAATATGGCGGCGACAACCACAAGCGTTGCGAAGATCCAGCCTTCGATAAGCCTTTAATCGCTTTTCCAGCGCACTGGGCGCCACTGCAGATGTGCCTTTATGATGGCCGCCAGTTCCCCGAAAAATATCGCGGTGGAATGTTTCTAGCGTTTCACGGGTCCTGGAATCGCGCCCCGCTCCCGCAAGCCGGGTACAAAGTGGTGTTTATCCCCTTTAATGCCAACGGCATGCCCACCGGTAAATGGGAGGATTTCGCCATAGGCTTTCCCGGGCCGGATTTCTACAATGGCGCACGCGGGGCCAGCTATCGCCCCTGCGGTGTCGCCACGGGGCCAGATGGATCGCTCTATATCGGGGAAACGGAAAAAGGTCGTATCTGGCGAGTGATTTATACCGGACAACCGGACGGATCCAGCCAGCACACCCGGCCCGCAATAGGAAATGGCAAGAGTTACACGCCCATTGATGGAGACACCCCGGGAGGGCGCTTGTTCGCGCTTGCCTGTGCGGCCTGCCACATGATTGATGGCCGCGGGGTGCCCTCCATGCAACCTGCCCTGGCAGGAAATCCGATCATTGCGGGTGACACCCAGAGGCTCATCAATATCCTCCTCAAAGGTCCGGCAGCAGTTCTGCCACCCAACCGCGAGAAGTTCGGAGGCAGCATGCCGCCCTTCGCCATTGTCAACGATGCTGATCTTGCCAGCGTCATCAATTATCTCCGCGCCAACTTTTCCACTAACCCGACAAAAGTCACCGCAGCAGAAATCGCGACGCAACGCGCCACGTTGCCGTAAGATGGAGGCGGCCAGAATGCGGTTCAGTCAGGCTAGAGTTTGGTTTGGCGACGCCATTTTGCCACTCCCTTCCAAACAAGCAAAGCGGAGACCGCCAGGGCAGAGGCTAGCAAGTTGCCGGGCTCGGGTACGCTGGCCGTTTCGATAATATAATTATTGTCCAGGGTCACCGCCCCGTGCAAGGCGAGAGCCCGCCCCATCAAACTGGCTCCGGTATTGAGCGTGATACTTTGATCTGCGAGCATGCTACCAATAAAGGCGGTGTCGCTGCCAATGGTCGCCGATGAGCCGATCTGCCAGTTCACATTATTTGCTTGTGCCCCATTGATCAGTTGCACGGACGATCCGCTGGCGGTCGTTAGAGTGCTGCCGATCTGAAAGTCAAATCGCGCATTGGGATCACCTTGCGCATCCAATACCAGCACCCCCGTCAATTGTGCTGATGAACTGAAATTACGCACTCCCGGCCCCAGGGTCAAGCCGCCCAGATTCTGACCGGTCAGAATCTGGAAAATACTCTCTTGGCCAAGCACAGAATACGCATTAATAGCATCAATGGACGCTTGCCGAGCCACCGAGTCGCCCACGTAGATAGTCCCATTGACAATAAGCGGGCTGAAGCCAGTGATGGATAATCCCGGGAATACCCCTAAATCTCCATTTACCACCGTATTCCCGGTACTCGTTACCGTCGAAGCACCCAGCACCGCGAAGTCGCTAGCTGAATTAAGCAAACTGTAGCCTGCCTTGCTCGCTGGCAACCAGGTTCCAAGCGCCCCCATCGTTAATATTATCAGTTTAATGTTTTTCATTTTTAAGTTCTATTGCTGGGTATTGTTCGTTTGGAAAATTTAAAGCCCAGACGATCAGCGTTTTATTGCACACCATCTTCACCGCAAAACAGAAAAAGCGCTATGGGGTGAACACCCCATAAGTTGAGGTTTTGCAGTAGGTTATGCTGTGGGGATGGTCAGGTCGATCCCATGATGGATTTCTAGGGCCTGAATATTTTCTGCCGGCCTCGGTTGAAACATCATGATTTATTCAAGCCATCCCTCTGTGAAGGGCAAAGCGTAAATAAACTCAAGTTCCTGGAGTAATAGTCAAACGGAAGCGGGCAGGTCGGGGCTAGGGCCCGAACCCAGGTTCAAGCTGTAACCGATAAAAGACGGAATTTGCCTCGGGAGGGAGCAGTTCGGTAGCGGAGTTGAGCGGTGGGGTCGCGGAAAGGTTGGTTTGAATCAGGGTGTCAAAACCATTGAGGAGATTAGTGGAGCGCTGAAGCTGGTAAAACCGACCGGCTGCCGATGGCCATTGTAATAAAACCAGATTAGTGCCCGGAACAGCGGATACGGATAAACTCAAGACGGATGCTCCGTTCGTGGGGTTGGTGCCGGCCAGGAATTCTGCCAGATTGCTGGCACCATCCCCATCCGGGTCAGCCGAGGGGTCCGTGCCCAAGGGTTGGCCAAAGTATTGCAGTTCCCACCAATCCGGCAGGCCATTATTGTCTGCATCTACAATGGCGGCAAGGTTGAGGCGACCGCCGGTAATGGTCTTTCCAGCAAGCGCAGGAACAGGGGTGGTGTGACTGAGAATCCGCTGGATGCGCTGGGAAACCGATTCATTGGGAAAGTTCATGGCCGCAAACGCAACTGCGGCGGAGACATGCGGTGCCGCCATGGACGTGCCATTCAGGAACTGATAATGCAGCATCGGGTCGAAGGTATTCAGGACCGTACCCGTGGTAGGGAGTATGGCCTGAAGCGCCAAACCGTCCGCTTGGGAAAGGGAAATGTCCGGAATCCAGTTGCCAGGAGCCTGAAGCGTGCCGGTAAAATTTCCCGGAGCATTGTTGAAAATAATCACGGCGAGGGCCCCCGCAGCTTTGGCATTGGCAACCTTGTCGGCAAAAAGAAGCCCACCGCGCTGAATAAGCGCAATATTATTGCTGACCGCCGCCGGGAAATCGGCCGGATAGCCGAAACCGCAATCCCAAATGGTCGCGGTGATGCCGGAAACGGGGGTGGCACTTGAGTATTGAAATGGATTGGCCACGAAGACCAGGTTGGAAACGGCTACGCTGGTCGTGTAGGCAGGCAACGTGGTCGGCAGGCAGGAATAGATATTCAACCCGGGCGCAGCCAGATCAACCGTTTTACTGCCATAATTGGAGAAATAAGCGAGCGCGTCATTGGGATCGCTGGCACCAACGACAATCATATTGGGCAGCCGATACGAGGCGGGATAAAAAGGCAGCAGATCGTTATTATTCGTGCTATTTCCGGCGGCGGCGACAAAAACGATGCCGGCATCGCCCGCAGCCTTGATCGCCGAGACTTCGCTAAAATTATAACCGCCACCGCCATAGGAAGCATTTAAAGCCACGAGGTTGACGCCGCGAGCCTTCATCATGGCGGCATATTGGATTGCCTCAATAATCGCGGCGGTACTATAATAGGACTTCTCATCACTGGCTACTTTTAGGGCCATGAGATGCGCTTGAAAATCCACGCCAATGACCCCAAGGCCATTGTTGCCACTGGCAGCAACGATACCGGCCACATGCGTGCCGTGGTCGCTGGCATCCACCAAATTGCCCGTGCCCAGCGAGAAGTCGTAGCCATGAATATCGTCCACCAAACCATCGCCGTCGTCGTCAATCCCATTTCCGGGAATTTCCCCGGGATTGGTCCAGAGGTTGTTGACCAGATCGGGATGCAAGGTGTCAATGCCACTATCGATGATGCCTACGACAATTTCATTCGTTGCCGGCCGGGCCAGGCCCCAAGCTTTAAGAAAACCAATGTCAGCATTCGCCGTGCCGAAAAGCCCGTTCACTTCCTGACCGGTGTTCTGAAGCCCATATTGCCACCCAAACTGGGCATCATTCGGCTTGCGTAGATCGGTGGGATAGCGCAAGAAATTGGGCTCCGCCAGGGCAACCCCCGGTTCGGCGCGCAATTCCGTCAACAGAGCGGCGGCGCTGAGCGTGGCCGAGTGCAAGAGACAAATCGGCTGCTGATCATGTCCGGATAGCCAGTCATAGTGCCGCACCACGGTAAGCCCTAATCGCCCGGCTATCGCACCGGCGCTCGCCATGGTTTCAGCGGATGAAAAGCGCACCAGCGCGTCGCCCTCCACATAATCCGCCGTCGGCATCATCGCTGCGGCACTCAGACCGAACAGCAAACATAAACCGGTCACCCATCGTTGCATCCGGAGCCCACGGTTGAACCGTTTTGGAACCAACGGCGTTTCCGGATTGGGCGTTTGCTCCTGGCAAGGGACAAAATCAGGTCGCATAACAAAAACAGGGTTATTTTTCTGAATTGAACTTGCGGAGGATAAAAAAAATCAGTTCGCAGGCCAGACAAAAATGCTAATAGCGACTTAAAAATTAGGACTGGGCAAACGAGCGCCCCACATGGCCCCGTAATTTTCTTGATTCCCGTCACGTTGCGGTAAAATGTAGGACCATGTCGTTGGAACATAATCCGCCTCAAAACGCCTCCAGCCGACCGCCGCTGGATATTGCCGCGCTGGTCAAACAACACGCCGGTGAAAATTACGATCTGCATGCGGCCCACATCAACCCCGCCAATGTGCGCACGCTGAAGACCATCGGCTTTGATCGTTGCTACACCCGGGCCGAAGGTCAGTATTTGTGGGATATTAAAGGCGAAAAATATCTGGACCTGCTTTCCGGGTACGGGGTTTTCGGACTGGGTCGCAATCACCCCGAAGTCCGGCGCATCCTGAAGGAGTTTCTGGATGCCGAATATCCCAGCCTGGTGAAAATGGAAGCCCCTCTGCTCTCCGGGCTGCTCGCCGCCGATTTAAAAAAGCGCATGCCGAACGATCTCGACATGGTGTTTTTCACTAATTCCGGAGCCGAAGGAGTGGAGACCGCCATCAAATATGCCAAATGCGCCACCGGCAAACCGGCGCTCATTCACTGTAAAAAATCCTTTCACGGTTTAAGCAGCGGCGCGCTGGCCGTGAACGGCGATGAAAGCTTCCGCGAAGGCTTTGCCCCGTTCCTGCCGGATTGCCGGGCGATCCCATTCAACGATCTGGCAGCGCTGGAAAATGAGTTAAAAAAAGGCGATGTTGCCGCCTTTATCGTGGAACCCATTCAAGGCAAGGGCGTCAACCTCCCTGCCCCCGGCTACCTTCTGGCAGCACAGCAACTTTGTCGCAAACATGGAGCCTTATTCATTGATGACGAGGTACAGTCGGGAATGGGGCGCACTGGAAAATTTCTGGCCATTGAGCACGAAGGGGCCGTGGACCCCGACATTGTCATTCTCGCCAAGACGCTTTCCGCCGGGTTTGTACCGGTCGGTGCGGTTTTGTGCAAGAAATGGATCCATGAAAAAGTGTTTTCCTCCATGCAACGATCGGTGGTTCACAGTTCCACTTTCAGCCAAGGTAGTTTTGCCATGGCTGCCGGGCTGGCGGCCTTGGATGTGTTGGATCGCGAAAACCTGATCGCCAACGCGGCCCGCATGGGCGACCTCATTGGCCAGGGCGTAACCGCGATGGTTCCCCGGTTTGAATTCATGAAGGAAGTTCGCTGGCGCGGGTTGATGGTAGGCATTGAATTCGGCTCCCCAAAATCGCTGTCGCTCAAACTAGCCTGGACCACCTGCCACACCCTCGATAAGAGCTTATTCCCGCAGGCGGCCGTGATTCCGTTGATGGACAAACATCATATCATTACCCAGGTCGCCGGTCACGCAGTGGACGTGGTGAAACTACTACCCCCGCTGATCATCAATGAAGCGGATGTAAAATGGTTTCTGACCGCTTTTGAGGATGTCATGGTGCAGATGCACAAATTTCCTGGACCGGCTTGGGACGTGTTGACCGGGATTGGCAAGATGGCTTTAACCCAGCGGGCGCGGTAAAAACCGGCAGCGGGGCATTGGGGTTGAGTTAAAATACTAGCCAATCAACCGCACTGCCCCCGCTGGCGCAGGGCGTGATCCACCAAAACCAGGGCCGCCATTGCCTCAACCATGGGCACGGCACGCGGCAGCACACACGCATCGTGCCGTCCCCTGCCCTTTATGGTGGTGTTGTGAAAACTCATATCCACGGTGTCCTGCTCGTGCATCACGGTGGCGACAGGTTTGAACGCCGTGCGGAAAAAGACTGTTTCGCCGTTGGAAATGCCGCCTTGAATGCCTCCCGAACGGTTCGTGGTGGTAACCACCTTGCCGTTTTTCATCCGTATCGGATCGTTGTGTTCCAAACCAGTCAACAAGGCACCGGCAAAACCGTCACCGCTCTCGAAGCCCTTGCAGGCCGGGAGGCTTAGCATCGCTTTAGCCAAGTCCGCTTCCAGTTTATCAAAAACCGGTTCGCCCCAACCGGCGGGCACACCGCGCGCAATGCCTTCCACGACGCCACCCACGGTATTGCCAGCGTTTCGGGTGCGCTCAATGAGCCGGATCATTTTCAGCGCCGCCGCCGCATCCGGACAACGAACGATATTGGCTTCCACGTCCTGAAAAGTCACGGTGTCAGGATTCACGTGACCGATGATTTTTTGCACCTGCTTGACATAGGCGAGAATTTCCACGCCGAACTGCTCGCGCAAAATCTTTTTGGCAATGGCCCCGGCGGCGACGCGCCCGATGGTTTCCCGCGCGCTGGAACGCCCGCCGCCTTCCCAGGCGCGAATGCCGTACTTGGCAAAATAGGTATAATCCGCATGGGAAGGACGAAATTTGTCCTTCATTTCATGGTAAGCTTCAGACCGCTGGTCTTCGTTCTTTACCCATAGGCAAATGGGCGTGCCCAGAGTGCGCCCGTCGCTGGAAATACCGGACAGGATCTGCACGGTGTCCGATTCCTTACGGGGAGTGACAATCTTGGACTGACCGGGGCGCCGGCGGTCGAGATCCGGCTGAATATCGGCAGCGGAAAGACTCAACCGGGGCGGACAGCCGTCCACCACAACGCCCACACCACCGCCATGAGATTCACCCCAGGTTGATATGCGGAATAATTGTCCAAAGCTGCTTGCCATGCCTCAGATAATGCGGAAAAACCGTGCCCCGGTCAAACCTCCCGTACATCAGGAAAGACCCTACTCAATGGGTATCGAACAGAACCTATTTTGCCCGATCCGGCAGCGGATGCCGGGCAGATGCGCCCTGGAAACGGGTGATTTGCAGGCCAGTCACATCATCCGCCTGCACCGAATTACGGAATCCGGCAGCGGCAGCTGGGTTCCAGGTCACAGAACAATGATCCAAGCTCACGCCATCCACCCGGGAAAAATCAAAGGCATCTGTCGCGTGCGGCTCCACCGGTGCGAGAACTTTTGTAGGCCGGTTATCATAGACGCCGCCGGAATATTTTGTCCAGCGGTCCAAACTGACCCGCACACCGCGAAACCGGACATTCGCAATCCGGCTGGTGACAGATCCGTTGATGCGGATACTGTTCTCAGCCCGTCCGGTGACATTTTCCACGAGGATGTTTTGGAGTTTGCCCAGCTTGGTTTCAGCAGTGCGGGGCAAGGCGGTAAAGGAAATGCCTTCGCCTCTGCCCCACCACGGATCGCTATGATAGCGGGAGACAAAGGAAATATTGCGGAAGGTGATATTGGAGATACTCCCCTCGTCGCGCAGTTGAATACAGAGTCCACGGCTACTGGAAAGAATCTGGCAGCGTTCGAAGCTGACGTCGTGAATGTTGCCCACGGTCTCGGTGCCTAGCTTAAGGCCGGCATCCTGGGTGCGGATGACACAATCATGGACGCGAATATCAGCGCAGTCGCCAAAATCATTCGTCTGGCGGGTGGATTTGATGACAATGGCATCATCGCCGCAGGTCAGGTGGCAATTCCTGATCTCCACGTGGCGACAATGGTCCGGGTCAATGCCATCATCGTTTGGCACGTCGAGGCGATTGCTCACGGTGACGTTGTCCACGAGGACATTTTCGCACCCCAACAAGTGCAGCCCCCAAAATGGCGCATCGCCAAAAGTGAGGTCGCGCACAACCAAATTGGTGCAGCTGGTCAGCACAAACATTTTGGGTCGCCAGTCTTGAAAAAGCCACCATTCATTCAGCGCATCGTAATTGGTCATGAAGGCAAGGGACTGGCCAAGGATTTTTCCCCTGCCGGAAATGCGCAAGTTGGCGGCGTTGCTGGCCATGATGACGCCGTCGCCCGAATAATCCGCCTGGTTCGTGCTTATGAACAGCGTGCCTTCAAGACGGAAATCAAGCTGGCTACGCAAATTCAGCGTGGCGATGCGAAAAGTGCGACCACGCGGAATCAATACGGTGCCGCCATTCGCCGCAACGTCAATCGCGCGCTGAACCGGGGCAGTATCGAGCGCCACGCCATCGCCTGCCGCGCCGAAATCGAGGACGTTAAAAGTCTTTGCTAGCAGCGGTGACACTGCAAATAATAGCAGGCTGGAAATAAAGATGGCCAACGGAACGCGGGGGAAATTCATCAAGCGGGATTGTAGAAAAATAAAATACCGGCTTGCAATGGCGATTTAAACCGGAATGCCCGATGCCACAGTTGCGTGTAGCGGCGGGTTGAATTTTTTACCTGAAAACTCATATGGTCTGAGTGTCTAATTTTGACGAGGCGAAATTTCCAGTTAATAAACTTCGTCATGCGTGCCAAGGCTTTCCAGCAGGATCGCTTCCGCGCCCTTGTGCTGCACGAATTGGAAAACGACACGCAAATCTATTAGCGCGCGAAGCGACCAGCGGAATGGACAGATGCCGTGGAAGGCAGGAGCAGCCGTTTCAAGCGAAAAGGCGTTTGACGATTTGCGCGGGAGTCGCCGGTCGGCAGCGACCCGCCTTGAATTCGGCCCGGGCGGATTTCACGGCCGCAATCAACTCCGCACGGCGATGTTCCGCCAGTCGGTGTTGCAGCACTTCAACCAACGACTCCTGTTCTTCCAACGCCAGCCCGTCGGCAGAATCCAAGACTTTTGCGAATGTCGTCATGCCCG
>CAISVF010000293.1 GCA_903888765.1 uncultured Verrucomicrobia subdivision 3 bacterium | reverse complement strand
GCCAACCTCCTGAAGTAGCGGCATCCGATCCACACGGTTGCCTTTGCCCCGGATTACCAACTCTCCGTTCTCCCAGTTAATGTCGTCCAATTCAAGGTTGGCCACCTCACTGGCGCGCAAACCAAGCCGGGCCAAGAGCACCAAAACGGCATAGTCGCGCCGCCCAACATTCGGTCGACGGTCGCAAGATCGCAGCAATTTCTCCACTTCTGCCGCCTCCAGATAACGGGGCAGTTCCGACAAGCGCCCACCCGCTGTGGCGGGGATTGCCGCCGCCAGATTGGTGGCGGTCTTGCTTTCCTGAAACAGGTAATTCAAAAAACTCCGCAGCACGGAGGTCATCAGTTGAGCAGAGCGGCGACCACGGATGCCGGAGTCTTTCAAAATAAAATCGCTTACATCCTTCGTGTGCAGTTCGTTCAATCGGATTTTTCCATCCCGAAACCGATGCCACAAAAACCGCCTGGCGACGGTCAGATATTGCCCGACACTGCCTGACATGAAGCTGCGTTCTTGTCGCAGATATTGTCCGTAGGCTCGCTCCATCACATCAATCGGAGTCAGTGGCACAGGTGTCGGCGGAGGGATAACGTCCAATTTACGAAGGTGTTGGAGTAAAAGCGCCGGCGTGCATTTGTCGCCGCTGCGATAAACGTAATGTCGCCAGCGGCAGCCAAGGAACTTCGCCACGCGTTGTTCGTTGAGGCCTTTTAGTGGAAGCTTTGTTTGAACCATCCATTGGCTCAGAGCAGCGACCAACCGAAGCTTGTTCCAGCCGGTCACACGGCAGTAACGCTGTTGCGCCAACAACGCAGCAAAGCTGGCGAGGTGTGGCGCAAGTGGACCTGCTTCCCATGGTCGCAGGTTTTGGACATGGAGACGAAACGGCTTAATCATATATGCATTCCTTTTGGTTGTGGTTTGAACCATGAGGAATGACGTCCCATTAATGCCGAGTCGAAGAAATAAAAAGGGGTGGTTCTTCAGCGTTCTGAAGAATCACCCCGTGAACTCGGCATTACCCGGAGCTAAAAGAAATAACCCAGCTCGCGCAAAGAGGCATAATCCTTTGCCCGTTCCGCCGTGGCGCGGCCAAGGATAATGTGATCAATCACCTCAATTTTCAAAACCTGCCCTGCGCGAATCAAATCCCGAGTCACTTTGATGTCGGCTTCGCTGGGGGTGGGGTCACCGCTGGGATGATTATGAACGAGTAGAATGCCAGCGGCGTTGGCCACGATGGCGGCCCGGAAAACCTCCCGGGGATGCACCAGAATAGTGTCCAACGTCCCTTTGGAAATTTCCACCGGCCGGATCAGCCGTTTTCGCGTATTCAGCAGCAGCACCTTAAACGACTCCACCGTTTGGTGCCGGCTGGATTCGCGCAGAAAATTGACCACGGTCTCCGGATTATCCAGCACCGGCAATTCCGCTGCGCGCTCCTGCTCCATTCTTTTCGCCAGCGCAAACGCTGCGGCTAGAGTCGCGGCCTTATCGCGGCCAATGCCAGGAACCTGCTTCAATTCATCCACCGAAGCCATCGCCAACGCATTGAGCGAACCATATTTGCATACCAGATTCTCGCCGACCCGCACCACGTTGACCCCCTTCAACCCCGTGCGCAGCAGAATCGCGATCAATTCCGCATGCGTCAGCGCATCCGGCCCGCGCGCTACCAAACGCTCGCGCGGACGCTCACTCACCGGCTGGTCTTTTAAGCGCAGGGATTCGCTCATGGCAAATGGTTTAACCGCGGAAGCAGCCAAACGCACGAAAAATTTGAGCCGCCAGCAACCGCTCCCCGGCGTCGGCGGGCTAGCAGCCAACTCAACCGGCAGTAATTCAGCCCGGACGTTGAACCGCAAAAATCACTTTGCCGTGACGACGACGTAATTTTTTTTACCCTTGCGCAACAGCAGGTGCTTGCCAAAAAGCAAATCGCCGGCAGTCACTGCGCGCGTGGGGCTGCTTTCGCGGAGGTTGTTGATATTCACGCCGCCGCCTTCTATGTCTTTTCGCGCCTGGCCTTTGGACGGGCACAAACCGGCATGGATGAGCAATTCGATGAGCGGCAGGCCCGGTCCCTCGAGCCTGGCCCGCTCCAGTTCCTTCGTGGGCACTTCGCCCACGATGTCATTGAAAGTATTTTCAGATACGCCCTGGAGGTCGCCGCCGAACAGAATCTCGCTGGCGCGAATGACTTCCGCCGTGGCGTGCTCGCCGTGAATCAGATCCGTGGCGGCTTTCGCCAGCGCTTTGTGCGCCACCCGGGCACCGGGGTTTTCCACATGCTGGCGTTCCAGCGCGGCAATCTCATCCTGCGACAGAAACGTGAAATATTTCAGGTAGCGGATGACATCGCGATCGTCGGTATTGATCCAGAACTGGTAAAACTTATAGACACTGGTGCGCCGGGGATCCAGCCAGATGGCTCCGGCCACGGTCTTGCCGAATTTGGAGCCGTCGGCGTTGGTGATCAGCGGCAGCGTGAGGCCGAAAACCGGGCGGCCAAGTTTTTTGCGGGTCAGTTCAATGCCGGCGGTGATGTTGCCCCACTGGTCGCTGCCGCCTATCTGCAGTTCGCAGTGGGTGTCGCGGCAGAGCACCATGAAATCAAAGGCTTGCAACAGCATGTAGCTGAATTCCGTGTAACTGATGCCCACCTCGCGATCCTCCATACGGGCGCGCACGCTTTCCTTGGCGACCATCTGGTTGACGGTGAAGTGCTTGCCAATATCGCGCAAAAAACCGAGGAACGAAATGTCCTTCGTCCAGGATGCATTATCCACCAATCGGGCCGGGTTTTGCGTGGTCTCAAAATCCAACAGCTTGGCGAGCTGCCCTTTCACGCTGGCGATATTGTGATCGAGAATCTCCTGGGTCAGCAACTGCCGCTCGGCAGACTTGCCGCTGGGATCGCCAATGGAACCAGTGGCGCCGCCCGCCACGGCAATGGGATGATGGCCGAGGCATTGAAACCGGCGCAAGGCCAGCAGCGGCACCAGATTGCCGACATGCAGCGAATCCGCCGTGGGATCGAATCCGCAGTAGAGCGTAATGGGCGCCGCCAGTTTTTTTTCCAGCTCCGCCGCGTCGGTGCAATCGGCGATCAGGCCGCGCCATTTCAGTTCATCCAGGATGCTCACGCCGGCAGAATAAATTGCCCGCCAGCGATTGCCAATGGCCAATTGCATCCGCCCACCGGCCGCAGGCGGCAAACTTTGGACTTTGGACTTGGGGCCGGGAACTTTAACCTGCGCCGGTGTCAAAAATGTTAAAAGCCTCCGGGGCGATGGCCGCCGCCACGCTGACCAGCCGCGTCCT
>CAISVF010000292.1 GCA_903888765.1 uncultured Verrucomicrobia subdivision 3 bacterium | reverse complement strand
CGGGCCGGCGCATTTCCTGCACCAGCAACATGCGTCAACTGGGACTGGCCAGCAAAATCTATGTGGACGACAATCAGGGGAATTATCCGCCGCGCGCGCAGAGCAACCGCTGGCCCAACCGTTTTTACGACAATTACGCCAAGAGCATCAAGGTCCTGCTGTGCCCCACGGACGCGATGCAAGCAAAGCTCCCGGCCACGGGTGGCGGTTCCAACAATGTGGCCGATGCCGCGCCGCGCAGCTACCTCATCAACGGCTGGAACGATTATTTTAGCGATACGCTGGGCGAACCCTTGTTTACCGACGAATACATGGCCGGAAACTACCCCAGCGGCCTCAAGGAAAACGCCATCGTCTTTACCAGCGACACCGTGGTGCTCGGAGAAAAATTCAGCACCGCTATGGACTACTACATGGATTTGCTGGAAGGCTTGGGCAACGACATCAATCAGGTCGCGGAACAAAGCCGCCATGGCGGTAACGGCGCCAACGCCATTTCCGGATCCGGATCCGGCGGATCCAATTATTCATTCGCGGATGGGAGCGCCCGCTACCTCAAATGTCCGGGGGCATTTTACCCCATTGACATCTGGTGCATTAGCGATGCCAACCGCAAAAGCCCGAAGTATATTCATGCTTTTTAAAGGATTCCTGCCGTGCCGCGACGGAGCCGTCCTGACCCGTCCGGGCCAGGCAAACCGCCGCCGAGACGCCCAGCCCGGCCCAAAGGCTCGGGGCCGGAGTGTTTGGCGATCCGCCTTCACGCTGATTGAATTGCTCGTAGTCATTGCCATCATTGCCATTCTGGCCGCCCTGCTATTGCCAGCCTTGTCGGCCGCCAAACAAAAAGCCTGGACGACGAGTTGCAATTCCAACCTCCACCAGATCGGCCTGAGCCTGCGCATGTTTGCCGACGATAATAACGAGTTTTATCCCGAATCCGGCGGCAACATATACTGGGGTGCCCGCGATCTTGGAACGGGCAAACCGGGCTGGACCGAGCAAATTTTTTCGTATGCCGGCAACACCAACGTTTATAATTGTCCCGGCAACATCCAGTTGCCGGCCACGTTGCGCGGGGCATTCAATTATTTCAACGGCTGCAACGCCGCTTTTCTTGCCGCCCACTCCTTTAGCCCCGTGAAAGCAACAGCCATCCTTTTTCCCTCGGCCTTTGTTTTGAGCGGCGACACGGCTGGGACCAAAAACAACGGTGCCGGACTCCAATTTGATCCCCTTGACGCAGACAAGGATGATTACACCCAGAACTGCGTGGGCGGCGCCGCCAGCGCTGCCATCACGGAATTTTGGCAAATTCACGGCAAAGGGTAGAACCTCCTGTTTGCCGATGGACATTCGAAATGGTCCAAAGGTTACCGCCCCGATGAAATGACGTTTGGCTACAACGTCATGACCAATTGGGTCCAATACCCTTGACCCTACCTTAAAATTCCGGGAGGTGCTGTTTTCAAATCAAAGACCGGGCGGCAATTCGAATCTGGCAACTTTGAAAACAATTTGACTCGCACTGCATGGAGTCAACGCTGGTCGGGCAGTTCCGCATCGACGACTTGCCGCTGATTAACCCGGACGAGTAAACTCCATTTCATCATGAGACTGTTGCCATCCATTATTTCCTGGGTCACTTGCGCTTTTCTGCTCCAACCAGGTGCGGCGCAGAAGGTTAATTCGCGAGGGCTGGAGAAAGTTCCCGGCGTGGTGATTGACCATTGCCCGGCCTCCTCTGGCCGCTACCTCGGCTCGCCGAGCATCGTCATTTTGCCGGATGGTAAATATCTGGTGTCGCATGATTTTTTTGGCCCGAAAAGCGGTTGTACGAAAAGCGGGGTAACGGAAATTTTTTGTTCGACGAATCGCGGCGCGACTTGGAGCAGAATCGCCGGACTGAGCCCCAGCTTTTGGAATAATCTTTTTGTGCATGGCGGTGCCGTTTATGCCATTGGCACCACCAAGGAATATGGCCAGATCGTAGTCCGCCGGTCCCGGGACAACGGCCGCACCTGGACAGAGCCAGACTCGCCTGCCACCGGCCAACTCACGTCCGTTGGCCATTGGCACACCGCGCCCGTGCCGGTGGTGGAACACGCCGGGAAGGTCTGGCGCGCTTTTGAGAACGCCGACCATGGCACCGAATGGGGCAGGCGCTTTTGCGCCGGCATGTTGTCCGCCCCGGCGGACTCAGATCTGCTGAACGCCACCAACTGGACCTTCAGCAATTTTCTGCCGGGCCAACCGCAGTGGCTCGCGGGCGATTTTGGCGGCTGGCTTGAAGGCAATGCGGTAGTCACGCCCGCTGGTAAAATCGTTGATCTGCTGAGGTGCGATGTTCACACGCCGGATGAGCGGGCGGCGCTGGTTCGCCTCAGCGATGATGGCAAAACCGCATCATTTGATCCGGACAGCAACTTTGTGGACTTTCCCGGCGGCGCAAAAAAATTCACGGTGCGTTTTGACGCTCAGTCAAAGCTGTATTGGGCGCTGGCGAATATTGTCGCTGAACCAGATCGCAGCAACCTGCCGGGCACCATCCGCAATACGCTGGCCCTGACCTGCTCGCCGGACTTGGTGCACTGGAAAATCTATCGCGAAGTGCTGCACCACGAACAACCGGATAAATTCGGCTTTCAGTATGCGGACTGGCAATTTTCAGGGGATGACCTTGTCGCCGTGGTGCGGACAGCCTTCAGCGATGCCGCTGGTGGCGCTCACACGTATCACGATGCAAACTATTTGACGTTTCATCGCTTTGAAAATTTCCGGCGTTATGCCGTATCAACGCATTCCGCCCGGGCGACGCAGCCGATTCGCTAGTGGGACATCGTGCAACCAGACAAGGTATCCCTTCACCCGCTTCGCTCTGCTGCTCGGCTTCATCCCTCTACCTTTGGGTATCAGGGCAATCCTACTCCATCGACCGGTATAAAATCGCCAGCAGCACCCGCAGCCGGCCGCGAAGGTTGAGCCACGCGGATTGTTTCAACCGCGCCCCTGGTTTTCCCATTATGGAAACCATCATTTCACAGGACCGAGCCGGCCATCCTCCGCAAATTCCACCGGCAGAATCGCCGCGCGTTCATTCCACGGCGGCCCGAAATAGGTGCACCACCATTTCCCTTCACCGTCTTGAAAAAAGGTGTTATGACCGCCGTGGGGAATGGCTTCGTAGCGGGCACTGTAAGGTCCGAAAATATTCGTGGCGGTCGCCACCATGCAACTGTAGCGGCCTTCGAATTGCTCGGAGCAGTCAAGGTAGTAGCGGCCGTTCGCCTTGAACAGGAACATGCCTTCGAAGCCGACATGATCGAACGAGCCTTTCCCGAAAATTCCCGCACACAAACCGGAGTGATGTTTTGGATCCGGGTCTGCGGTCATGGTCTTCAGCCAGCGATACGGCCCGGCCAGTCCGCGCAGGTCCGGCTTCAGCCGGGCGATCTTCCCGCTATGCCAGAGAAAATACATCGTGCCGTCCTCATCCTCATAGAGCGATGCGTCAATTTCATCGCCGAGGCGCTCGGCTGGCTGCATGTCCTCGTAGGGGCCTTCCGGTTTGCCGGTGGTGCTTTTCAGCAGGCCGCTGCCGGAGGTCTTCCCGGTACCGTCCCATCCCGGCATGCTGTAAGTAAGCCAAAACGTGCCCTTGTTGTAATGAATCTCCGGCGCCCACAATGGCTTCTTAGCCTTGAGATATTTTTCGTGCCACGGACTGGCTCCGTAACGCCAGACCGTGCCGAGCGGTTCCCACGTCGTGAGGTCCTTCGACCTCCAGACGCAAATGCCCTTCTCGTTATTGTATCCCCAGAACGGCTCGCTTGTGCCGGTCAAATAATAGATCCCCTCCGGTCCGCGACAGATCGAAGGATCGCGCAGGGGTGTGTCGAGGAGTTTCCGCAGACCGGGCGGTGGCCCGACCGGGGCAGCGGGAGGCACCCGGACGGCGCTGTGTTCATCCGCGTAGACTGCGACCAGCGGAGCCAGCAGCCAGACGACGAGGAGGGTGAAACTGTGTTTCATGGTTATTCGTATCGTTTGCATTGAATGCCTTAGTTCCAATCATTCGGAGTCATCGCCGCGAAGTTTTCCAATTCTTGGAACTTCTGGCAAGGTGCAACCTGCTCCAGGTGCAGCCAGCATGTAACGCAGCCAGCGGTTTAAATAGTGTCTGGCCGGAAACCAAAAACATCTTGTTATCATTGCCGGCAATGCGGCTTTCAGAGGCGAATCTCTCTTCGCTGCGCGAGGTGTTCTGCGGTTTGCCGGGTGGAACAGCCAATGTTCGCCCCATTTTGGGAAAGGTTGGGCCCTGTTTTTTGGAAGCCCGTAGGGCTGGCCTATTTGTAGTTTTCCAAACCATTAAAACCGGAAAGCTCCGGCGGAGCGTCATATTCAAGCCGGCAGATGCACTATGGGTGTGCGTCCAAGCAGTCGCGGATGGTTTTTGCGAGTTTATGCGCCGGGAATGGTTTGGTGAGAAAATTCACATCTTCCGCGAAGGAAAAATCCTTACTGACGGCTTCCGCGCTGTAGCCGCTCATATAAATCACCTTCAGTTTGGGGTTTTTTTGCAAGAGGCTTAGCGCCAGGTCTCTGCCAGTCATGCCGTCCGGCATCACCAGATCCGTCAGCAGCAAACTGATTTCACCGCAATGTTTCTGCCAGACTTCCAGGGCTTTGATGCCGTTGGGCGCTTCCAAAATATGATAGCCCAGCTGGGACAGGATTTTGCCAACGGCTAAACGCAAGGCCGGGTCGTCTTCCGCGAGCAAAATGGTTTCCGGCCCGCCGCGCAGGGCCGCGAGCGGCGGCGGGGATTTTAGCATGATGCTCCCGGTCAGTCTCGGCAGATAGATGCGGAATGTCGTCCCGTGGCCGGGTTCGCTATAGGCGTTGATCCAGCCTTGGTGCTGCTGGACGATGCTGAAGACGGTCGCCAGTCCCAGGCCGGTGCCTTTGCCGACCACTTTGGTGGTGAAAAATGGTTCAAAAATCTGCGGCAAAATTTCCGGGGCAATGCCCCCGCCGTTGTCGCTCACACTCAAACAAACAAAAGAGCCCGGCCGCGCATGGACGCATTGGGCCACGGCCAGTTCATCAAGTTCCACGCCGGCGGTTGTGAGGACCAGTTGGCCGCCGCCGGGCATGGCGTCCCGGGCATTCACGCAGAGATTCATCAGCACTTGATCCAGCATGCCCGCGTCGGCATGGACAAAGAGTGGGGCCGCGGCCAGCTTGAGTTGCATCTCGATGGTTTCCCCCAACATGCGCTTCAGCATTTTGGCCGTGGTGGCGACGGCCTCATTCACGTCCAAATCGCCGGGCTGGAATACTTCGCGGCGGCTGAACAATAGCAGTTGGCGGGTCATGGCGGTGGCGCGTTGCACGCTGGCGGCGATCGCGTTCACGAGTTCCGACTGGTCGGGGGAAAGCTCGCCATCGAATTTCAATAAGTCAGTCTCCATTTGTATGGCGGCCAGAAGGTTGTTGAAATCGTGCGCCACGCCACCAGCAAGCTGGCCAATGGCTTCCATTTTTTGCGCCTGCCGGAATTGCGCTTCGAGCTCCATTTCCCGGGTCACGTCGCGCTTGACGGCCACATAATTGACCACTTTACCCGTGGCGTCCCGAACGGGGGAAATGGTGGCTTCCTCATCAAACAGCTTGCCGTCTTTACGCTTGTTGCTGAAGTGGCCATGCCATACTTCACCGCGCTGGATGGTCGCCCACATCTGGCGGTAGAATTCAGCGTCTTGCCGGCCGCTCTTGAGCACGCGGGGATTCTGGCCGAGCGCCTCCGCGCGGGTGTAGCCGGTGGTTTTTTCAAACGCCGGGTTGGCGTAGAGCATCGTGCCCTCGGTGTCGGTGATGACAATGGTCTCGGCGGCTTGCTCGACCGCCATGACGAGCCGGGCAAGGGATGCTTCCGACCTCTTCCGCCCGGTGATGTCGCGGATGTTGCATTGCATCACCCGGTATTGATTCACCCGGTAGGCGTTGCTGACAAATTCCACCTCAATGCGCCGCCCGTCGCTGGTTTTCATCGGGAGGTCGTCGTAGCGGATGTAATCCTTTGCCTGCAATTCCTTGAAGTGGGCATCGCTGGCGGCAATGTCCTTGAAAAATCCCAACTCCCAAAGGTGCTTGCCAATAAAAGTCTCGCGGGCGTAACCCAGCAATTCCGTCAAAAACGGGTTTACATCCAAAATTCTCCCCGTCTCGGCATTGAGAATCAAAATGCCGTCCTTGGCCGCCTCGAACAGGCGGCGATAACGATTTTCGGAAGCAATCACCGCCACTTCCACCACCTTGCGCCCGGCCTGCTCCGCCAGCGCATCCAGCGAGTAAGAAATCGCCTTGCCGATTTGAGCCAGCAACTGTTTCTCCTCCGCCGAGAAAAAGCCCGGCTCACCCTCGTATAGGCTCAACGCCCCAATGATTTTCCCCTGGCAGCGGAACGGCACGGTGGCCGAAGCTCGATAGCCGCGCTCCAAGGCAGCCTCCCGCCAAGGAATCATCTCCGGGTTGGTTTGCGTGTCATTGTTGATGACGATTTCGCCGGGCGCAATGGCCAGACTGCTAGGCCCTTGAGGGTTTTCCGGACCGAGAGGAATGGTGATTTTTTTCAAGTAGCCGTCCTCGAAACCGTCATGGCAGACCGGCACCAGCCGGCCGCCCGACGCATCCACCAAACCAATCCACGCCATCCGGAATTGGCCGAACTCGACGACATCATGGCAGATGGTGCGCAGCAGTTCCTCCTGGCTGCTGGCATGCATCATCGTGAGACTGATCTGACTGAGCGTGGCATACAAACGGTTGGCCTGCCGCAATGCCACCGCCGCCAGCTTTTGTTGCTGGAGCAGTTGCCATTCGCGGAGCGCGCGCGCCACCGTTTGCGGCATGGCGGCAAAGGCTTCGGGAGATTTGACGACGTAATCCAGCGCGCCGCTTTTCATCACTTCCACCACGATCTGCTCGTTGCCAAACGCGGTCATGACGAGGATGGGGAACAGGGCATCCGCCGCCGGATGCGTGAGGAGTTCGGTGGCGCGGCCGTCCGGCAGATTCAAATCCACCAGCGCGAGGTCCGGCGGTTGCATGGCGATCCGCTCGCGATATTCCCGCAGCGTGCCGACGGCTTGGACGTCAGGTTTGTTAGCCGCCAGGTCGAAGGCGCGGCGGATGGCCTCCACGTGGGCCGCTTCGTCTTCTAAAATCAGCAAATGCAGGGGCTCGTTTTTCATAGTGAACCGTGGGTTATTTTACGTTGCCATTCAATCCGGACGCTGGTTGCACTCGGCCGGCCCTCGGACTTTTTTGACAGGTCCTCGGAGGTGGTTGGCCATGAATGTTCGTTGGAGATGATTTTGATCACGAATTGTTTTTGTTCCGGCCGCAGGCTGGTTTCCTAATGCATTCTGCGGGGGTTTTAATCGTTTAATCCCCAGTGACGGCCTGATTCCACCTGGAAATTGCTAGCTTCACAGGCGGGACAAATGCCGTGACTGAAATGAGCTCTGGAATGGGTGGCGATGAAGGTTTCGAGATCCTTCCAATGCCCTTGGTCGTCACGGATTTTTTTGCACCACGCGCAAATGGGAATATAGCCGCTCAGGGTTTGTTGCTGGAGCAGTTGCCACTCCCGGAGCGCGCACGTCAGCGTTTGGGGCATGGCGGCAAAGGCTTCGGGGGATTTGACAACGTAATCCAGCGCGCCGCCTTTCATCACTTCCACCACGATCTGCTGGCTGCCAAACGCGGTCATGACGAGAATGGGGAACGGAGCCGCCGCCGCCGGATGCGTGAGTATCTCCGTGGCGCGTCCGTCTGGCAGATTCAAATCCACCAACGCGAGATCCGGCGGCTGCACGGCAATCCGCTCGCGGTATTCCCGCAGGGTCCCCACGACGTGGAGGTCTGGCCTGGTAGCCGTCAGGTCGAAGGCGCGGCGGATGGCTTCCACGTGGGCCGCTTCGTCTTCCACAATTAGTAAATGCAAGCATTCGGTTTTCATTCGGGAGCCTGGGTTGGAGTTAAAATCGGACGCTGGTTCCACGCTAGCCAATAGTAGCCGCAAGCTTCCATCAGTTCAGTGAACTGCGTGAAATCCACCGGCTTGACCAGATAGCTGTTGGCATGGAAGGCATAGGCTTTGACCATGTCAATCTCGGCTTTCGAGGT
>CAISVF010000291.1 GCA_903888765.1 uncultured Verrucomicrobia subdivision 3 bacterium | reverse complement strand
TGCCGCTCAAGCAAAGCGCCGGCACCCCGTGCATTTCGAAAGTAAAAGTTGGCGACCGCGTGAGCTTCGGACAAATCATCGGCGAACCCTCGCCCCAGGCGCTTGGTGCGATTTTGCATGCGCCGATGGCCGGCACGGTGCGCGCAGTGAACGATAAACAAATCATTTTGGAGAAATAATTTTATGGCCGAAAAATCTGTTGGATTGATTGAACTTTCGAGCATCGCCGCCGGTTTTCAAGTGGCGGATACCATGCTCAAGGCGGGCAATGTGCGGCTTATTCTGTCGCGCTCGATTTGCTCCGGTAAATACATGGTGCTGATCGGGGGGGATGCGGCGGCCGTCACGGCCGCAGTGGAGGCGGGCTGTGAGGCGGCCGGAGGCTGCCTGATTGATAGCTTCATCATCGCCAGTCTGCATCCCGATGTTTTTGTGGCCCTGGGGCGCACGCAGCCGGCGGAGCCCAATGGCGCGCTTGGCATCATTGAATCTTTTAATGTCGCGACGCTTATTCAGGCGGCGGATACGGTCGCCAAAACTTCGGCCGTGCAATTGTTGGAAGTCCGGCTGGCGATGGCAATGGGCGGCAAGGCTTTCTGCACCATGACCGGCGATGTTGCCTCGGTGCAAGCCGGGGTTGCGGCCGGTCGCGCGGTGTTGGCCGAGGCGGGCGTGCTGGTGAACAGCGTCGTGATTTCCCGTCCGCATGCCGAGGTTTATCGCGAAGTCGTCTAATTTCTCCCCAGAATCGTCAGCCCGATTCCGATTAAAATACCGAGCACGGCGGGAAATTTTTTCCAGCCGTTCACTTCTTTGAAAAGCAGCAATCCGCCGGCAAACGACACCAGCGTGCTCGCCCGGCGCAAACTCATCACCACGGCCACCAATCCTTGGGGCTGGCGCAGGGCGCTGAAATAAAAATAATCCGCCACCAGCAGGGCCAGCGCGATGA
The DNA here is from genome assembly GCA_903888765.1 of uncultured Verrucomicrobia subdivision 3 bacterium. Classification (GTDB taxonomy): domain Bacteria; phylum Verrucomicrobiota; class Verrucomicrobiia; order Limisphaerales; family UBA11358; genus UBA11358. The sequence continues at coordinate 4,822 of CAISVF010000291.1, read as the reverse complement.
ACGGGATGCTCCAGCGCCAGTGAAATTCATTGCGCGCCCATAAACGGAGTTTCCAGCCCAGTGCGAACGGGGCAAAAAAGACCAGCAGGTAGATGGAGAACCAGCATTGAACCGTGGGCACGGAAAAGTGCTGGGTTCCCAGCAAATACTTATCATAGAGAGAACTCACTGCGCCAAACCAAGTGCCGACCACCAGGAAACCCACCCATTTGTTGCGATGAAAATGCACGCCTTCCCGGGCTCCGGCAAACGACAATCCGATAAATGATATCAGCGTGGTGAGCACGCCGGCCGTCTCCAGCCAGGTGGGGCGTTCGCCCAGAATCAGAATGGCCCCCAGCAGGGTCCAGAGCGGACTTGTTGCCCGGATGGGCGCGCCGAGGGAAAGCGGCAGATGCTTTAAAGCGTAGTAGGTGCCGATCCAGGACGCCGCCACGATCCCTGATTTCAGTAACAGTTGCAGATGTTGTGTCCAGGTGAGTGGCTCGGTCACCAGCGCGGATGGCAAACTGCCCGGCAGCCAGGCATTTATCACCAGTAATCCGGTCCAGACCGTCGCGCCTGTCAGCGTGCTGAAAAATAACACCGGCGTTACGGCGTTCATTCGCACCGCATGCTTGGTGCAAAGATCATAAAGACCGAGGAAAAACGCGGATAATAATGTGGCAAACAACCAGTCCATCCCAAACCAACAGAATAATTTTAAACGAAACCAAAAGCGAACTATAACGACGCCATGTGCCGGGACTGGCGCTTCGGGAGTGAGCGATCGCGTTCGTTGAGGGGGGGCTTGCTTTCCCTCGGCAGGAATTCCTTGAGGAAATGGGGGTGGTCGCGGCGACCTAGCCGCTCGCAGTCGTGCCAGAGGGTCTGTGCTGCCGCCTTAGGGTCGAGTACCCGTTCCTTGGTGAGATATTCAAAGACCAGTTCCATTAAACGATTCAGGGCAATGGTGTCGGTGCGCTGAAGTCGGCCATAAAGCCAGTCGCTGAATCGCAGGAAGGCGCCAAAGGGTGACGGTTTCGGCACTGTGGCAGGACTTTCCGGAGGGTGGTCTTTTCCGGCCGGATCAGTGGCTGGCTTGGCGGACCAGATCAGCGGCAAGGTGGTGGCGAAGTTGCCGCTGTTGCCAACGAGGTCCCAGTATTTCGCCAAACGGCGCAGGCGCTGCATGATGGCAAAATCGAGCAACTTATTCTGCAGAATTTCGTATGGTGGATGTGGGTTGTAAACCATCTGCCATTCGGCATCGTGTCGCGTGATGGGCGTGCCTCGCAAACGTTTGAGTATGCCGATCTGGATTTCCTGCGGCCGCAGGGCGATGAGCCGGTCAAAGCCTGCCCCCAAACTTTCCAGGGTTTCTCCCGGCAGCCCCACAATCAAATCCGCATGGATGTGGACCCCAGTCTCATTCCGCAGAAATTGGAAGTTTTCCGCCAGCCGCAGGTAATCTTGCCGGCGGCTGATGTGTCTGCCCACCTCCGGATTGAAGGTTTGGATGCCCACTTCGAATTGCAGTGCGCCGGGCGGAAACTGGGCAATGACCGTGCGCAGTTCGGCCGGCAGCCGGTCCGGGATCATCTCGAAGTGGTAAAATAAACCCGGCTGGTAGCGCGACCGGAAAAACTCCAGGATGGCTTTGCTCGTGGCCAGGTTGAGATTAAAGGTGCGGTCCACGAACTTGAACTGCCGCAGCCCGCGATCCAGTAATTTTTGCATTTCCCCCAGAAATTTTTCCAGTGGCACCTGGCGCACCGGAATCTCGAGTGAAGAAAGACAAAATTCGCAGGTGAACGGGCAGCCGCGCGATGCCTCCACATAAATAATCCGATTGGCCAGATCTGCCGGTGTGTAAAAATCGTAGGGCAGGGCCAGCCGGGACAATTCCGGCAAATCGGCTGCCATGATTTTGGGCAAAGTGGCTGGTATGTGATTTGGCGTGCCTTGGCCAGGCAGCGGTGGCATCCCGCTGTTTAATAACACCCGGCATACCTCCGCGAATTTTAAATCGGCTTCGCCAGTGATAACGTGGTCGGCCAGTTCCACAATTCTCTGTCCGCTGGTTTCGTAGCTGACTTCCGGACCGCCAAGAATGATCTTTATCTCGGGCCGCACGCGTCGGATCAAGCCGATGACCTCGGTGGTCGGCGCTACATTCCAAATGTAAATCCCGAAGCCAATGATTCGGGGGGCGTGGGCGAGCAGTGCCTCGGCGATGTCCAGCGGACGCAGATTGATGTCAAACTCTGCGATCTCAGTCTGCGGCTGCAAGTCGCCCAGATTGGCATAGAGATAACGCAACCCAAACGCGGCATGGATGTATTTTGCATTTAGGGTGGTTAAAATTATGTCCGGCATCACCTCGACACTAGCAATTTCCCCCGTTTAGGCCAAAGAGGAAATCCATTTTCACCAACACCGGGGAAGTTCCTGTAAATTAATTATTTCTTTTATCTACCGGTAAAGCCCTCCCACCGGCGGCGCATTGCTTTTAAGCCTGATCTATTAATTTGAGCGCCACCACTCCCGATGGTTTTGGCCCGTTCGTCTCGATGATGGTCGTCGCGCAGTGCTTTGTGTATCGGCGTATTGGCCGAGCGCAGCAAAAATGGCTCCGCTTGGATTCATTCTCTTCCGCCCTGTCCCCGCCTGAATATTAAGGTGCCGGTTTCTTCGCGTGGGTTGAAAAGTGATGGGAAGTACCGAGGTCAATGAAATGTGTTGATTTGGCCCGGGAAAACGGAATCGGCTGGCAAAACGACTTGCAATTCACTGGAGCGCGCTCAGAACCAAAAAGTCCGCGCTGGTCGTGGGGCAGGGAACCAATGGGAAATGTTGCGTTGGATTCTGGCATATGCCCGTCCCGTGGATGATTTCGAGCCGGTCTGTTTTTTATTAAAATGCCACTACGCTTTCTGTTGCGGTACGTAACCCGACTGCGCTTCCTAATCGCTCTATTTCTGGCCCCACCGCTTTTTTGCCGCGCCCAGACCAATCTCACCATTTATGCCGATGCGCTCGGGAGCGGTTGGCAGGATTACAGTTATGATTCTGCTGAAAAACCCTCTAGCTATTTTTTGGGCCGTTTTTTGAGTGTAGGCGGTGCCAGACGAAAGAGCCGGAGGTCCGAACGATCCAGCAATTGCCAGCGGACTGGTTCGCCGGCTTGCAACTCCAGTGCGGCGGCGAGCGGCAGTGGGATATTGACAAAGAGACGCGCCACCCGGCCTTTGGAGCGGATCACCTGCACCTTCATTTCGAATTCAGCTTGCATGCTTGTTTTGGCTACTCTAAAAGGTAGCCTATAGCTATGAGTTTGCCAGCCTTCTCCACCCAGTCTGAACTGTTTTCGACCGCCGGGTGCGCCAGCACGCTCTTCGGTCCGACCGACCGCTTTCGCCTGTTTGCGCAGAAAGTCTATCCGGTGCTGGCGGGCGCGCGTTCCCAATTGGAACCATGCTATTGCCCTGCCAACGGACGGGTCGCCATTGAGCCGGTGCTGTTACTGGGCGTGAGCTGTCTGCAGTATCTGGAAGCGGTTCCCGACCGTCAAGCGGTGGAATTGCTGCGCTACCATTTGGGCTGGAATTTCGCCCTGAACCGGCAGGTCGGCAGCGAACCGTTTCATCCCACCACGCTGGTCAACTTCCGCCAGCGGCTGTTGGCACATGATTTGGCGGCCCTTGGGTTCACCGCCATTTTGGACGCCTTGGTGGCGGCGGGCCTGGTGGCCCGCAACTGTCGGCAGCGGCTGGACTCGACCCAGATGTTTGGCCGGGTTAGCCGGATGAGCCGGCTGGATTGCGTGCGTGAAAGCTTGCGTTTGGCGCTGGAAGAACTAGCCCAGAAGCTGGCGGAGTCAGACCGGCCCGGCTGGTGGTCCCGGTTGTGGGAGCGGTATGTCGAGAGCCAGCCGGACTACCGTGCGGGGTTGGAGACACTGGCGCGCAAGTTGGTTGAGGCGGGCAGCGATGCGCACGCATTGCTGGCGTGGGTGGCCCAAGCCGAAGCCCCAGTGGGCCAAGGGCCGCAAGTCAGTTTGCTCACCCGCGTTTTCGGCGAACAGTTTGCAGTGGTTGCCGCCGAGGTCCAGCCCAAGGCCAAGCAGGATTTGGGTTCGGAACGGGTGCAAAACCCCCATGAACCGGAGGCCACCTATGCGGCCAAAGGCAGCGGCGAGCATAAAAAGGAGCCTGTCGGTTACAAAGCCCAAGTGGCGGAAACGGTGGTGGAACAGATGCTGGCCCCGGGTGAACCCACCCGCAATTTTGTGGTCGGGATGGTGACTCATGCCGCACGGGATAGCGACGAAGCCGGGGCCCTCCTGCTGGCGGCTGAACAGCAAGCCATGGGCCTGGAACCACCGCCGGTGCAATATGTGGACGCCGCTTATATCTCCGCGCAAAAGCTGGCCGAAGCTGCGGCTGCCGGTCGCGAATTGATCGGTCCGGCCCCGGCCCCGGCCAACAACACCGACGGGCGTTTTACCAGTCAGTCCTTTCAAGTCACCGTCGAGCAACGCCAAGCCCTCTGCCCCGCCAACCAAAAGAACACCCAATGCAGCCGCTTGGCAGAACAGGCGACGGGGAAAGTTTCCTTTCGCTTTGAATGGGATACGGCGACCTGTGCCGCTTGTCCCTTGCGCCAACCATGTATTCCGGAAAGCCAGCGGCATCGCTCACTGGTGGTCGGCGAATACCACACCGTTTTACAGCAACGCCGGCAAGCGCAAAAGACCGACGAGTTCAAAGCTCGCATGAAGCATCGCAACGCCATCGAAGGGACGCAGAGCGAATTGGTGCGTGCGCATGGCTTGCGGCGG
>CAISVF010000290.1 GCA_903888765.1 uncultured Verrucomicrobia subdivision 3 bacterium | reverse complement strand
CGCAAATAGTTTTTCCTCGCGGGAGGCATTGAGCCGGATCGTCACGGGCAAACCTGCTTGAACGAAGATTTTTTCGATGCGCGCCACTTCGCTCGATGATAACCGGAGAATTTGCCGGGATACCTTCGCCGCAGCGACCTGCCCGATGGAAATCGCCTCGCCGTGCAAAAATTTTCCGTACCCGGAACTATTTTCTATGGCGTGACCAATAGTATGGCCAAAATTGAGAATGGCGCGAAGGCCGGTTTCGGTTTCGTCCTGGCCGACGACGTCGGCCTTGATTTGACAACAACGGGCAATGACCGCCGCTAAAGCTCCGGTGTCGCGATGCAGCAGCCTGGAGAGATTGCGCTCCAACTGCGCAAATAGGAGTGCATCGTAAATAATGCCATATTTAATGACCTCAGCGAACCCCGAAATAAATTCGCGCTCCGGCAAGGTTTTCAGCGCATCCAGATCGCACAAAACCAATTGCGGCTGGTAAAAGGCTCCGACGAGATTCTTGCCAGCTTCCAGATTCACGCCCGTTTTGCCGCCCACCGAGCTGTCCACTTGCGCGAGCAGACTCGTGGGGACCTGCACAAAAGGCAGGCCGCGGAGATAAGTTGCCGCGACAAATCCGGCCAGGTCGCCCACCACGCCGCCCCCCAGCGCCACGATAAAGGATTTTCTTTCCAAACGATGAGCCGCGAGTTGGTCATAGCATTTTTCCACCATGACCATGCGCTTGGATTTTTCGCCGGCAGGAACGGTAATTAGTATCGGTTCGAACCCCGAATTCGTCAGGGAGGTCAAAACAGACCGGGCATATTGCTGGCCCACGTTATTATCCGTGATCACGGCGCAGCGATGGCCAAGCTTAAGGCGGGCGCATTCCGCACCCAGGCGGGACATCAACCCGGCGCCCACTTTGATGGCGTAACTGCGGCTGCCGAGAGAAACTGGAACAATTCGCATGTCGCCAGCATAGTCAGCCGCCTGCAGGTGTCAAAATTTCCGTGTTTGATCTGGATTGAATCTGTGGCTTACTAAGCGCGATGCAAAACCGTTTGGCGCTCCATTTAATGCCCCGCCCGCGCTCGCTGCAGCGGCGCTCTGGCAATTATGTGCTGCCCACATCAAATCCGCTGGCCGCCATCAAACTCATCCGCACCGAAATCTGGCCGGAAGGTGTCGAAGCCTACGCGATCAGAATAGACCGTGATGGCATTACGGTAACCTACGGAGAAACCGCCGGTTTACGCGCAGCGTCAGCGACGTTAAGGCAGATACTGCGTCAATACGGACGCTGCCTGCCTTATCTCCAGATTCGCGACTGGCCGGATTTTGCCCGGCGCGGCGTGATGCTGGATATCTCGCGCGGCCGCGTGCCCAGGCTGGAAACCTTGCTCAACCTCGCTGAGCGGCTGGCCGATTTTAAAGTCAACGAGCTCCAGCTATATACCGAACACACCTTCGCTTACAAAAAGTACCAATCCGTTTGGCAGAGCTGGGGAGCCCTCACGGGCAGGGAAATCAAAATTCTCGACGCCCGCTGCCGCGAACTCGGGATCGATCTGGTACCCAACCAGAATTCCTTCGGCCACCTCCGCTATTTTCTCGCCGACTCACGCTTAAAAAAACTGGGAGAACTGGCTGAGCCTTACGAGGCGGAGACGAAAGATTTTCTCCGCCGGCCCACCACGCTGGCACCTGCCCATCCCGGATCCTTGCCATTTGTGCGCGAGCTGTTCGACGAATTGCTGCCAAATTTTTCCAGCGCTTTTTTTAACATCGGGGCCGACGAGACCTGGGACCTCGGCAAGGGCCAAAGCAAAAAACAATGCGCCGAGCGGGGCAAGGGACAGGTCTATCTCGACTTTGTCAAAAAAATCCACCGCGAAGTATCCGCACGCAAAAAAACCATGATGTTCTGGGGCGACATCATTCTGAAGTATCCGGCCCTCATTCGCACACTGCCAAAAAATGTCATTGCCCTGAACTGGGGTTACGAGGCTGATCATCCGTTTGCCAAAGAAGCGGCGCAATTTGCCCGCGCCAAAATTCCGTTTTATATCTGCCCCGGCACCTCTACCT
>CAISVF010000289.1 GCA_903888765.1 uncultured Verrucomicrobia subdivision 3 bacterium | reverse complement strand
TGCTGGGCCTGCGCTTCGAGACCGATGCGCCAGCGGAACCCGCCCCCCGCTCCGCGCGTAACCGGGCCCGGCCGTTGCCACTGGAGGTCCTGCCGGAAACGTTGCGCGATCAATTGCGCCGGGCGGTGGTCACCGGGGATTATCGGGAGGCGGAGCGGTTGCTCGGCACCGTGGATTCCCGGCACGGGGAACTCGTCGCGGCGCTGCAGGCGCTGGCCCGTGAGTTCGATGCTGACAAATTGCTCGAACTGCTGGAAAATACAGCTCCCGCGCCCAAATGATTCCGCCAGCTTCGATACTCGTCGTGGACGACGCCACTGCCAACCTGCAGTTGCTGACCGCCATCTTGGAGCAGGACGGGTGTCGGGTGCGCTGTGCCCGCAGCGGCAAGCGCGCCCTGGAAGTGGCCAGTCTGGAGCCGCTGGACCTGATCATTCTGGACATCAAAATGCCGGAGCTGGATGGCCTGGAAGTCTGCCGGCGCCTGAAAGCCGACGCGCGGTTGCGGGAGATACCCGTGATTTTCATCAGCGGACTGCGGGAGGTTGACGACCTGGTCAAGGCATTTAATGCCGGCGGCGTGGATTACATCACCAAGCCGTTTCATGAGCGCGAAGTGCAGGCGCGCGTCAGCACCCACGTTAAAATGCACCGGCAGACCATTGAATTGGCCAATAACTACCGGCGCCTGCAGGAACTGGAGACGCTGCGCGAAAACCTGACGCATTTGGTGGTAAATGAAATGCACTCGCCGCTGCAGGTGGTCGAAAGCCACTTGAAAATGCTGAATCTTTTCGCGCCCGCCTCGCTGCCGCAGGCCGGCCGGGATTATCTGGTGGAAGCCCGCTCCGTCTTCGGGCGCCTGGCGGAAATGACGCACACTATTTTTCTCGATGGCCGGAAGCCCCTGCCGGAAGTGCCATTTCATCCGCTCCCACATTTCAGCGATCGGAAGAATGAAGTACTACAATGGCTGATGCAGGGCAAAAGCAATTCCGAAATTGCTACCATCCTCAAAATCAGCAAAAGCACGGTGGCCAAGCATGTCACCGATATCCTGGCGGACTTGCAGGTGGAAAACCGCGCCACCGCCATCCTCCGCGCGCTTGACCTGTGCGCCTCGGCAAAAAAAGCCCCCGCCGCCCCGCCCCCGGCTCCCCTCTCCCCCGCGTAGTCCCCCATCAGAGCGTGGAGCATCGCTCCGCGCAATATGGAAAGGCGGGTGGAAGCGCAGGGCAACGCAAAAATCTCACCTTGGTAATACTGGAATTTGCGATGGTTTACTTGAAAACTTGAACACTTTGGGAGACGCGAAGAAAAGCGGTGGAGGGCCACCGCAGACCAAGACGCTGGCGCGTTGTCCGATGGCATCCAAACCGCGCGAAGCGTCTTGGACTGCGCCAGCCCTCTGGCGCTTTGGCAGGGCGGGCGGAACGCGCAGGGCGACAGGAAATAATCTCACCTTGGCAATATCCGAATTTGCACTGGTTTACTTGAAAAACTTGATTGATTGGGGGGCGCTTTGGCACAACGCATGATTTGCCAAAAGTTCTTCCTCCCCCTCAAGCCTCACCTGTTCACCCGCACTCCCCGCCTCACCCCCGCCGCCACATTTGGCAAATTCACCTGCCCCGATTTCTTTCGCGCCACGCCCAATATTTTACGAAGTTCAATTACGCGCATGGAAGCAAATCCTCGCTGGAGTGTATCTTTTAAATGGTATTTTGCTGAGTTGCCATGAACGGTGGAACGTGGTTTTGTTATCGTGGTGAATCGCACTCCCTTTTTGATATATTTGTTCCTCTGGCTTTTACTGGCCGGAACGGCGATCTACGATCATTTTACACCCCTCGGCATCTCCGATTGCGTCTGGTACTTTCTGCCGCTGTTGCTTTCCAGCCATGTGGGCGGACGCCGCTTTTCTTTGCATCTCGCCGGGCTCATTACAGTTTTGGCCCTCGTCGGTTTTTACCTTTCCCCGCCCGGGGTACTGCCCCAAAACGCCTTGGTAGCCAGGCTGATCATCGTGATTGCCGTGTGGGTGATTGCGTTCCTGATCGAGCAGCGGAAAGTCGCTAATCATACCCGGCACGGGACCGAGCGCGCGTTGCGGTGTACCAACCAATGCAATCAAATCATCACCCGCGCCACGGGCGAAGACTCGCTTCTGCGGGACATCTGCCACACCATCATTTCTGAGGGCGGGTATCGCATGGCCTGGGTTGGTTTTGCGGAAGACGATGCCGCGCGGAGCATCCGCATCGGCGCCGTTGCCGGCCATGATGAAGGTTACCTTGATGCGGCTAAAATCACCTGGTCGGCCACGGACCCCCGTGGATGCGGGCCGGCGGGCACTTCCATCCGCACAGGTAAAAAGGTGGTGTGCAATGATTTTCTGAAGGATCCCACCACGCTCCCTTGGCAACCGGAAGCCGCCCGCCGTGGCTATGCTGCCTGCCTCGTCTTGCCTTTGCTTCATTTGGAAAAACCCATGGGCATGCTGATGATTTATGCCAGTGAGCCCAATGCTTTTGGCACCGAAGAAATTCA
>CAISVF010000288.1 GCA_903888765.1 uncultured Verrucomicrobia subdivision 3 bacterium | reverse complement strand
CCAATTGGAAATGAAAGCATGGGTGTGATCCGGCGAGCAAATAATGATGCCATCCAGCCCAAGCACCCGGTGGTCATCCAGCAACTTACGCCAATCTACATAAGTTTTGGCACCGGGAAAACGCCGCAACCCGAAAGCCAAATGGTTCTCATCCACGTCACACAAAGCCACAACGTTTTGGGTGGCAAGAGAATCAAAATGAGCTTCGCCGCGCCCCCAGGTACCGATGAGCGCGAGGTTCAATTTATTGCCAGGGGCACCGGCTCCAAAGAGCTTAAAGTCGGTCAGGATCAGGGGCGCAGCGGCAGCGATGGCGGTGGATTTGAGAAATTTCCGGCGGTTCATAATGAATTTAGTTGTTTAAAAGGACTGTAGGGCATGGCAAAAAGTTACACATCACAAAGCTGCACCGCCTGCCGTAGGGAGGCCAGCGGGCCGGGCCGCTTGGGCACAAATTCCTGGGCGACATAGCCTTTAAAGCCCGTGGCGAGAATGGCCTGCATAATACGGGGGTAATTTAATTCCTGGGACTCGTCAATCTCCGCCCGCCCCGGCACCCCACCGGTATGGTAGTGGTCAAAATACTGATGATTTTCCCGGATGGTGTCGCACACATCACCATCCATGATCTGCATGTGAAAAATATCGTAAAGAAGCTTAAAACGTTCCGAACTGACGCGGCGCACCAATTCGGTCCCCCAAGCCACATGATCACATTGGTAATCCTTGTGGCTGCGTTTGCTATTCAGAAGTTCCATGCAAAGCGTGACCTTTAATTTTTCCGCCACAGGCAGGATCCGCTTCAAGCCCGCGGCGCAATTTTCCAGGCCTTTTTCATCATCCAGGCCGGCGCGGTTGCCGGAAAAGCAAATCAACCGCTCAAACCCCGCAGCCGCCGTTTCCTGGAGTCGCTGCTCATAAGCCGAGACCAGTTGCTCATGATGCTCGACGCGGTTCCAAGCTTTCGGGATACCTCCCAACCCATTCACCGTGGGATTGGAAACCATCGAACAGACAAGCCCATACTGCTTGAGGGTAGGAAAATCTGCCGGAGCCAGCAGGTCAATGCCCACGAGTCCCATTTCCTTGCCAGCCGCGCAGAGGTCCTCCAGCTTGACTTTGCCATAGCACCAGCGACAGGCGCTATGATTAATATTGCCTTTAAGTTTCCCGGTTGTGGGCGCAACATTTCCGGCACCGGTAGCGGACGGGCCAACCAGTGGTGTGGCGGCTGCAGCGAGAGCGGCAGATTGAATAAATTTACGACGGGTCATAAGGTTTACGCTTGATATTCTAAGCTGGACGGGTACACAAAAGTAAAGTTACAGGCCGCCACCCCGTATTGCAGGTTTTTTTGCGAGGCAGAGGTTTAAAACAGTGCGTATGTATGAAGGGGCCATAAGCGTTTGGGGTGTTGCTGGGTAACAAAGGCGAGTGCTTTGGTTAGATTGCTTTCGCCCATGGCGGATTGAAAATCGGTTAGGAATTGCGGCAGTGGCCTTGGCTGCCGAGCGCGCCAGTGCATAAAGAGGCTGATCGCCAAACGGCGAGCATGCCAGGCATCCACAGCCGCGTAATACAACTGCTCCCCCACAGCTTTCAATCCGTCAAGATAGCGGTGCTTACGCAGCATCCGTTGAAACCGGCGGCGTGCCTCCAGATCAGTGACCAACACCACCCACACCTGTTCCAAGACAGATTGCGCAACCGCTGGCGGGTGGTACGACGACCTGCTATCACGTGGCCCAGATTTGCATTCAGGCCGGCCGGCTGCGGTGGTGGAGGATGTTTGTGGACCGATGGATCCCCAAACACAAGCGCGGTTGTCCGGTCGTGGAAGCCGTAGACTCCGCCGGAGCATGGTTTTCATGGCCTTGAACCACTCGCCGACTCGACGAGTTTGCTTCCTCGTGCCCGCATGGGGCGGAAAAACACCCGTTTCCTATCCGCTCACCCAAAAAGCAGTAAAATGTCCCCGCAGCCATATCCTCGTCAGTCGTTCCCGCAAAAACCAGCTCCGTTTTACCTCAGCAACGGCCGTTCCACACAACTTCAAATAATCACTCTAAGGGTTTGGATATTTAGAATTATTCTAAATCTTGACTTGCGGGGTCGGTGGGGTAGATTTTCCCCAGAATGAAGGCCCGCAGCCAACCGGAAGACGAGCAGCATCTGACTGAACAGTTGGGGGCTACCGGCTTACGCCTCACGCCGCAGCGCCAGCAGGTTTATGAGGTGCTGCTGCATAAGCGGGATCATCCCACGGCTGAGGAAGTGTTTATTCGCGCCAAAAAGTCGATGCCGGAGATTTCCCACGCCACCGTTTACAACTGTCTGGACGCACTGGTAAAGTGCGGGCTGGCGCGGCAGGTTACTGTGGATCGGGGCGCCACGCGCTTCTGTCCCAATATGCACGAGCACGGTCATTTTCATTGCTCCGCGTGCGGGACCATTTTTGATGTGAATTTGCCGGCTGAACTGCCCGGAATGGTCTTGCCTCGCGGTTTTAAGCCGCATCATTACGAGGTGGCCGTTCACGGCACTTGCGCCGATTGCACAATAATCAAATAATTTACGATGAGCACCGCCACCGATACGATCGAGAGTCTGGTCAAGCAGGAATACAAATACGGTTTTGTAACCGATGTGGAATCCGAGTCCACGCCACCCGGTTTGAGCGAAGAGACCATTCGCTTCATTTCCGCCAAAAAGAATGAGCCCGCCTGGCTGACGGACTGGCGGATTAAGTCGTTCCGTTATTGGCTAACCCTGCCGGAGCCGACGTGGCAGTTTGTCAAGTACCCGCCCATTAATTTTCAGGATATCAGCTATTTTTCCCAGCCCAAACCCAAGGGCGATGCCCCCAAAAGCCTGGATGAAGTGGATCCGAAGTTGCTGGAAACATACGAAAAGCTGGGCATCCCCCTGCGGGAGCGGGGGCGGCTGGCCGGCGTGGCCGTGGACGCGATTTTTGATTCCGTTTCCGTGGGGACAACCTATCGCGAAGAGCTGGCTAAAAAGGGGATTATTTTCTGCTCATTCAGCGAAGCGGTGCATAATCATCCCGACCTGGTCAAAAAATATCTGGGCTCGGTGGTGCCCTACACGGATAACTTCTACGCGGCCCTGAATTCCGCGGTGTTCACCGATGGCTCCTTCTGCTACATCCCGAAAGGGGTTCGCTGCCCGATGGAGCTTTCGACTTACTTCCGCATCAATGCGGCCAAATCCGGCCAGTTTGAACGAACGCTGATTGTGGCGGAAGACGGCGCGAGCGTAAGCTACCTGGAGGGTTGCACCGCGCCGATGCGCGATGAAAACCAATTGCACGCTGCCGTAGTGGAACTGGTGGCATTGGAGCAGGCCGAAATCAAATATAGCACCGTCCAGAACTGGTATCCCGGCGATGAGAACGGCGTGGGCGGCATTTATAATTTCGTGACCAAGCGGGGTTTGTGCAAAGGCAAAAATTCCCGCATCACCTGGACGCAAGTCGAGACGGGCTCCGCCATCACCTGGAAATATCCCAGTTGCATTCTGCTGGGCGACGGTTCCAAAGGGGAATTTTACTCGGTGGCCGTCGTCAACAATATGCAGCAGGCCGATACCGGCACGAAGATGATTCACATCGGCAAAAACACCAAAAGCACCATTGTTTCGAAAGGCATTTCGGCGGGACGCGGGCAGAACAGTTATCGCGGCCTGGTTGAAATCCGCAAGAGCGCGGAAAATTCGCGCAATTTTTCTCAGTGCGATTCCATGCTGATTGGTGCCCGCTGCGGGGCGCACACGTTCCCTTATATCGAGGTGAAAAACACCTCCTCAAGCGTCGAGCACGAAGCTTCCACTTCCAAGATTGGCGAAGACCAGATTTTTTACTGTAATTCCCGCGGGCTATCCACACAGGACGCCGTGAACATGATCGTGAACGGCTTCTGCAAAGAAGTGTTCAAGGAACTGCCGATGGAATTCGCCGTCGAGGCCCAGAAACTCCTGGGCGTCAGCTTGGAAGGCAGCGTCGGCTGATTTTCAGTCACGCATCGAACACGAATGGAATGTGGAAATGGAAAGCCAGATCCAGAACGCGGATGTGACCGTCAAAATTATCGGTGCGGCGTATGCGGTTTACGGCGAGCTTGGTTACCGGTTCCTTGAAAGGGTTCATCGGAAGGTCTGGCAGGTGGAACGGCATCAGGCTGGATGCACATGCGACCTAACGGAAGTGGCATTCAAAAGCATGGTTTTTTGAATCCGTGTTTCATCTGTGTTCCATCTGTGGTAAAATTAATTTTAGAAAATGAACAAGCAACCAATTCTTGAAATCACCAATCTCCACGCGGGCGTGGAGAACAAACAAATTCTCAAGGGCTTTAGCCTGACGATAAACGCCGGCGAAGTCCATGCCTTGATGGGGCTTAACGGGTCCGGCAAGAGCACGCTCGCCGCCATTCTGGCGGGCCGCGACGGCTACGAAGTCACCGCCGGCACGGTAAATTATCTCGGCAAAGATTTGCTGGAACTGGATCCCGAGGAACGCGCTCGCGAAGGCGTGTTTCTGGCGTTTCAGTATCCGGTGGAAATTCCCGGCGTGAACAGCACCTATTTCCTCAAGGCCGCGCTCAATGAGATCCGCAAATCCAAAGGCTTGCAGGAATACGACGCCATTGAGTTTCTGAATCTGGTGAAGGACAAGATCAAACTGCTGGACCTCAATGAGGATTTGCTCAAGCGCTCGGTCAATGAAGGTTTCTCCGGCGGCGAAAAGAAACGGGCGGAAATTTTCCAGATGGCCGTGCTCGAGCCCAGGCTGGCGATTCTCGATGAAACCGATTCCGGGCTGGACATTGATGCGCTGAAAATCGTTTCCAGCGGCGTCAATAAATTGAAGCGCGCCGATTCCGCGCAACTCGTCATCACGCATTATCAGCGCCTGCTGAATTACATTATTCCCGACTTTGTTCACGTCATGGCCGATGGACGCATTGTGAAATCCGGCGACAAGTCGCTGGCCCTGGAATTGGAGGCCAACGGTTACGATGGCATTTTGAAGGGGCTTTGATTAGGCTGAGGGCATGAAATTGGATGACAATCAAAAGCAGGCCGTGACTCAATGGATTTCCGCCGGGGCAAAACTTTCGGAAATCCAGAGCCGGCTGGCGGCTGAATTTGGCCTTAAATTGACTTACATGGAGGCCCGTTTCCTGGTGGATGATTTGAAACTGACCCCGAAGGATGCGGAAAGACCCAAAGTGGTGGAACCTCCCGCACCCACGAAACCCCTGGCACCCGCTCCGGAAGCTCTTGGCGAAATTCCGGTGGCGGATGAAGTCCTGCCGCCCGTTTCCAAAGTTTCCGTCACCGTGGATCAGATCACCCGGCCCGGCGCCATTGTCAGCGGCAAAGTGAATTTCAGCGATGGTCAATTGGCCGACTGGTATCTGGACCAGACGGGGCGTCTGGGCCTGGTGCCCAAGCAGGCCGGTTACAAACCTTCCGCCGCCGATGTACAGGCCTTCCAACTCGCACTGCAACAGGAAGTCGCCAAGCTGGGCTATTGAGTTTTTCGGGTTTTATTATGGGTGGTCGCGCGTTGCCGTGGCCGGCTAAAAACCAATAATTAAAAATTCAAAATTGCGCCTGCCCTTGGCATATTAAGCCGTAATGCGTGATAAATTCCGTGTTTGGGCGGAAACCCTGGAAACTTTCTTCCTCGAAGTCGTTTTCGGGGAGCGTCATGATTTCAAGGCCAAGCTCACGCGCGTGGTGCTTTTTGGTGGTTCCAAAGTTTTTCAGGTCATCGTCAAACTCCGGCGCTGGCTGTATAATGTCCGTATTCTGCGCGATAAAACCCTGGGGGTCCAGGTCATTGCCATAGGCAATCTCACGGTGGGCGGCACGGGCAAGACGCCGGTGGTGGAAAAATTCGCCCGCGAGCTGCGGGATGCCGGCCGGAATGTGGCCATTCTCTCCCGGGGGTACCGCTCCCGGCCGGTGCCCATCCACACCAAATTCCTCAATAAAGTGCTCCTGCGCGAAGATCAGACGCCACCTCGCATCGTGTCCGATGGCAAATCGCTGCTGCTGGATTCTGAGACGGCCGGGGACGAACCCTACATGCTGGCATCCAACCTGAAGGATGTGGTCGTGCTCGTGGACAAGGACCGCGTGAAGGCCGGGCGTTACGCCATTGAAAAATTCGGCTGTGACACCCTCCTGTTGGACGATGGGTTTCAATATTGGAAATTTGCCGGCCGGCGGCATGATGTAGTTTTGATTGATCGCCAGCAGCCCTTTGGCAATGAATATTTACTGCCCCGGGGAACCTTGCGGGAGCCGCCGTCGCATCTGGCACGCGCCCACACCATTTTTATCACCAAGAGCGATGGCCAGACGGCGGAACTGCGCGAGCGGATCGCCCGCTTGAACCCCACCGCTCCTGTCATTGAATGCGTGCATCAGCCGCTCTATTTTGAGGATGTGTTTACCGGCGAGCGCAAGGGACTGGATTTTCTCGCCGGCAAAAAGGTCGCTTCCTTGAGCGGGATTGCGCAGCCGGAAAGCTTTGAACAAAGCCTGATCAAGCTGGGGGGCACGCTGGCGTATGCCAAACGTTTTGCCGACCATCATCGCTTCACCCAGCAGGAAATCCTGAATGCCATTAATCGCAGCAAGAAGCGCCAGGCGGAAATCATCGTGACCACGCAGAAGGACGCGGTGCGGTTTCCCAAAATTGACCGGCGTGATCTCCCGTTTTATTTCATGCGCGTGGAAATCAAAATTGTAGCCGGGGCCAACGATTTTCAGGACTGCGTGCGCAAAATTTGTTTTCGTTAATGGACTTTGTCGTGGAAATTCTGGGCCGGGGGTTCATTGGCTTGCTCCAGATGCTGCCGCTGAATTGGGTGGCCCGGTTGGGGCGCATGATCGGCATGCTGGCATATTATCTCGACGCCCGGCACCGGCAGGTGGTGCTACAGAATTTGACCAGGTGCTTTGGCCGGGAACAGACGCCTGAAGAAATTCGCGCGCTGGCCCGGGAAAATTTCCGCCGCATTTGTGAAAATTATTTATCGGCCATAAAAACTGCGGCGATGACCGCTGACCAATTGCGACCGCATGTCGAATTCACCGGCCTCGGCCGCCTCCCCCAAAAGAACGGCGCCGACCCGCTGCGCAATGTCGTGGCTGCCATTGGCCACTTTGGCAACTTTGAACTTTATGCGCGCATTCATGACCATCGCCCCGATTATGTGAGCGCGACGACGTACCGGGCGCTCAATCAGCCCGGGTTCAACCGGCTGATGCAGGCCTTGCGCAACAAAAGTGGCTGCCTTTATTTCGAACGGCGTGCGGATGGTCAGCAACTCCGCATGGCCATGAATCGTGGCGGCCTGATTCTTGGCCTGCTGGCCGACCAGAGTTCCCGCGGATTGCGCGGCCCTTTCCTGGGGCACGACTGTAATACCGGCCTGGCGCCGGCGATTCTTGCCCTGCGTTATGACGCCGAACTGTGCACGGCCATCTGTTACCGGGTGGCCCTGGCCAAATGGCGCGTGGAAGTGGGGAAGAAAATTGCCACGCACGTAAACGATCAGCCGCGGGCCTCGGCCGATATCATGCAGGACGTTAATTTGGCGCTCGAGGCGGCGGTCCGCCGTGATCCGGCCAACTGGTTCTGGGTACACCGTCGCTGGAAGGATTGACGTGACTTCCCCGCCTGTCATCCGCCCATCGGCCCCCCGCATTTTGGTGCGCGGCATGAATTGGCTGGGCGATGCTGTGATGACGACCCCGGCGTTGCTTCGCCTGCGGGAAAAATTTCCCGGAGCTCACCTTGCGCTGGTGACGCCGGAAAAGTTGAAGGACCTCTGGCTTTTCCATCCGGCCGTGGACGAAATAATTTCCATCGTCCCTCAGGAAAGCGTTTTTTCCATCGGGGCCAGACTTAAGCGGCGGGCGGGCGATTTCGATGTGGCGCTGGTATTGCCCAATTCACCGCGGTCTGCTCTGGAAGTTTATCTGGCCGGAATTCCTCAACGCATCGGCTATGCGCGCCCGTGGCGGAATTGGTTTCTCACCCATGCCCTGGCACCGCGTCCGGGGGCGCTTAAAATGCGCAAGCGCAGTGAGCCAGAAATCCGCCGTCTCCTGCTGCCGGACCAGCCTTCCCCATCCCGGCTTTCCCCCATTCCGGAGTCGGCACATCAAATGCAGGAATATTTGCACCTCGTCGCCGCGCTGGGCGCGACGACCAGGGTGCTTGCGCCGCAGTTGACCGTAACTGCCGATGAAATTCAATGTGCAAAAGCCGCGTTTCATTTAAACCGGATAGCGGTTGACACACCGGTTTTCGGGGTGAATGCCGGCGCAGAATATGGTCCGGCCAAACGCTGGCCGATTGACCGGTTTAGCGAAGCAACCCAGGAAATCCAAAAACGAACCGGGTGTGCCTGGATCATTTTTGGCGGCAAAGGCGATCTTGATCTGGCGGCCAGACTCGCAGCGGGTTTAAACCACGAGCCTTCCGTTTTCAATCTGGCCGGCCGTACCTCCTTGCGGCAATTGATGGCTCTGCTGAAAGCCTGCCGCGTGGTGCTGACGAATGATACCGGTCCGATGCACGTCGCCGCAGCACTGGGCACACCAGTCGTGGTCCCGTTTGGCAGCACCTCGCCCGAATTGACCGGCCCCGATTTGCCGGGCAACCGGCAGCATTGCTTGCTGAAGGCGGACGTAGCCTGCTCGCCGTGTTTCCTGCGTGAGTGCCCCATTGATTTTCGTTGCATGCTTAGCATCAGTGTCGCGCAAGTCGTGGAAGCAATGATGGCTTCCTACCGATTAACGGAAGAAAGGGACTGAGGATGCTGGAGTCGGCGAGTTCCCAGTGCGTTCCGGCCGGAGGAATGCAGTTCAGCGCGCGTAGCAAGGGCAATCCGCCGGGTGGCTGAGCGGGAGACGGGGAGTTTTGCCGCCTTTGACCAGCGGAATTTTAACCGCATTTAGCGCGAAATGCTTTTCCACGCGGTAGCTGCCGGAAATAGCCGAGGTGATGAACTGTTTTCCCACCGTCACCGCTTGCGGCAAACTGTGGCCCAGCGCCAGCGCCGCACAAATTGCGGCCGAATAAGTGCAGCCGGTGCCGTGCGTGGAGATGCCCGGCACGAACGGTGCGGAGAGCAGCAGCTCGGTTTTGCCGTCGAAGAAAAAATCCAGTGCCGTCCGGGAATTTTTCAGGTGGCCCCCTTTTGCCAGCACGGCGCAACCGTGGCGAGCATGCAGGATTCGCGCAGCGGAACGCAAGTCTTCCGGTGAGCGGATTTTTTTCCCGATCAGGATTTCCGCCTCATCAAGATTCGGCGTGACGAGCAGCGCCAGCGGCAGGAGTTTTTCCTGGAGAATTTTTTCCGCCGCCGGCTGCAGGAGCCTGGCTCCGGAGGTTGATACCATTACCGGGTCAACCACTAATTGGGGAGGTCGGAGACCGGAGGGTCGCTTCTGAAAAAAGGCGACGATGGTCCGGATATTTTGTTCGGAATATAACATGCCGGTTTTGATCGCCAGCGGCGGAAGTTCGGCGAACACGGCCTCCAGTTGCAGGCGCAAGATTTTTAGCGAACAGGGTTCCACGCCGAGAACCCGCCGGGGATTCTGTGCGGTGAGACAGGTGATGGCGCTCGTGCCGTGCACGCCCAGCGCTGCGAAGGTTTTAAGGTCCGCCTGAATGCCCGCGCCACCACCGCTATCGGAACCGGCAATGGTGAGCGCAATCGGAAGGGTTTTGCGTTTCGTCATGGCGGGAGCATAGTTTTAAATTGCGTCCGGTAAAATGCCAAAAGAAATGGCCGGTCCAGCTCGGTAGAGTAAGCGAATTGGAAGGGGTGGATTAAACCGGCCGTAATTGTAAGTTCCGCATTTCCACTTCGCTTACTCTACCTTTAACGAAGAATATCAGTTCACTGCGGCAGGATTTCTGCAGTTTGCAGAATGAAACAGGAAATGTTGGCCCCAGTTTGTCAAGTATTTGGCCATCCATGACTTTTGGAAGCTCGTAGGGCTGGCCTGTTTGCAATTTTCAAAACCATAAAAACCGGAAAGCTCCGTCGGGGTGAAATTTTCGAGCAGTCTGAGAAAATATGCCACCCCTGCGATTCTTACGTTCCCTGGCGGAAAGAAAGCAGCGGACCGGAGGTTTTACGCAGTAGAATTTCTGAATGGCCGGCCACGAGGAAATTTTCCAGCTCGCCGATGCGACGGTAGCCAAGCCGCTCGTAAAACTGTTGGGCGTGGTGGTTGAAACTGGAGACGCACAGAAAAACATTGGGGCTCTGGCGGAAAATCCGCTCCTCGGCAAAGCGCATGAGGATGGTTCCGCTGCCGCGCCCGCGCCAGTCGGGATGCACGGCGATCGCCTGAATGTACCCGTTAAGCGGACCAGCCAGATGTAAAACCAGCGTGCCGATGATCTGGTCGTCCCTGGTCGCGATATGAACTTCTCGGGTGGGATCCGTAAGCCGCTGCAAAACCTGCTCCGCAGAAAAACCAAGGGTAAGCCATGGTTCTGATGCCGCCAGGAATCCGGCGCAGAAACCGGCTTCCGTTTCGCTTTGCAAAGGGCGGATGAGCAAATTGTTCATCGCCCGCAGGATGTGATTTTTGGCAGACAGGTACAACTTTGAACTTTGAACCTGTTGCTTTGAATTTATATTGGCTGGCATGGATAAAGAAAAAGTGGCGGAGATTCTCAGCGAGATCGGGGTGCTGTTGGAATTGAAGGGGGAAAATCCTTTCAAGACGCGCGCTTATGCCAGCGCGGCGCGCACTTTGGATGGTTTAAGCGAACCACTGGCAAAACTAGTTGCGGAAAAGCGACTGGGTGAAACCAAAGGGATCGGCAAGGCCTTGGAACAAAAAATCACGGAGTTGGTGGAAACGGGCAGGCTGCAATATTACGAGGAGCTCAAGGCTTCGATCGCGCCGGGATTGATCGCGATGCTGGAAATTTCCGGCCTCGGCCCCAAGAAAATTCAGGTGCTGCACCAAAAGCTGGGCGTGGATTCAATCGAAAAACTTGAAGCCGCCTGCCAGGCGGGGAAAGTGGCCGAATTGGCTGGGTTCGGTGAGAAAACGCAGGCGAATTTGCTGGAGGGCATTGCGCGCAAACGCGCCTACGCCAGCAAACACCGGTTGGCCGATGCGTGGCTGGCGGCCGAGCCATTGCTGGAAAAGCTCCGGTCCCATCCTGAGGTTATCCGGTGCAGCAGTGCTGGCAGTCTGCGGCGGTGCAAGGAAATCTGCGGCGATATTGACTTGCTGGCATCGGCAAAAAATCCAGGGGAGGTGATTCGCTTTTTCGTGTCGCAACCGGGCCTCGTTAAAGTGTTGGCTCAGGGTGAAACCAAGGCCAGCGTGATTCTGGAAGGTGGCATTCAGTGCGATTTGCGGGTAGTGAGCGACCCCGAGTTTCCGTTTGCCCTGGCGTATTTCACCGGTAGCAAGGAGCACAATATTGTGATGCGGCAGCGGGCGATCCAGCGCGGGCTGCGGCTCAACGAATACGGATTATTCCAGTCCAAGGAGGAAACCAGCGATCCCAAACTGCTGGTGGCGTGCCGCACCGAAGAGGAAATTTTTGCAAAACTGGATCTGGTGTTCGTGCCGCCGGAACTGCGCGAGGATCACGGCGAGTTTCTGGCGGCGGAAAAAAACGACTTGCCTGATTTGATTGAATGGACGGATTTGCGGGGCGCGTTGCATAATCATTCGAATTGGAGTGATGGGCATGATACTTTGGAGGAGATCGCCACCTATATGGAAGATTTAGGGCTGGAATACTGGGCGATAACCGACCATTCCCAATCCTCGTTTCAAGCCAATGGACTGGATGTCAAGCGGCTCCGCCAACAGATTGCGGAAATAAAAAATTTAAATGCCACGATCGCTGAGCGGGGCGGGACTTTTCGCTTATTGACGGGCAGTGAAGTGGATATTTTGAAAGATCGTCTGGATTTCGACGATGAAGTGTTGGCAGAGCTGGAGGTGGTGGTGGCCAGCCTGCACGTGCCCAGTGGCAGCGAGGCGGAAAACACCCGGAGACTGGTCGCGGCCGCGGAAAATCCGTGGGTCCATATGCTGGGACATCTGACCGGGCGATTGCTATTGGAGCGTGAGCCGTATCCTGTTGATGTCCGGGCGGTGCTTGATGCGTGTGCTGCCACTGGCACCTGGGTGGAGTTGAATTGTAATCCTTACCGGCTTGATTTGGATTGGAGGCACTGGCCGTATGCCAAAAGCAAAGGCGTAAAATGTGTTATCAATCCGGATGCTCACCGGAATGTTCAGGCGGGATTTTTGCGTTTTGGGGCAGGCATGGCCCGCAAAGGGTGGCTGGAAAAAGCGGACGTCGTGAACACCCTGCCTTGGGTGCGTTTACAGGAGTCCTTGAAACGTTAGCGCATTGCCTTCCTATCTATAGTGCGGTGCTGCCCACCCCAAGGGGCAGCGATCCTTTATCTGTCAGCCTTACCTCGCGCACATGTTGTGTAGAGTGGCGGAAAATGGCCAATTATTACGCGCACGGCCAAAACCATATTTTAGACTTCCGATTGTCGCACTAGTCCTGATCTTGAATTTGATACCCAACGGCCTGATAACCAAGCACTCGTTTGGAGTACATTGCTGAAAATACCGGCACACAACCATCTACATAGTCATAAACTATGACTTCACGCTTACTGTCGTAAAGGCGGTGGAGGCGTCCAACATATTGCTGCAAGGTGCCACGCCAGGAAACCGGCATGGCCAGGAAGAGCGTATCGAGCCGAGCGTCATCGAAGCCTTCACCGATGTAACGGCCTGTGGCCAACAAAACTCTCTCTTCACCGTCAGGGATTGCCATTAGCTGTTCGGCGATGGCGCGTCGTTGTTTCACACCCATTCCGCCCTTCAGCACCACAATATTTTTTACCAGGCCAGCCAATTTAGTGGCAAATTCATCGACCTGACCGGTGCGTTCGGTCAGAAGAATGGGCGACCGGCCAGCTTTGATGGCACGCAACATGTCAACACAGATAAGATCATTGCGAGATTTGTTCTCGGCCAGCGCCGCATACAACTGATGCATCTCTGGTTTCTCGGTTGAGGGCGGCAATCGAAAATTTGTCGGTCGCGGAATGACTATGTGGTTGAATGGTCGCGCCATCGCCTGTGCTTTTGCATCCACCCGGTAACGAATAGGTCCACACTGCATGATGATGATCGGGTGATGCCCATCTTTTCGCTGCGGCGTGGCGGTCAACCCGGTGATATAGCGCGCTTTCACTTGTCGTAACACTTGTTCAAAGCTGACCGCCGAAAGATGATGGCACTCATCCACAATCACGTGACCGTAGTTGGCGACGATATCATCTACGACTTGTTTGCGATTCAGACTTTGGATTACCGCTACGTCAATGATCCCAGTTGGCCGGCGACGACTGCCGCCGATTTGCCCAATGTCCTTGATGGGTAGATTCAGAAATGCAGCCAGCCGCTCGCGCCATTGGTCAAGAAGTTGGCGGCGGTGAACGAGTACAAGCGTGTTGGTTTTTCGTGCCGCAACCAGCCAAGCGGCAACGACGGTTTTGCCGAAGGCAGTCGTTGCGCTTAAGATACCGTCATCGTGGGCAAGCATCGCGGCCGCTGCGGCTTGCTGATCGGACCGAAGCTGGCCGTGGAATTTCACATCTATCGGCTGGCCGGCAAGTCGCTGATCATCAAGTTCCATCGAAATTTTATGTGATTCGAGCAGTCTGGTGATTTCAGCCAGACAACCGCGAGGCAAGGCAACATGTTTTGGAAACTCCTCTGCACAGCGGATGACGCGAGGTTTGCCGAAAGTGGACAATCGCATCGCCTGTGCGCGATAAAATTCTGGATTTTGAAATGCGGCAAGCCGGTGCAGGCGATTCAGCATCGCGGACGGAAGTCCTTCCTTTTCGACATAAATCAAATTACTGCGAACTGCGCGCACTTGCGGCGGCAACGGGCCGGAAATAATTTCATCCTTTTTCTTCCGCGATGGCGGCAGCGTCCAAGGATCTTCCGTTTGCTCGTCGTCGGTTACGCTGCGCCGCACACCGATGATGTCTCCGTTGCGGGCAAACTCGCGGACAGTTTTTTCGACTTCTACAAACGTCATCCGGCGGACTCTCGATAGAAATGCCCATTGATCCGAGTGCTGATTGAAATGGGAATCGAGAAAAACGCTGTTCCCGTTGCCTCGGGGCAGGTGTTGCAACGGTAGCGCGATTAGATTTCCAAAGCCGCCTTTCGGCATTGTATCCTGACTCGGAAAAAAGCGGTCATAGGAATCCAATCCAAGTTGATGTCGCCGCTCCATTGTCCGGGTGAGGATTGCGGCGCCGAGTTCCCGTGCAAGGCGGGCGGGCAGCGGTGCTTCAAAGAAAACCCAGACGTGCCCGCCTTTTCCAGATCGAGATCGTTCGAGAACAGTGGGCACTTTCCATTCGGCGCAGGTATTCAGGAATGCCCGAACGTCATCTTGCCACGTCGCCTTATCGAAATCAGCAGCGAGAAACCAACACGTTTCGTCGGTTAACAAGGAATAAACACCTGCCGTCAGTTTACCGGTCAGGTGATCGTGAATCACTTGATCCGTCAATGGAAAGTATTCCTTGGCCGCATCGGGCTTCTTCTGGAACGAATTGCTCCATGTTTTGGGGTAAGCCGGCGAATACCCAGCTTTGCCATTCCGGCCCTCCCAGCGAATTGCATAGACGTCGTCCCGGCCGCGAAACAGGCTGCGGAAGAGTTTCACTTTCTGGTCCGGGCTGGATTTGGAATGGATCGTGGCGCCGGCAAAGGTTGCGTTGTCTGCTGCCAGTTGTGGAATCAAAATATCGACGGTCGAAAGCCCCAACTTCTGTCGCAGATCGCGGTTTTCTTCGCGCAAGCGTTCACATTCCGCCCAAACCTCGGCATAATTTTTGCCTGTGGCATCGAACGGATTCATGCTTGGTTTTGGCCAGTGTTAAACATTCAGCCCTCGGTAGAATTGTTCCACCGCCGCAAAATGTATCTGAATGTCAGCATCAATGCCACATTCCTCTACCATTCCTCCGCCATTTCTGAAAACCGTACCGACCATGAGTTATGGCGGTGTGGCCAGTGCACTTGGAACGATGTGCGTATTGCGCCGCTGGAAAGTTTCACAAATGGATTTTGCCAGTCGGGTGGCGTCGAGCTTGGACCGTTCCGTCAGCAAAACCAAATCCACCAAATCTTTCACCCGGGTGCTTTCATGGCCATTTCTTGGCAGCGTGTAGGCGTGCAGTTTTTCGGCAAATTGCTCTTCCGGCGAAACCGCTGGCACACGAGCGCGGGGCAAACCGGCAAAACCAAACCAATCCCGTCCTTCCAGCAATTCGTAAGGTTCACGAAGGACATCGCCCGAACTGCCATCCACATGAAATTGGGCGAATTGACGACCGGCCATCTGAGCCCGGACTGTAAACCGTGCGCCACCGTAAGGTGCAGCGTCAAGGTCCAAGGCAGCTTCGCCAATGATAAACTCAAAACCATCCGACAGATTAATTGCGGCAGCCTGGCGTAGCATGGCGGTCACAACTTCGACATTCCACTCGTTGGGAGTTGCCGCCGATTTTCGTAACGCCAGGTCAATGTCCCAAGCCGTGCGTGCAGCGCGGATGCGGAGTTCCATTGCGTAGCCACCTTTAAGCAGCCAGGGTGATTTTCCATTCTGGAATAAACGGCACAATAACCGGTCAAAGGCCGCCTGCCGCCGCATTCGCTGAAAATCGTCTCCCGTCTTGGTCGCCAAGCAATGATTCGGTCTTCAAGGGCACGCCGCAGCGCGACAGGAGTTTCGTAGCAATTCATGGGAATAGGTTTTGTGCGATGGCGGAAATTTCGGATTCTCTTTCGCCGCCTCGATTTCACCATTCTGGTAAACGCCGGCAAGCTGCGTGCCCTGAGCAAAGCGCGCCCCAATGGCGTGAAGTTCTTCAGCACCGTGGAACTGATCGCCCTGCTGGCCGACCCGGATTGGCTGGATGAAGCCACCAAAACCATCAGTCAGTTCTGGAAGCGAAAGAATGCCCGGCGGAATGGGGAGACTTCGGAAAAAGCCCCAAATTCAAACGGATAGGAAATTGCTTTCATGCGGGCTCATATACTGGACGCGGCGAGGGTAAGCCACCGGGCGGCCGTTAAAATTTTACCGTCAAACCCAGCCGCACATAAGGCGCGGGGTTAAACTTCACCGTCGTATCCAGATGCGTGTATTTGATTTCGCGATACACCGAATATCCGGCTTCCACTTCCATTCGGATACCTGAGGTTATTTCGGTGCCCGTGCCCACGCCCAACCGGACATCGCGGTAGTTGGCCAGCGCATCGTTGTAACGCGAGCTGGCGGGAGTCGAAACCAGTCTGTCGCTCGAGCGGAAGGTCGTGCCGCTCAAATCCGCCCCGGCATAAATCTGCCAGTCGGAAGAGACTTTATACGTCAGCCGCGTTCGGGGAATTCCTACATCCAGCGAATAATGTTCATTGATAACCCAGTGGACGCCCAGCAGCGGCAGCAATTTTATATCGCTGTCCGGATCCGCCAGAACGCCCATCTTCAATGTTAATGACGGCGTCACCCGATACATTGCCATGATTCCGCCGGCGATGCCCAAATCATTTTGACCAACATTTTCGAACCGGTAGAGCGACGGCATCAACAGGCCGCTGACCGTCCACTGCTCGTTGAGCTGCCGGTTCACCCGCATATTCAAACGAAGCGTGTGAACGGACGACGGAATCGGATCGCCCGCCACCTGATCAAAAAAGAAATTGTCCGACGCCAGCTTCACATTGAGCGACCACTCCTCGCCCAACGGAATCCGGGTGCCCGCCTCGACGTTGAAGTTGAAGGCATCCGAATCACCGCGCCGCTGACCGTTAAACTTCGCCGAGCTGCCGCCAACATAAGCGGCGTTCACGCCGGTTTCCCAACCGGATTCGCGTGGCGACGGCGGCGGCAGGCTATTGTAGTTCAGCGTGGCGGCATTTTCCTGCGCCAGCGCTGAAACCACCGGCAGCGCAATCACGAAGCCAGCCCGAAAAAAATTATGCATGGATTTTTTCATTAAAATAAATATTTGCCCACAACTTATCTGACATTTCCCATTTCGTTTCCGGCCCTCGACCAAAGTGGACCTTGGATATGATTTTTATGATTGTTTGCCTACTCCGCAATTTTGCAAGACGTTTTTCCAAGTCGGCCGGAATGTGTTTTTCAGCGCAGGGCTGTTTCGATGCCACTTTTAAATCGATTACCTATGTCCATTCAGATGCGTTTACCCCGCTTCTGTGGTATTGGTTGTTTTCATGCGACTCTTTTCGCTCATATTTTAAGTAGTTGCTTGCCCGTCGCAGTCCGGGCAGCTGGTTTACAGGATCATCTGAAATACGGCTTTGTAATGGTCAGGTTGTCCGGTTAATTAAGTTATGGATAAGAGGCATAAAACCAGGTTAAAAAATAAACGCAGATACACACCTGATAGAAAATTGCTTTTCCTGCGAACTCGGTCACAGGACGCTGCGCGGGTGTCAATCGGTCAAAAAGCATTCAACGAAACCTTCAACGATTTCTTCAATAACCGAGTAAGCGGCGTGTGTGTGGCGGGATAAGCTGGATAGTGAGAGGATAGTTACGAAAAGCCATTGAGCATTGGTCGGAGTGGGGTTAGTATTCCATTGTAAATCAGGGTTTTGAGACTGATTACTGTTGCAAGTATCGCTCGATTCCGACCCTCAGGCACCCAGTTGTTCTCTGCAATCAGCCTAAAAACAATTTTGTTGGTTGAAAGCCTACCCTCGCCTCGATGCCTTTTAGTCAATGTTTACTTATTCCAAAAACCTTTGCAACTAAGCTTTCCGTCCTATATGTAGAATTTACCGGCCATTCGTTACTCGCTGGAAAAAATTTTGAGCCCGATGGTGCCGACGACAATCACAAAAAGACAAACTACGCGGCCCACTGTTGATGGTTCAGAAAAAAAGATCATACCAAGAAGCGCTGTGCCCACGGCGCCGATACCCGTCCAGACCGCGTAAGCCGTGCCCAGCGGAATGGTTTTCAATGAGAGCGACAGCAAAAAAAGACTAAGCGCGATACATCCCAAGGTCGCCAAGCTCGGCAGTACGCGGGTAAACCCATTGGTGTATTTCATCCCAACCGCCCAGCCCACTTCGGTTAAACCAGCAAGAATGAGAAAGAACCAGGCCATAAAAAATTTATGCTCAATCCCAAATTAACAATCTTACCGGCGTTGGATTATAGGCATTGCAAGGGTTATTCAATTGCGGGCAGTTGGAGATGAGGCAGATCAGATCCATTTCCGCTTGCACTTCCACATAGCGTCCGCCCGCGCTGACGCCATCTTCAAAGGAAAGTTTTCCCTCCGGAGTCACCGGCACGTTCATGAAGAAATTGATGTTGTGGGTGATGTCGCACTTCGTGACGCCGCGCCCCCAGCGCGCGATTTGCAGCATGAACGTGTCGCGGCAACTGTGCATGAACCGCTTATCAAGCGCGTAGCGCACTTGATTGCTCTCCGCCGCGCACGCGCCGCCCAGCGTGTCGTGCCGGCCGCAGGTGTCCGCGACGATGGTCGCTAAAATATTTCCTTCGCTCGAAATTAATTTCGTTCCAGTGGTCAAATAAATGCGGCCCTGCGCGCGGATCGTGTCCTGCGCGGAATAGCGATCACTCATGTCGTGCGCGTTGTAGAACAACGTGTCCACGGCCTGATTACCTTCGAGATCCACGATGCGAAAAGTTTGTCCGCGTTTGATCTCGTGCATCCAGCCGTCGCCGGCCAGCAATTTGAAATCGTAACCGGCCATGGCGGGATCGAGTTTGCTTTCGGTCAAAATAAACGTGCTCATAGTTCAGGCTTCGAGGAAAAGACGTTCGGTCAGAATAAAACTGCGTTGGCTCTCATCGCGAAAATTGCGGCAGAAATCATTCGCTCCCGGAGGCGGTGTTTGCAGCACGGTCAACCTAACCGGCTTCGGCGCGTATTTCGAATTCGGGTCGAGTGGATGCTGGCAGGTGTTGAGCACCACGAGCACGTTCATCTCTGCGCGCAGATCTACGGATAAACCGGCTTTGGAATTACCCGCATGAAATAACATTTTGCCGTTCGATTCCACGTCGAGGCGGCTGAAGAAATTCACGTTCGCCACCAAGTCGCGTTTGCCGAGGCCGTGCTTGCCGAGTTCCACGAGAAAATTATCGTGCGCGTTGCGATACCAGTCGTTGCGTTTTTCCTGATACGTGGCCACGCCGTATTTTTTTCCCGTCATCGTGCCATTGCCATGGCCCCCGAGCGGATCGTGCCAGCCGCAGGTGTCCGCCGTGATAGACAGCAGCGCGTGGCCCATGTCGCTCATAAGCACATGACCGCACGTGAGCTTGGCGGTATATTGCGCCTTGAGCGTGTCGGGTAGATTCAGTCGGTCGAGCGGCGCATCAGCGTTGTAAGCCATCAAACCGACGTTCACGCCGCCTTCGACATCCGTGATGCGCAGCGTCGTGTGCCGACGCAACCGCCACGACCACAGCCCGCCACCGGGCAAACTTTCGTCGAATAGAATTTTCTCAGTCTTCATATAATCATTTCGCCAGCGACGCGCGGAACGCCCGCCAGCCGGCGTATTGCGTGATGTCGCGCGCGCCGTCCAATCCGATCGGCTCGCACAAAAAGCCTTTCACGCTCGTGCCGTCTTCGAGTTCCAGCGTGCCAATGCCCAGCGGCGGCGGAATCTCCGCCACAAAAGAACCGAACGCTGTGTCGTCGAGCGACCAGATCTCCACCTCGATACCCTGCGCCATTTTTTCCATCACACGTTTCAGTCCCGGCTTCGGCGGTTGCGTGTTTGCCAGCGCGAACAGCTGGTAACACGGCGCGGTGCGCGTTTGGCGAATAAACCCTGCCTTGCGCGACGTGAGTTGATGATTCAACGGCTGCCCGCGCAGGTGCGCTCCAACTACGGCCAACAAAACGCCGCTCGCTTTTGCGTTGGGCAACGGCTGGCTAGAGATTTCTGTTGGTGTGACGCCCACTTTTCCGCCAATGGCTTGATGATATTTAGCGCCGAGTTGCAGCAGTGCGCTGTCCGCAAACGCGCGACCGATCAGCGTGACGCCGAAGGGCAGCCCGTTTGATTTGCGAAAACCGGCGGGCAGCGCGAGCGCCGAGAGATCGAGCAGGTTCACGAAATTCGTGTAGTAGCCGAGGTTGCTGTTCAGCTTGATTGGATCAGCCAGCAGTTCGCTGAACTTGTAAGTTGTTCCCGCCGTCGGCAACAGCAGCACATCCACTTTTTCCCATGCCGGCGCGACGGTTTGCGCGAGCGCTTGCAATTTGTATTGCGCGTCAAAGGTCGCCACCGCGTCGAATTTTTTGGCGTTGCCGATGATCTCGCGCACGACGGGATGTATCGCATCGCCGTGCTTCTCAAAAAAATCACCGAGGGCCCAGCGGCGTTCCGAGACCCACGGCCCGGCGTAAAGCAGCGCCGCCGCCTGCGCGAACGGCGCGTAATCAAATTCCACCGGCTCGCCACCAGCCGCACGAAAACTGGCGATGGCTTGCTCGTAAAGTTCAGCCGCTTCAGTGTCGCCAAAAAATTCCCGCTGCGCTATCGGCAAAACGCCGAACTTGAAATTTGTCGCGATCGTCGGCGTGCTTTTCGGCAGCGCGCGGGAATAGGCATCGCCCGCGTCGAATCCGGCGGCGACATCGAGCACCGTCTGCGCGTCGTGGCAGCTGCCGGCAAAAATGGAAACGCAATCAAGCGAGCGACACGCGGGAAAGACTCCGTTCGTGCTCAACAAACCTTTGGTTGGTTTTAAACCGACGATGTTGTTGAACGATGCTGGCACGCGACCGGAACCGGCGGTGTCCGTGCCGAGCGCAAATGTCACCATGCCAGACGCCACGGCGACGGCGGAACCCGAACTCGAGCCGCCGGAAATGTATTCGGGATCAAAAACCGACTGGCAAATCCCAAACGGCGAGCGCGTGCCTACGAGGCCGGTGGCGAATTGATCGAGATTGGCTTTGCCGATCGGCAACGCCCCAGCCGCAATAAGTTTTGCGACCACCGTCGCGGATTTTTCCGGCGCATAAGCGAACGCCGGACAACCGACCGTGGTTTTGATTCCCGCGATATCAATGTTGTCTTTGATGGCGAACGGCACGCCGTAGAGCGGGAGTTCCGCTGTGGACTTCGGTGGTAATGCTTTCGCCAGCGCGAGCAGGTCTTCGCGGCCGAGTTTCTCAATCCACACATGCGGAAACCTCGGATCCTCCGCGCGGCGCAAAACTTCTTCGACCACTTGCACGGGCATCAGCGTGCCGTCGGCATACGCGCGGCGCAGCGAAATCAGGTCGAGTGAGATTCCCGTGCTCAAGCGTTTTCCTTTTCGATGATCGCCAGCGCCTGACCAGCGTTGACAAGTTTTCCGGGCGCAGCGGCGATTTTTTTGATGACGCCCGCGAACGGCGCTTCCACGCCGACTTCCATTTTCATCGCTTCCACGACGATAACTTTTTGTCCGGCAGACACGCGTTCGCCTTCCTTCGCGAGCACAGTCCAGATGTTGCCGGTGATCGGCGAGGCGATGAGTTCGCCGTTCGCCGGTGCGACCAGTTCATCCGCAGCGGGCGCGGACTCCGCGGCGCTGGTGAAATTGATGGAGCCATCTTTGACCCAGCGTTCGCGTTCTTCGGTAAAGGCTTTCTGCTGTTGCTCGCGAAACTCGGTGATGCTCGCGGCGTTGTCGGCGAGAAATTTCCGGTATTGCGGAAAACTGAACGTGCTTACCTCGATGTCCAGCTTCACGCGCCCGTGCAAAAACGCTTTGCGGAATTCCAACAAATCTTTCGCGCTTACCGGATAAAATTTCACCTGATCGAAGAAGCGCAGGAGCCACGGCTTGCCGGGTTCGAAATCTTTGGTGCTGCGATGCGTGTTCCAGATCTGCGCGGTGCGCCCAAAAAGCTGGTACCCGCCGGGGCCTTCCATGCCGTAGATGCACATGTAAACGCCGCCGATGCCGACGACATTTTCGATGGTGAAGGTGCGCGCGGGATTGTATTTTGTGGTTACGTAGCGATGACGCGGATCCACCGGCACGGCGACCGGCGCACCGAGATAAACGTCGCCCAGACCGAGCACGAGATAGTTAGCATCGAACACCGTTTTCATCACCTGCTCGACGCTGTCGAGGCCGTTCATGCGGCGGATGAATTCAATATTGCTCGGCAACCACGGCGCTTTGGGACGCACGCCCTGGATGTATTTTTCGATGACCCTATGAATCGCTGGATCGTCGTAGGACAACGGCATGCGCACGATGCGCGTGGGCACTTCGAGCGACTCGACGGCGGGCAACTCGCTTTCGGCTTTCGCCAAAATGCCGATCAACTTCTCCGGCGAAATCACGCGGCTGTCGTAATTCACCTGCAAGGAACGCACGCCGGGCGACAATTCGATGACGCCCGCGACTGGATTTTTCGCAAACCATTCCATCAGCAGATGCACGCGGAAACGCAGCGCGAAATCCAGCACGAGCGGGCCGTATTCGATGAGAATATATTTGTCACCCGCCTGTCGATAGGCGACGCCGGGGTGATTCCCCGTCGCGGGAAGGCTGTGCAAGATCGCGGGATTTTGCGGCAACGATTTCTGGGTGATGATCGTCGGCGCGAGCGAAAATTTTTCACCGTTCAGTTGTTGAATGGCTTCGTCGTCGTTGCGTTCGGTTTCGAGCGCATCGGCAAATTGCATCCGCACGAAACGCACGGTGTCGCCGGGTCGCAACTGACCGACCTTCCAAAATTCCGCCTTGCTGATGCTCGCGGGACAGACGAAACCGCCGAGGCTCGGGCCGTCCTTGGCGAGAATCACCGGCATGTCGCCCGTAAAACAAATCGTGCCGATGGCGTATTCGTTGTCGTGGATGTTGGACGGATGCAAGCCAGCGTCGCCGCCGTCGGTGCGCGCGAAATCCGGCTTCGGACCGTTCAGGCGGATGCCGGTGCGGTCGCTGTTGTAATGCACCTTCCAATCGGTGCTGAAAAATATCTCGATGAATTCTTCCGTGAAAAAATCCGGCGCGGCGTGCGGGCCGTAAAGCACGCCGATTTCCCAGTGCGAGGAATATTTCGGGACGAGTTTTTCCGGCGCGACGCGCACAGGTGCGAATGGTTCGGCAACGCGATTTACGTGCAGCACGTCGCCGTGGCGCAACGTGCGTCCGGCGTGACCGCCAAATTTTCCGAGGCTGAATGTCGCTTTGCTGCCGAGATAATCCGGCACGTCAAAGCCGCCTTTCACCGCAAGATAAGTCCGGCAGCCCGCGCCTTTGATCTTTTGCAGCCGCAACACGCTGCCCGCGCGGACATGGATGCTGCGCCAATACGGAACGGGATTGCCGTCGAGATCGGCTTCCATTTCCGCGCCGGTGAGTGCGATGGTGGCGTCGAGATTGAATTTCATTTTCGGTCCGCACAACGTGAGTTCCAGCCCGGCGGCGCTCGTGGGATTGCCGACGAGTTGATTACCGATGCGGAACGCAAAATCATCCATCGGGCCGGACGGCGGCACGCCGATGGACCAATAACCGGTGCGGCCGGGATAATCCTGAATGCTGCTTTGCGTGCCCGGCTCGATGACATCAATCGTCGCCGGCCGATACGGAAAGGTCGCGAGCCATTTTGTGTGAATGTCGCCCGTGGCGAACTCCACGCTGCCGACGACCTGGCGCAGATATTCCAAGTTGCATTCAATACCGGCAACTTTGGTTTCCGCGAGCGCGGCTTTTAATTTTGTGATGGCTTCCGCACGCGTCGGCGCTTTCACGATGATCTTGGCAATCATCGGATCGTAGAACGGCGGAATGTCCGAGCCGTGTTCCACCCAGCTTTCCATGCGGGCGTTCGCGGGAAAGCTTGCTTCGGTAAGTATTCCGGAGCTGGGCTGGAAATTTTTGTTGGGGTCCTCCGCATAAAGGCGCACTTGAATAGACGCGCCGCACGGTTGCGGCTTAAAACCGGACAAATCCAGTTCGCCCGCCGCTTGTTTCACCATCCACTCGACGAGATCCACGCCGGTGACTTCCTCGGTGACGCCGTGCTCGACTTGCAGGCGCGTGTTCACTTCGAGGAAATAAAATCTCAGATCTTTGACATCGAAAACAAATTCCACCGTGCCCGCGGATTGGTAACCGGCCTCACGCGTCAGCCGCACGGCGGAATCGAGCAGCGACGCGCGCAATTCCTCAGACAAACCGGGCGCGGGCGTTTCCTCGACGACCTTCTGATTACGACGCTGCGCGGAACAATCGCGTTCGCCGAGCGCGACGACATTGCCATTGCCATCGCCAAAGATCTGCACCTCAATGTGCCGCGCGGTGGCGACAAATTTTTCGAGATACACGCCGCTCTGCTTGAACGCGCTCGCGGCCATTCGCTTCACCGATTCAAACGCCTCGATCAGCGTCACTTCGTCAGGACACATCCGCATGCCGATGCCGCCGCCGCCGGCCGTGCTTTTGAGCATCACGGGAAAACCAATGCGCGCGGCCTCGGCCTTCCCGTGCTCCAGCGAATCCAGCAAGCCGCTGCCCGGCAGCATCGGCACGCCGTTTTTCAACGCGAGTTCGCGCGCGGTGTGTTTCAACCCGAAATCGCGCATGTGCTGCGGCGCGGGGCCGACAAATTTTAAACTTTCCTTGGCGCACGCCTCGGCAAAGTCGGCATTCTCACTGAGAAATCCGTAACCGGGATGAATCGCCTGCGCGCCGGTCTGCCGCGCGGCGGCGAAAACCTTTTCAAAATCGAGATAACTTTCCGCCGCCGTGTTGCCGCCGATGGCCACGGCTTCGTCCGCTTGCGCGACATGCAGCGAATTCGCGTCCGCGTCGGAATAAATCGCGACGGAGCCGACGCCCATTTTTTTGAGCGTGCGGACAATGCGGCAGGCAATCGCGCCACGGTTGGCGATCAGAACTTTCTTGAACATAAAATCATTCCACCTCGTCGCCCGCCTCGGTCAGCTTGATCATGGAAAGCTTTTCGGCGGCCTCGGCTTCGACGGGCGGGTGGATATGGTGCTCCAGCCGTTTTTTCAGCGCGAGAAATTCCGGCGAAATGAATTGCGCCGCCGAGCGCGGGCGCGGCACGGGATTTTCAATGAACTCGCGCACGCCGCCGGGATTCGCGCCCATCACGAGAATCCGGTCCGAAAGAAACGCCGCCTCATCGAGGTCGTGCGTGATGAACAGGATCGTGACATCCACCTTCTTCCAGATTTGCACAAGATAATGTTGCATCTGCGCGCGCGTCTGCGCATCGAGCGCGCCAAATGGCTCGTCCATGATGAGAATACGCGGGTTGTTGGCGAGCGCGCGGGCGATGGCCACGCGCTGCTTCATGCCGCCGGAAAGTTCGTGCGGATAGGAATGTTCAAACTTCGACAGTCCAACCATGTCGAGCCATTCGCGCGCTTCGGATTCGGCGGTGCTCTCGGCTTTGCCGGACATCAGCAAGCCGAACATCACGTTGCTGCGGACGGTCAGCCACGGGAACAGCGTGTAACCCTGAAACACCATGCCGCGATCCGGGCCCGGGCCGGCAACCGGCTGGCCGTCGAGCAGGATTTCGCCGGCGGACGCCTCGTCCAAACCGGCGACAATGCGGGCAAATGTCGATTTGCCGCAGCCGGAAGGCCCGACGGCGCAAATGAATTCGCGGCGATGAATGTCAATCGAAAGTCGGTCGAACACGACATGCGTGCCGCCGTTCGCGCCGAAAGATTTTTTCAAGTCGCGAATCCTCAAGATCACCGGCCGCGTGCGGATGCGGTCGAAGCGCGCGGCTACCGAGGGCGCGAAATCGCGGTAATCGGGAAGTCTTATTTCACTGGGCGACATTGGCTTCGAGTTGAACTTTTTTCGGCTTCGGCGGATTCAGCGGAATCGGGTCGAACAACGGAAACAGCGTGTGAGTGCGCGGTTTGCGCGCGCCGCGGGCTTTCCACGGAAACAAAATCCTGCCGAGGCCCGCGAGCACCATGTCGGTCGAGAGGCCGATGATGCCGATCATTGTGATGGCGGCGTAAACATTGTCGAAATTGCGGTAGCGCGCCTGCTGATTGATGAAGAGCGTGATGCCAGACATCGTGCCGACGACTTCGGCGACGATGAGATAAGTCCACGCCCAACCGAGCAGGATGCGCATGTCGGTGTAGATGTCGGTAATCGACGCCGGAATCACGACACGGCTGACGAGCTTCCATTTCGAGGCGCCGAGCGTTTGCGCGGCTTCGATCAACGCCGGATCCACCTTGCGCACGCTGTTGGCGATGACCAACACCTGCTGAAAAAAAGTGCCGATGACGATGATGGCGACTTTCGGCGCGTCTTCGATGCCGAGAATTGCCACGCACAGCGCGCCGAACGCGGGCGCAGGCAGATAGCGGAAAAATTCAATGAACGGTTCCTGCAACTTCGCAAAAACACGGTAGGTGCCGGAGAGAATTCCCAGCGGCAAACCGATCAGTGACGAAAAAAAGAAACCGAGAAAAATCGTGCGAATGCTGCGCCCGAGGCTTTGGTGCAGCCACGGTTCGTCCTGCAAGCGCGGCGGCGTTTTGAACGCAGTGTAAAAGGCGCGGACCACTTCATGCGGCGCGGGCAGATAGGGCGGATTGACGCGGATGCCTTGCGGCACATCCAGTCCGGCGGCCTTGGCCTTGGCTACTTCCTTGAAAAAAGTTTCGCGCGGCACATCCAGTCCGCTAGAAAAATAATCCACGCTGCCCGCGTCGGTTATGTGCATGAGCGGATGCCAAACCCACGGCACATAGCTCACGACGCACCAGACGGTGAGCGGCACGAGAAACGACGCGGCTGTCAGCAGGAGCCGCCGCCGTTGCGGCAGCTCCTGCTTCAATCCCAGCCAGTCGTGATTGGCCATGATCGGCGGTTATTTCAGGCCGTTGACGATGCTCGTCACGATATAGTCGGACGGCTTTTGCGATTGCTTGTAAACGCCGTTGGCGAGATAGAACTCGTCGCTCAACTTCATCGAGCCGTAGATGGAGAGCATGTCGTCGCTCTGCTTCAGGCATTGTTTCGCTTTGGGCACGG
The DNA here is from genome assembly GCA_903888765.1 of uncultured Verrucomicrobia subdivision 3 bacterium. Lineage (GTDB taxonomy): Bacteria > Verrucomicrobiota > Verrucomicrobiia > Limisphaerales > UBA11358 > UBA11358. Next base: position 16,633 of record CAISVF010000288.1, on the reverse strand, counting down.
TGAGGAAATGCGTGCCGGGAATGTTCTTCGCGTATTCCACCGGATCAGCGCCGACCTTCGCGGCCATGATTTTCACGGCGTCATCCTTGGTCGCGGGGTCTTTCAGATACGCGACGCACTTGTAGAAAATCGCCGCGATCTTGGTCCATTCTTCCTTGTGCGCGCCGTAGCTTGTCGGGTTGACAGCGATCACATCGAAGATCAACCCTTTCGCGTCCGCGCTGGTGAACAGTTTTTTGGAACCAGCCACCTGCGTGAGCGCCTGACCCGCGATGGGATACCACGCGCCGACGGCCGAGACCTGGCCAGACGCGAGCGCTTGCGGCGTCTTGTCCGTCGCCGTGCCAACGAGCGTCACATCCGACTGGCCCATGCCGTTGACCTTGAGCGCTTGCAGCAACAGCTCATGTTCCACCAGCGTCAATTCCACACCGACTTTTTTACCCTTCAAATCCTTGATGGAATTGACTCCCGGCCCGCCGACAATCATGTCGCTGCCTTCACTGTAATCCGTGAGGCAGACGAATTTGCTTTTCGCGCCGCTCGCGCCGGAGACCAGCGCGTCGCCGGCCACAATGGTCACGGCGTCCACCTTGCCCGCCCCGAAAGCGTCAATGGACGGCGAGTAATCGAACCAGTCGAGTTCGACATCGAGGCCGGCTTCTTTGAACCAGCCTTTTTGCTTGGCTATTTCCAGCACGGTCCAGCCGGGCCAGTCGCTGTAAGCGATTTTGATGGGCGCGGCGTTGGCGATGGTCAGACTGACCGCGCCAATCAGCGTGTTAACGAGCATTTTCTTTAGTTTCATGTTTCTCCTATTTTTATTTGGTTTAATGTGTTTTCTGCCACCAAATTTTCAGAACAGCCGCGCGTAGCGGTCGATTTCCCACTGGCTCACGCTCTGGTGATACTCCGTCCACTCGGCGCGCTTGTATTTGATGAACTCATCGCGCAATTCCTGGCCGAGAATTTTCGTGACGAACGGATCGGCCTCGAACGCGTCCACCGCCTCGCCGAGCGTGCGCGGCAATTCCTGCACGCCGATTTTTTCCAACTCGGCGGGCGACAGTTCGTAAAGGTTTTCGTGATGCGGTTCGCCCGGATCGAGTTTCTCGCGCACGCCTTCGAGGCCGGCGGCCAGCACCAGCGCGGCGGCAAGATACGGATTGCACGCGGAATCAGCGTTGCGGCTTTCGCAACGACCGCCGTTCATCGGCACGCGGATGGAATTCGTGCGGTTGTTCGTGCCGAAGGAATTGAACACCGGTGCCCAGAAATAATAGCTCATCGCGCCGCGCCGAATCAGGCGTTTATAACTGTTCACCGTCGGCGCGAATACCGCGCACAGCGCGCGACCGTGCCGCAAAATGCCCGCGATGAACGAATACGCCAGCGGCGAAAGCCCGAGGCCGCGCGGGTCTTTGTCCGATTTGAATAGATTTTTCCCCGAGCGTTTGTCCGCGAGCGACATGTTGAAATGCGCGCCGTTGCCGGTTTTGTCCGCGAACGGTTTTGGCATGAAGGTCGCCAGCAGTCCGTGCTTCGCCGCGATAATTTTCGCCATGTAGCGGAAAAAGATGTAGCGGTCCGCCATCGTCAGCGCGTCGGCGTAATTGAAATCAAACTCGAACTGCGAATTGCCGTCCTCGTGGTCGAGCGAGTAAACGTCCCAGCCAAGTCCGTTCATCGTCGTAACCATTTCGTCGAGCCATGGAAACACGTCCATGAAGCGCTTCACGTCGTAGCAGCTCTTGTCGAGATTATCGTCGCTGTTCGGCACCAGGAGTTCGCCACGCTCGTTTTGCTTGAGCACGTAGATTTCACACTCGATGCCGAGGTTGAAGGTCAACCCCATTTTTTCCGCCTCGGCCAAAACATTTTTCAGCAGCACGCGCGAGTTGAGGGGATACGGCTTGCCGTGGAAATGATTGTCCGCCGGCATCCACGCAACTTCCTTCTGCCACGGCAACTGGATGATGTGATTCAAATCCGGCACGGATGAAATTTCATCGTCGTTCGGTGCCTGGCCAAGGCCATCGAGCGCGTAGCCAGTGTAAAGCTCGGAGCCGCTAGCGAAATGCGCGAAATGGTCAATCGGCACGAACTTGCCTTTCGGCACGCCGTGGATGTCCACATACGCGCCGAGGCAATATTTTACGCCCTGCGCCGATAAATTTTTTTGCAATGCGGCCCAATTTTTTTGGCCGGGTTTGGTTTTGGAATTCATGGAACGACTTTGAAATAACTATGCTTTAACGGAGGTTTTTCTTTGTTACCCCGTTGCACGAGCGCAGTCAAATCCTCGACCATCATCTGGAACAGGGTTTTGCCCTGACGCTTCGTGGCGCGGCTGGGAAAGCCAGTGACACCGTTTTTGCTGGTGCGGTTCACCGGGTGAGTGAAGACGAGGTTCGCAGTGCGATCCTCGTCGTCTGCTTGTTTAATTTTTTTTGGCCGTACCAAGTCCGGCGCGAGCGCTAGCATGAGCGACGTTTCGGCGGCGTTGGCGTGCCAATCCTCGGCGTCGGCGAAAAATTCCGCTCGCACGCGGGGACTGATTTCCGCAACGTTGACCAGCCGGACGAGCGCGTCGTCGTAACGACTGCGAATGATTTCCAGCGCGCATCGCAATGGTGCGGCGTTGGTTACGTGGCCATTCACGATGAACAAACGGCGGAAGCCGTAGTCGTGAATCCAGTCGTAGATTTGCGCGACTGTTTCCGTGAGCGTGTTCGGCTGAAGCGAAATCGTTCCCGGCCAGCGCAGCGAATGGCCGAGTGAGCAGCCGTAGCGAATTGCCGGTAAAACGGGCACGCCGGTCAGCGCCGAGACGGCATGGCAGAGAAACCCGGCGTTCGCCGAGTCCATGCCGATGCCCAGATGCGGCCCGTGCTGCTCGGTCGCGCCGACGGGAAGCAAGCAGGTTTCCACGCCCTTTCGGCGAAGACCGGCGATTTCTTCCCATGTCAGCGCTTCCCAGCGCACGGTGGCAGCGTTGGCCACTAGAGTTTTTTTCAAAAAATTCCTGCAATTGGCCCCGGCAAAATATGATTAGTCTTGCCGACTGCCCGGTTAACAAAATTCATTAATTTGGTTCCGAAAAATCCGTCGCATATAAATCAACGAGCCACTGGAGGGCCGCAGCAGATGTCAATCAGGGTAAGACGTTGGAAATAAAAACTATCGTCAAATGCCCGGAAGCAAAAACTTGAGTCAACGATAGTCATAAATATGGCGGTGAAATCCATGCTGTCATCCATTGCTAAGCAGCGGGTGTGCCAAAGATGAAAAATCAGGAAGCGAATGTATGGGCGGGGCGAGGTTGATGCAAAAGCCCTTTGATTTAAGGCAGCTTTGAGTTTGGCGACGCCGCTAATAAAATTTTGCGCGAGCAAAAACCCTATGAACCAAAAGCTGCCCTCGCAAATCCTGATTTAATTTTGCCACCGTGATAAAAAAGAGTCAGCACCTCACAAGCAGGCATGGGATCAGAATCATTCCTTTTGAAGAAGCTGGCTCGCCATAATGATTCCCAAATCCAACACGAAAATTCCAATCACCAGGTCATCCATGAGGGTCAGCCAGGGGCTGGCCTGCAGAAATTGTTCGCAGCCCCAAAGCGCGAAGGCCGCACCCAGCAGCAGCCCTTGGATTCGCTGGCGACAGGGACACGACCGGCTCAAATGATAAGCAATAAAGGCCAGCCCGATGAAAATAAACGGCGGCGAAGCACTTCGCAGATTAACCGCATTATAATGGAATTCGTTTTGCACATCATGTTTCCATAAGATGGCAAAGCTGGCGACAGACAGTGCTAATAAAAAATCGCTCAAATTGCGAAATATGCAATTCATGAAACAACTGACTGACTGGCATTTGTCAAGGGACGGTAGATGTCAACTTTCCATCAAGCAGATCACAAGCCAGGAAGCCGAATGAGTTTAAATTTCTGGAAAAGAAAAAACCTCGGGCACTACTCCCAACGAGCTTAAGCAAGAGAGCTTTTTCAGGACAAGCGAGGTGTTAAGAATGAAAGGTCGACCAAAAAAAACAAGAACGGGTTGTTTTTTTGTGTTCATATCTTGCAATGGTCAACAATATATGGCGGAAGGGGTGGGATTCGAACTCAAGGCCAGCCAAGCATTCACGGGCTGATATTGGCCAATCGGAAGAAAGTCATGCGGTCGGAAGCCTGCCCGATGAATTCCGAAATAACCCCGCCTATCTTCTGTGTGCTACCGGCCAAACCTGCCAATGGGTGGCTGGTGCCAGATTTGTGGCCACCTGCACGTGGAAAACCTCCACGTTCGTAGGCCATTGCAGGGCGTAACCGCCGCGGACCGGTCTATGACGAGTTCCGGCGCGGTTGGTTTGCCCCCCGTTACCAGACCAATTTGGCCCATGAGAAAATAGCTCGCAGCGGAATTAAACGAGCCATCCTTCAGCGTGATCCAGCTGATTTCAGGCGCTGAATCGAGTACGCCGACGAAGGTCACATGGTTGCCGGCGTTGTTGGTCACGAAAGCAGATCCCAGCCCTTTCGTCGGCCTTCGCTACGCTCCGGCCGCCTCACGGGCTGGGCGTGGGGATGATTCACAGTGCCTGTGTCCATACGAGCCATTCCTGGTTTGCTCGCCCCGCGACAAAAGCATTTTGATCGCTCTGAAATGGCGGGTTTTCCAGAATAAAATCCGCGCTGCCCGCGGGCTGGGCCACGCTCACATGGATGCCACCCAGCGAATTGGTCACCAGCATCGGATTCGGTTCACCCACGTTGATGGTGCACTGGTTCCAGGAGACAAGGTCATTCGTGTTTGGCTCGAACGCCGCTTCACTGGCGACGACAGAAAGCGCCGCCTGGCAATCCATGGCGGACAGCCCAAACTAAAACAATGCGCCGAACCGGAGGACAAGTGGGGAAACTCTCATCCGCAGAGCATGGGGAATATAATTCGTTAAGCAACCATTAACCCGGTTAGCCCTCCGCAAGATCGGAGCGCTACCTAGTGCTTGAAAAATGGCGGAAGGGAGAGGATTCGAACCTCCGATACGCTTGCGCGTATGTCTGATTTCGAGTCAGGTGCCTTTAACCACTCAGCCACCCTTCCGCTCGATTGATTCCATTGACGTCTTTTATTACTCAAAAGGCGCCCCAGGTTATGCCTCGCGGCACCTTGCCCGGCAAACAGATTTGTGCAGGCAAAAGTGGCATTCGAAAATACGAATCCACCATTTATGCAAGATTAAAAATGAGGATTTAATCCGAGTATTTCAAACTTGCGACAATACCTTAGCAACGGGGTTTATTTTGGCAAAGTTAAAATAAACGCTGGCCGGCAGCACGTTCTGTTCGCCAGAGAGTAGTGGCAGGCGATGCCCGGATATGCACGCGATGGATTCGGATGGTATGGGTGGAGTATTTCCGAAGCTCTAAACACACCGTCGGAATGCAACTTGGGGGGAAACAATCGTGCGGCAAAATAATTTCCCGGTCCGGCTCCCGCCGCGTGGGCGCTCAGCCCTCGATCGCGTGGGCTTTTAACGATTCCAGATCCACGAATTCCAGCACCGAGATGTGACAGGCCTCCAGTACCACCGGTGACGCGCAATCCGCCGCAAACGCCTGTGCCCAGCTCCGCACGCAAACACACCAGCGGTCGCCTTCCGTCAGGCCGGGAAAATCATATTCGGGGCGCGGGGTGATGAGGTCGTTGCCTTGCAATGCCAGATAGTTGAGGAAGGGCTGGGTGACCTGGCAGCATACCGTATGCAGTCCGCGATCCTCCGGCCCCGTGCGGCAATAACCATCGCGATAAAATCCGGTCACGGGCGATTGGCAGCAGGATTGTAATTCTCCACCCAAAACATTGGTCGGCATGAGTTGAGTGTGCCCCAACCACGCGGGCGGTCAAGCAACGGCTTAACGGTTCGCCCCGGATCAGCCCGGATACTCTTCGTGGCTGACCTTTTCCAACCAGTCAACCGCCTTGCCATCGAGCAACTCCGCGATGGCGATGTGCGTCATGGCCGTGGCCGGCGCTGCGCCATGCCAATGCTTTTCGCCCGGCGAAAACCACACAATATCGCCCGGGCGGATTTCTTCAATCGGACCACCGGCGCGCTGCACCCGTCCGCAGCCGGCGGTCACGATGAGCGTTTGTCCCAGCGGATGAGTGTGCCACGCGGTTCGCGCGCCGGGTTCAAATGTGACCATCGCACCACTTACCCGCGCGGAATCACTGCCCTTGAACGGCGAGTCAATGCGCACGGTGCCGGTGAACCAGTCAGCCGGTCCTTTGGCGGATGGCTGTGAGCCAGCTCGAATGATGTTCATATTTTGCTTATTTGACCTGTCGCTGGTTATTCCGCCTTGAGGGAGGCCATATCAATCACGAAGCGGTACTTCACATCGCTCTTGAGCATGCGCTCGTAGGCGGTGTTGATCTCGTCCATGCGGATCATTTCGATGTCGCAGGTGAGGTTGTGCTGGCCGCAGAAATCCAGCATTTCCTGCGTCTCAGGCAGGCCGCCGATGAGCGAGCCGGAGAAGGAGCGGCGGCGGAAGATCAACGGAAACGCCGCCACCGGCAACGGTTTCTCGGGCGCGCCGACGAGCGTCAGGTTGCCGTCGCGTTTCAGTAGATTGAAATAAGCATTGAGGTCGTGCGTGGCGGAGACGGCATCTAGAATGAAGTCGAAACTGTTAGCGTGCGCGGCCATTTGCGCCGCATCGGTGGAGATGACGACCTCGTGGGCGCCAAGGCGTTTGCCGTCCGCCACTTTGCCCGGCGAGGTGGTGAAGAGCACAACGTGCGCGCCAAACGCTTTGGCGAATTTCACGCCCATGTGGCCGAGGCCACCGAGGCCGACAATGCCGACCTTTTGGCCGGGGCCGACCTTCCAGTGGCGCAGCGGTGAATACGTGGTGATGCCTGCGCAGAGCAGCGGTGCGGCGGCGGCGAGGTTGAGGTTGGCCGGCATGCGCAGCACGAAGTCCTCCCTCACGACGATGCTCTGCGAATAACCACCGTGGGTCGGAGCGTTGAGGTGCTTGTCCAGGCTGCCGTAGGTCATCGTCATGTCCAGACAGAATTGCTCCAGGCCAGAGCGGCAGTCGGGACAGGTGCGGCACGAATCCACCAGGCAGCCCACGCCGACGGTGTCACCCACCTTGAATTTCTTCACGCCCCCGCCGACAGCGGTCACGCGACCGACAATCTCGTGGCCCGGCACGGCCGGATATTGGGTGAAGTTCCATTCATTGCGGGCGTAGTGCAGATCGGAGTGGCAGACGCCGCAGTAGAGTATTTCAATCTGCACGTCGCTGGCGATCGGTTGGCGGCGATTGATCTTGGTGGAAGCCAGCAGCGCGGTGGCGCTGGCGGCAGAATAGGCTTTAACTTGGTTCATAAATGGCGAATTTTTAAATATGGATAGGAGACTAACACATCTGCGCCCGACTGTCGCCCGCAGTTTTGTTTCACCGTTGGCGGAATTGGTAAAAAATGTGTATCAGTTGCTGCCCACCAGACCTGAATAGGGATCAGCCTTGATTCCGATGGTCCTTCTTTTCGCCGCCCGGCGGAGAGATTCACCGTTGTCAGCCGGCGCTGGTTTTGGTAATCCAAGCACATGAGCGCAAAGAAAATACGGTTTATCGCCTTGGGTTCACTGATCTGGGGCACGCTGTCCGCTTCCGCCGGTGAATTTCCCGACAGCTGGACTTGGGACAGCAAACCAGAGAATCGCGTCAGCCATGCCACCTTGGAAGGCAAACCGATGCCGGCGCTGGAAGTCACCGGATGGATCAATGGTGAAATCAAGCCTGCCGACTTGAAGGGCAAAGTCGTCGTTGTGGATTTTTATGCCACCTGGTGCGGTCCCTGCATGGCGGCCATTCCCCATAACAACGAATTGCTCAAAAAGTATCAGCCTAGGGGATTGGTGCTCATCGGCGTCTGCACGAGCAAGCGCGGGCAGGAAAATTTTGATACCAACTCCAGGAGCCACCACATGGAATACCCGGCTGCCCGCGATGCGGAACTGAAGTCCGAGAGCGCCTGGGCGGTGCATTATTATCCCACCTATGCCGTCATGGACCGCACCGGTAAGGTCCGCGCGCTCGGTTTGCAACCCCAACACGTTGAAGCCGTGGTTCAGAAATTACTGGCGGAAACTGCCCTGTGAGGCGGCAGTTCAATCGGAGTTAGCGCATTCACATAAATTCTCGAGGGTCGTAATGCCAACCTCAGGGGACATATTATCTGTCAATGCTCTATTGCATCAGAGGGGTGATTTTCTGGTTGTGCCGACGGCCAAACCGACCTCGGCAGTTTGAGTCGCCGACGGTTGCGCTGCCGGCAAAAAGGCAAGGACGCGCGCCAGCGCCCGCTCGTTGCCGAAAAAGTTCTCGCGGGCAATGTTTTCGCGATACCGGCTGAGCCGGCCCAGGAAGTCCTGCATTTTCACCGGGAAATCCTGCAGGTCATCGCACATCAGCCCGTACCCAAGGTCCTCGAGATAGCGCGCATTGAGCCACTGCTCGAACTGCCACGCGACTGGCAGCGAGAACACAGGTTTGCCCAGATACAGCGACTCGCTCATCAAAGTATAGCCGCCGTTGGTCAACACCCAAGCCGCGCCGCCAACTTCCTCGATGAATCGCTCGTCCGCTCGCGGATAATAACTGATGTTACCGTCCCGGCCGTCGCGTTCTTCATACGCGAACACCTTGAAGTGAAACGGCAGTTGGTGGAGCAGTTCCGGCAGCCGGGTAAACGAGCTGCTGGTCTGATAGACCACCACATGACCGTCATCGCGCGGGCGATGTCCAAAACTTTCTGGCGGAGGATGGGCGGGAAGAATTCCACGTTCGTGCCGGGTGGCAGAGGTGGGTAATAAAACGACGTGGCAAAATGCGCCTCCGTGTGATAATCGGTCAGCCAGACGACCGAGCGCGCGGCCTGCGCGGAAACCAACTGGTCCAACGACAACGCGGGGCGCGCGAAGGGGATCACGCCCTGATGATCCAGACTGATGCAGCGCAGGTGGGTCAATTCGGCGGCTCGGGGCAGGAATGGCTCAAAGTCCGTGATGGCCAGGTGCGGCTGCCAATCTTCGATCAACTTCACGATCTCGCGAATGACCCCGCGCCGTTGGCGGACCAGCGGCAGGTTGGCCCAAAAGCTGGCGAGCAGTTCCACACGGTTGTTATGATAAACAAACGTGAACCCGGGGATTTGCTGCACGTCCGGCAGGCGCGTCTGCAACACCTTGAAGGCCTTGTGGCTGGCAAGGATTTTCACTTCATGCCCGAGCCAGGTGAGCGCCCGCGTGATGGTAAGCACGCGCGATGAATGTCCCTGGCCTTCTCCACAACAGCTATAAAGAATGCGCGCCATGTCGCGGCCCATTGTCCACTGATCGCCGGCTGGAAGCAAATGACAGTTTGGTGACACTTTTGATTTCTTAAATGGTGCCGGAACTTCTTAATCCACCAATCAGACCGCTGTAATACACCTCACCGGGTTTCACCCCATGGCAAAGACCCATTGCCTCAGCCTACTCTGGCAGCATGAAAAATAAAAATAAGCCAGCCAGCAAAGAGAGCAACTTGATCACCAACAACACCGGATGCCAAGTAATTCTTGGCCTCGTACTGGCGTTCGCCGCCGCCACCAGCTACGCTGCCGAACCAAATAGGCCGACCGGCACCGCTACTGAAACTAATCTGGTACCACCGATGGTGACGCATATTCCCCAGCATCAGGCAGCGGACATTGTCATTAATAATGAGATTTTCAAATTACTCATGACGGACCCGAGCATCCACCACAGCCTGAACCTCTCGGTTCATAATGGGGTGGTTACGGTGGGTAACACGTTGGCGGACGCAATCGAACAACAGCACGTGGTCAATGCACTTTGGCTGCTTCGCGGCGTGAAGCAGGTAAAAGATGATCGGGGCATTACCCTGCCCTCGACACAGAGCAAAAGACCGGTGGTGGGGCATTGATCCAGAACGGGAATGCTTTGCCTTCCGCAGGGTAGGCGGCGCATCCGGCAGGGCGGTGGTGGGGCGGCCCGTTCCATGGCGTAAGAACTGCGCAGAGGGGCTGAGATCGGCGTCGCCCACCTCCAGCGCCACAGGCCTGATGAATGAATTGCATAAATTTCAAAATTTTCCCTCTTTTCCAGCGGCGGCATTTAAATTAATGTTAATTCCTTAACATTATTAACAAATCATGGCTGCTGACACCTCTGTCGTAAAACCAGTCGCAGCGCCGCCGCTGGCGCCGCTCAAACTTACCTCCAAACTCGCGCCCACGCCCAAAGCCGCGCCCCGATATCCGGTGCGGGTGAGAAATGCCGGCGGCGCGGAAGTCACGCTTGCCGATCCGCGCGCCAGCCGCGCGCTCATAGCGTTGATGAATCTTCACGCCGTCAACGGCGGCGCCGCCTGCCACTGGGGCGGCCCGGCCGGGTTTGCCGAAATCATGTCCGCGATCCACGGCATTATGTTTGCCACGCAAGGACGCCCATGGCACGAGGCTTTTCATTTTGTCAACGACGCCGGCCATGCGGAAAACGGCGTCTATGCCTTGCGCGCCCTCTACGGTTTCGACAGCCTGACGTTTGAGGATTTGAAGGGTTTTCGCAGTATTAAGAGCAAACTCACCGGCCACGGCGAATCGCATCTGAATCCCGAAGGCGTGCTGCTGAGCAACGGCCCGCTCGGCTCGACGCTGCCGCAGGCGCAGGGCCTGGCGATGGCGGACAAAATTGCCGGGAACGACCGCGTGACCCTCATCACCGTGTCGGACGGCGCGAGCATGGAAGGCGAAGCCAAGGAAGCGTTCGCGGCGATTCCCGGCCTGGCGCTCAAAGGCCGCATGAATCCCTTCGTCGTCGTGATTTCAGACAACGACACCAAGCTTTCCGGCCGCATCGGCAAAGATGCCTTCAGCATGGGGCCGTCGTTCGCCAGCCACAGCGCGCTCGGTTGGAACATCATGAACGTGCCCGAAGGCCACCATCTGGAAAAAGTGTATCAAGCCATTGATAAAGCCATCGCCGAAGCAAAGGCAAATCCGGCCAGGCCGGTGTGTGTTCAGGTGAAAACCATCAAAGGTTTCGGCGTGAAAGCCACGATGGAAAGCGCGTCCGGCGGCCACGGCTTCCCGCTGGCCAATGGCGAAAAGATCATGGAGTTCGTAAACGAAATCTGGGGCGGCGAGGCGCCGGAGGAATTTGCCCATTGGGCAAAAACCCTGCGCTCGGAGTGGGAACAAAAAGCGGCGGCGAAGCAAGCCAGGGCCACCGCTGCCGGGGCCGGGGCTCCGGTCAAACCGAAAACGGACAAAGTGCAGGCCGGCCTGGCGAAAGCCGTCGTGCGCGCGGCGCAGGAAGGCTTGCCGGTGTATTCCATTTCGTCCGACGTGCAAGGCTCGACCGGCATCAGCCTGTTCCAAAAAAGTTTTCCCGATCGCTGGGTTGAAGTCGGCATCGCCGAAGCCAACATGATCAGCGTCGGCGCGGGCTTTGCAAAATCGGGCTTCATTCCGATTGTGGATACTTTCGGTCAATTCGGGGTGACGAAAGGGAATCTGCCTTTGACCATGGCCGCGCTCTCACAGGCTCCGGTCATCGCCCTGTTCTCGCACGTCGGCTTTCAAGACGCGGCGGATGGCGCGAGCCATCAGGCAACGACCTTTTTCGCAGCCGTCTCGGCCATTCCGCATACCTGCGTCATCGCGCCAAGTTGCCCGGACGAGGCGGAATCGCTGATGTACCAGGCCATCAAAAAATATGCCGCCGACCGCGCGGCGGGCCAGGACGGCGAAAATTACCTCTTCTTCGTGGGACGTGAAAATTATCCGCTAACGTGGATCAGTGGGGCGCAATTTCCGTGGGGCAAGGCGCAATTGCTAGCCGAAGGCAGCGACGTGGTGCTCATTGGCTGCGGCGTGCTGGTGAACCAAGCGATCGAAGCCGGCAAGCTGCTGGCGGCGAAAGGCGTCCGGGCTACCGTCATCAATAATCCGTTCGTGAACCAGGTGGATCTCGCGACCATTGGCGCGGCGGTGAAAAACTGCGGCGGCAAAGTGGTGACCATCGAAGATCACCAGATCATCGGCGGCATGGGCGCGCAGGTGTCACACACGCTGTCCCGTGCCGGCATCGCACACTCGGTAAAATCAATGGGCATTCGCGGCGAGTTTGGGCAGAGCGCCTATCTGGCGGAGGAACTTTATATCCGGCACGGTCTCACGGCTCCGGAAATGGCCGACGCCGCGCTGACGCTGCTGGGAAAATAACCGGGGACCGGCCGGGGAACTTGCCAGACGCGGTCTCCCGGTCGCCATTCCGTCGGCCAAAGCGCCAGCGGGTTGACGCAATCCCAGAAGCTTCGCGCGGTTCGGAGGCCATCGGTCAACGCGCCAGCGTCTTGGACTAATACGGCCCTCCGCCGCTTTTTAAAGGCTCTGATCTCTTCACGTTGGCTGCTGTAAGGTTTACCGGCGAATTATTTTGATGCGGTTTTCTGGAGAAAGTACTGAATCGGCAATGCGGTGATGATTCACGGCACCGCCTTCACCTCGTAAAACATTGCCCGTAGAGTGGAAACAAGCGTGTTGGTATAGTGAAATGTCCCGTCCGGACTGAATGAATTGGTGGACAGAAACTTCCAGTTGGCCAGGGGCAACGTGGCGTTGGTGGAGGATAAAACCACATAGTGAAAGTTTTGCCCGCCATTGAGATTCGTGCCGGTGAGGACCAGTTTCCCGCCGGATAATAGTGTTCCGGTAATATTTGCCGGCGCCACGGGCACGGTTAGTTGATACACCCGCAGATAATCCACGGTCATTTTGGTGGTGCTGGTGGCCAATGATCCATAGCCGCCGGTGGGAATGGTGCCCGCCCAGTTGGCATTGTGAACCTCGGAACTCAAGATGATATATTCGCTTGTCTGCGAAACCGCCACTGCGGGAGCGAGGGGATCCAGCGCGGTGGAATTGGTGACGGAATACAGAGCCACCCCATCGGTGTAAAATCTCTGGATAGCCGGCGTCCATTCCAAGGCATAGGTGTGGAACCCGCTGGCCAGACCGGAGCCGACCAACCCGGTGCCCACCGATTGCTCATTGGCCCCGTAACCATCCCAATGCAGGTTCGCTACGGACTGGTTGGAGATATTGGCGTTGTTGGAATCGCGGGCACGGTGTTCCACAATATCGATCTCTGTCCCATTGGTGTGCGGATTACCGACATTGCCCATGGTGTCAGCCTGCATCCAAAACGCGGACCATCCGCCCGGCGCATCGCCCCAGCGAATGCTCGCCTCCAGATAGCCGTAGCGCGGCGCATATTTGCCGCTGGTGCCAATCATGCCGGTATAGTTCGTGCCATTCTCTGTGTAGGTGGTGATCACCAAAGCGCCATTAGTAACCGCCACGGCATTGGTCACATTAACCGCATCATTACGCGGGCCCAAATAGCGGTAACCCCAGTTGGTGGAAATAAGCGAAGTGCCGTTGAATTCATCTGCCCAGATAAGACTATAACCCGGCGGCGGACTTGCCTTGGCCACTAGAAACAGAAAGAGGAGGCCCCAAAGCAGTAAGCCGCCTTGGGAGACCCGGAAACTCCATCGGCATAACCCTGGTTGTTTCATGGTAATTGGCGGTGGTGGCTTTTCAAAAACAATGCGTTCGCTTTTCCCTGCACCGCTTTGCCCGGCTTGAACCTCCACGAGACCGTTCGCAAATTGTATCGTGTCGGTTCCTAGCCCATGGTGGCTGCCGGCCATCCTACCAGGCGTTAATCAAATCGACTTGGCGGGCAAGGTCAATGGGCCGTCCAGCTTGGCGCGCCGCATTGCGCCCGGCTGGTTCATCAGTTCATGGAGCTGCGGCAGATACTCTTCATAGACCCCGCGCGGCGTGGTTTGGTGTCGCACGCAGATCCATGCGGCTTTGCCCACGATTTCTCCCATCATGCCACAGGTCCGCATCACCCGCACCGGGCCAAGCGCATCATGTGTCACGCTGATGTCGCGGCCGGCCATGAAGAGATTCGTGATATTCCGGCTATAGAGACAGCGATACGGCGCCCAATACGGACCGTGATACTGGTAATCCTTGCCTTCCGTTGCGCGCGAAATGAATTCTTCGCCTTCCAGTCCTTTTTGAAAATTGCGATCCGCAGTATGCAGGTCAATATGCCAGGAGCAGGGGAAAGCTCCGTCCGCAAAGACGCGATTTGTGCGAAAGTCATCCACCGCCAGCACGAGATCGCCAAGCAGTCGGCGCGACTCCCGTTTGCCAGCAATGAACGCCGCCCAGCCGATGCGATGATTGGGATAAAGATGATCCACGTTCTTCAGGGCATCCCAGGCTCCATACATCGCGCGCAAATTCAAATCCCGGATTTGCTCCACGTCAGCGATGGGATCTTTGTCAAAACCGCTCTCCCAAAACCAGCCTCCCAGATTTTGCAACGGATTCTGGGAACCCCACTGGCCTTTGAAATGGTTGCGACCGGGAAAAGGTTTATCGCTTAAATCAATCGCCCACGGGCAGTGGGGAAACGGTTGGGGTACATTGCCCGACTCGCAAGCCATCGCCAGAGCGGTTTTGTCTTTGCACTCGCATTTGAGCACCTGATTGGTGTCGGACGCATCCATCACATTCCAGAGATTGCTCAAGCCCTGATGTTCCTCACGCGTCATGGCATAATCCGCCCCGCCCAGAAAACCGACGGTGCCATCGCCCGTGCAGTCGGCAAAAAGCGTGGCCGTGAGCCTTACCCGGCGAGCCGTCCGGACCTGCTGCGCCACCACGGCTGTGAGGCGATGACTGCGGGATTCCACCGCAAACACGCGATGTTCGAGCAAAAGGGTGATTTGGGGTTCGGCTCCCACCAGATTCGTTTTGCGGGCATCGGCATAAACCGCGCCGCCCTTGGCGTTGCCGGTGCCGGGAGCTTTCGGTGGGACTAGTTCATCCACGATGTCCCCGATGTGGGTAAAAGGCTTTTGCCGGGTGTAGCCCTCCGGCCAGACTCGCACCTCGGAACTGCCATTGCCGCCCAGGACCGGGCGATCCTGTACCAGCGCAACCTTCAATCCATTACGCGCCGCCGAAACCGCCGCACTGGTGCCGGCAATCCCGCCGCCAACCACCACCAGGTCAAACGTGCCGCCGTCCTCCGGCGCTGCCGCCAAACCGAGGGCGGCGCGACGAAATGCGGTCAGCGGGACCAGTTCCTCTGGCGGCGTAAATGACGGATCCGCAGAAAACACGATGGCGTCACAGCGGCCTTCGAAGCCTGTCAAATCATGCAACGCCACGGTAGCTTCGCGCTCCACCCGGACCACGCCACCATCCTGCCAATGCCACGCCGGATTCTGCGTCCCAAAGGTTGCTGCCAGCGGCTGGCCGTTGACCAGCAACTGAAATTTCCCTGGTGCTCCCGGGGCTTTCCACGGCGCAACCCAATCGCGCGTCCGCACCCATGCATGATAAGTGCCGGGCTCGGGAAAGCGGGCCGTGGTTACCGCGTCCCGGACCGGCACGCCCAGCCCGTGTGCGAGCAGATACGGCGACCCCATCTGTTCCATGGATTGCTGATCCAGATCCCAGCCGCCGAAATCCGCGAACTGCTCGGCTTCGAGAAAAACTATCGGGCCGGCGGCGGTGGCAATCCGCAACCCGCCCGCAACAATCAAGGCGATCAAGATTAAAATGCGCATAGGATGAATAAAATAGTGCCCATATCCTACACGATAACCAATAAGGATTCAGCCGGAAATTTGCGGAACCCCGGCGGGCTGGCAAACCATGCCCTGAAAAAGCCAGAAAAGGGTGCGTGATAAATTTCGCTTTGCCGGGGTCTTTTTAATACTTTCTGTCCCGTTCATTGAATTCCATGGGATACCAGCCGAAGGTTGGCGGTGTTGCTTTGGGAAAGCCAAATACCCAACGAGAAAAAATCATGGTCAGCAGCCAAAGAAGCTCCTCGCGCTGGGGAAAGCGGAAATTATCGGATCACGAAAAGCGGGTCCGGTTCTTTACGTTTTTCGCCGGAACGCTCGTCATTTTGTTATTGATGGTCATGCTGCTGATCATTTATTGGTTTAATACACCCGGACGGTTGGGTCTTCACTAACGGTTTCCGGTTCTCCGGCGTTGGCCGACCTGATTATCTTTTTCATCCTGGCTTTCTTCAAAGCGGCGATAGGGTCGGCCTCTTTTGGCAAGTCAGCAGCGGAGGCATACAACCATAACCGCTTTTGATCAAAACCAAAGGCGGCAGCAGACAGATATTGCCCCGTGCCAGCATTGCGAACCATCACCACCAGCTCAAAAGTTCCGTTGCCGGCAAATATCCGCCAATGCCACTTTCTCTATGCAGCCATCGCGTTTAAGGAGGAGACCGGCAACAAAAAATGTCGTGTCGTCACCCGGTTGGCCATTCTCGGACGAGTATAGCCCGACTTCCGCCACTGGGACAAGCGGCGGAAAGGGAGGGGTGATTTTGTTGGGGTTTTGCGGGTGGCTGGGGCAAAGGTCGCCACTACATCAACTTGGAATCAGTTGATTTTTGGGCGTGGTGATGCGCGGGGGTGGTT
>CAISVF010000287.1 GCA_903888765.1 uncultured Verrucomicrobia subdivision 3 bacterium | reverse complement strand
GCCCGACAAAAAGCTGGGTGGCCGATAAATTTAACTGTCCTTTTTTGCGGCTGGCCGGTAAGAATTCCCCGTGACACACGAGCAAGCCAAAAACCGTCATTTGCAACTCGCCGGGGAAATCCGCAGGCATGATCTTCACTACTATGTTGAGGGCCGGCAGCAGATCACGGACCGGGAGTATGACCGCATTTTCTTAGAGCTACAAAAGCTGGAAAAAGATTTTCCCGCTTTGATTACCCCGGAATCCCCCACCCAGCGCGTTGGCGGTGCTCCCAGCGAAAAATTTGTTCGCGTTAAACATCTCCGGCCCATGCTTTCGCTGGATAAAATCCAGGCGGCCGAACAACCGACCAAAGAGGAGGAACCTGACCGTGAAAAGCGCAATCAGGCGCAGGATGAAAATACACTGACCGAACTTCGTGCTTTTGACGCCACCATCCGGAAACATCTGGGCCGCGAAAAAATCCAATACATCATTGAACCGAAAGTGGATGGAGTATCCATCAGCCTCCATTAT
The DNA here is from genome assembly GCA_903888765.1 of uncultured Verrucomicrobia subdivision 3 bacterium. Classification (GTDB taxonomy): domain Bacteria; phylum Verrucomicrobiota; class Verrucomicrobiia; order Limisphaerales; family UBA11358; genus UBA11358. Next base: position 2,398 of record CAISVF010000287.1, on the reverse strand, counting down.
CGCCATGGTAAATTGGCGCTCGGAGTCACGCGCGGCGACGGGGTCGAAGGCGATGACATCACCGCAAACCTCAAAACCATTCGTGGCATCCCGCTGGAATTGCATTCCCCGTCTCCCCCCGCCCTGCTCGAAGTGCGCGGCGAAGCCTATATTTCCATCGAGGATTTTGCTGCGCTCAACGCGGTTTTTGCTGCCGCCGGTGAAAAACCCTTCCCGAACGCGCGCAATGCCACCGCCGGAACCCTCAAACAACTCGACCCAAAATTCGTGGCCCAGCGCCCGATCCGGGCGGTGTTCTACGCGCTTGGCGCAGTGGAAGGCGTGGAATTCAAGACTCATGGGGAAATGCTGGAAACCCTGGTCAACCTGGGCCTGCCCACCCAAAAGCTCTGGTGGGTGGCTGATGGCATCGAGGCGGTGCTGCAGATTTACACCGATCAAATCGTTACGCACTATGACGAAGCTCATGACTTGCGCCGGCAGCTCCCCTACGAGATTGACGGCATCGTAATTAAAGTCAACACCCTGGCGGATTGGCCGCGTATTCCCGGCCGGAGCCGTTCGCCTGGGTATGCCATCGTGCACAAGCCCGTCCCGTGGATCACTCCGGCCGAAACCCTGCTCAAAGCCATCACTGTGCAGGTGGGGCGGACGGGAGTCCTTACGCCGGTGGCCGAATTGGAACCCGTCTTTGTGCAAGGCTCAACGGTTGCCCGCGCCACGTTGCACAACGAGGACGAAATCCGCCGGAAAGATATCCGCATTGGGGATACGGTGGTCATCCGCAAAGCGGGCATGGTCATTCCGGAAATTTTTGAGGTAATGAAAACGAAACGTCCGCCGGAAGCTCAGGAATTTGATTTGTTCCGGCATCTGGGCGGAAAATGTCCCGCGTGCGGAGGACCGATTGCCAGGGAAAAAATATCTGGCGGCGATGCCGATGAAGTCGCCTGGCGTTGCCAAAACATCGCGGGCTGCCCGGAGCAACTCACGCGGCGGGTGGAATTTTTTGCGCAGCGCAAAGCGCTGGATCTTGAATCACTGGGGGGCATCGTAGCGGAAAAACTAGTCGAACGCGGTCTGGTGAAAGAGTCGCTCGATCTGTTCAACCTGAACCTGGAAGTGTTGGGTAAATTAAATCTGGGCACGGATGCCGAACCGCGCACTTTTGGCGAAAAGAACGCCACCAAGGTTCTCGCTGCCTTGCAGCGGGCCAAGACCGCTCCGCTGAATCGATGGATACTGGCCCTGGCAATTTCCGGCGTGGGCGAAAACACCGCACTGGAACTGGCCCGATTGCATGATAGCCTCACAGGTCTGGCAGATTCCAAATTGCTGCGGATCCTCGCCGATGGAGGGAAAAAATCCACGGAACTGCAACAGGAGATCACTCGTATCCTGGCTGGGAATTACGCATTGCAAATGGAAGCGGAACTTCAACGGAGAAACCTGGAGACGGAAATCCAAAAACTCGAAACCGAGCTGCGCCGATTGAGTGAAAACTCCACCCCGGCCCAATCCCAGCAAAAGACCAGCTTGAAGAATCGGATCAAGACGCGTGAAAGCCGCCGGTTAACGGCCGGCTTGTCGGATGAAATCGGACCGGTGGTGGCCAAAAACATTCTAGCTTACTTTTCCTCGGAATTTGGCCGGCGCGTCATGCAGCGGATTCAGGAGATTGGCATTCACCCAACGAGCAATGTCCTCAGCCTCAAGCCAGCGCAAATCCATAATGCTCCACTGTTAGGCAAAACCCTGGTGCTGACCGGCACCCTGCCAGGTTTGACCCGTGATCAAGCCTCCGCCCTCATTCGCGAGGCGGGCGGTAGTGTGAGCAACTCGGTAAGCAAAAACACCGATTATCTTTTAACGGGGGATAGCGCTGGTTCCAAGCTTGAGAAAGCCCGGGAACTAGGAGTCACCATCTTATCAGAATCGGACTTTTTAAAACTGCTCCAGCCCGCTTCCTTAAAGCCCACCTCGACCCACAAAAGTCAATCGGAGCTATTTTAAAACCTAGTTGGGATCTTATGAATAAACCTACAGGCAGTTACTGGCTGGCAGCACTATTGGCATTGGGCAATTTTACGGCTACGCTGCAAGCTGGAGATCGGCACCCTCTTTCCATATCCGGCATATACCCGCAGCTTGCGACTTTCAACCACGAAGGCGAGTGCGGCACGGGTGCGCTGGTACCTTGGGCCGGCCGGTTATGGGTCATCAGCTATGGGCCGCACAAGCCATTTGGCTCCACCGACAAATTGTATGAAATCACTCCCGATCTGCGGCAAATCATCCGGCCCGAAAGCATCGGTGGCACGCCGGCCAATCGCCTGATTCATCGTGAATCACAGCAATTGGTCATAGGCCCTTATGTCATCAACGCGCAAGGCAATGT
>CAISVF010000286.1 GCA_903888765.1 uncultured Verrucomicrobia subdivision 3 bacterium | reverse complement strand
GCTATATGATTCATGTAAATGCTCTAAACAATGAAAAACTGGGCATTCTCTGGAAGCCACCGTTTCGAGTGAATCTTTCCACTGCCGCCCGACGAGGATCCAATAAACTGGTCGTGAAGATCACCAATTTGTGGCCGAATCGGCTGATTGGTGATGAACAATTGCCGGAAGATTGTGAGTGGAATGGCAAACAACTCAAGGCGTGGCCTCAGTGGTTACTGGAGGGCAAACCCAGCCCAACCGGACGACTTGCTTTCACAACCTGGCATCATTGGACGAAGGATGCGCCGCTAGTTGAATCCGGTTTAATAGGGCCGGTGAAGTTGCTTACGGCGGCGGTTATCGCGCCCCAATGAACACCAGGTTTCAATAACTAAAATTTTTCAGCCACGCTTGTTGGTAAAAAGATAATGGGACACGAGCCACTCTTCGCCTCCACGAAAACCCCATAATTCGGCGCAGGCCATAAAAAAAATACGCCAATAAACCCACCAGCGCGTTTCATTTTCCACGCCGTAAATTTTTGCCAATATTGGTCGAATCGAGCTTTCGTGCTGGTCCATGTTGGTCAGCCACGCTTCGGCGGTTTTTTCGTAATGCTTACCATTGATGCGCCAGTGATTTTCAATTTTCAGATGGTTTTGAAAATACAGCAATAAATCATCACTAGGCATTATGCCTCCGGTGAAAAAGTACCGCGCCATCCAGTCTGAGTCATCTTTGGCAACGAAGTGGTAGGCATATTCGAAGTGGGTGAAGATATGAACAAAGAGTTTACCGTCTGGCAGCAGCCAGCGGGAAATATTGGCCATCAATTGCTCATAGTTTTTCATGTGCTCAAACATTTCCACCGATACCACCCGATCGAATTTATCCCCAATATCGAAACGGTTCATGTCGCAAGTGATGATGCGAAGATTGTTTAACTTACGTTTGGCGGATTGCTCGTCAATGTGCTGCTTTTGCGTTGCGGAGTTAGAAACACCGGTAATGCGGGCGTTGGGATATTTTTCTGCCAACCATAGGGAAAGCGAACCCCAACCGCACCCCAATTCAAGGATGCGCTGACCGTCGGCGAATTGTGCACGTTTGCATGTCAGAGCGAGCATGGCTTCCTCGGCGGCATCCAAAGTCGTGATGCCGTTTGCCCAGTAAGCACTGCTGTACTTTAGGCGGCGGCCGAGACAAAATTCATAAAATTGCGTGGGGACTTCATAATGCTGCTCATTGGCGGCCTGTGTTTCCACGGCAATTGGGCATTGCTTCAGCTCGTTGACAAACTTCAGCAAATGGGAATGCTGGGTACCGGAAGAGTCCTGCTTTTCCTCCTGTAACCGCTGGCGCAAAAGCCGGCGGATTCCTATGCGAATCAGCCAATCTGGCAGCAGATTTTTTTCCAAAAACCGGTCAAGCATTGGGGGCGGCTGGGGGATGGGCAGGGCGGAGGAACCTGTATGAGAATAGTTTTTCGGGGCCTCATGTATCATAAAAAACTTTCGGTTTGAAGGGGTTTACGCCGTTTAAACCACGGCAAGAATGGGCTGGTGGTTCGCTGGTATTCGCGATAGGCGTCACCTTTGCTTTGCAGTGAAAGTTCCTCTGTCAAAGGAATGCCGGTCACGCGGAGTAAAAAGAAGAGCATTAAGGCCGGACAATATGCAGAAACAATCCCCCAAGGCGAACTCAAGGCAAACACAAAGAATCCAACCCATACCAACCATTCAAAAAAATAATTCGGATGCCGAGAATAATACCATAAGCCTGTTTGACAGACCCGACCATGATTTTTTGGATCGCTACGGAATTGTTGCAGTTGCCGGTCAGCCAGAATTTCGCCGGTAATCGCCAGTAGCCAAATAAGCATGCCTAGCCATTCTAGAGGGGCAATGCCAGCATGTTTGTTGTCAAGGCAGACTAGTACCAGAGGAAGCGAGAGCAAAACAACCAGGAGACCCTGGATTTGGAAAAATATGAAAACTTGCAGCGATAATTGATGCCCCCATTTTGCCCGCAACCGCGAGTAACGGACATCTTCATGCGGATGATGGCTCCAGACCCGGGAACACAGATACAATCCCAACCGCATGCTCCAAAACACGGTCATGCCGGTTATAAACCCGCGGCGCGTTGGATCACCGCAAGCGGTCAGGCCGTAATAAATTGCCGGCGGTGTGAACGCTAAAGACCAGACCACATCTACTATACCCAGATTGTTTACGCGCAACGCCAGCCACCATGTAATAAACATGAGTCCGCTGGCAAAGACGCACAAGGGCCAAAGGGCATGGAAAACTTCAGTCAGCATCTTCCTTTGGCGTTCAGTGAGCGTTTTATCAACGGCAAATCCAGCGTAATGGGCGCAAGATTCGACAGCATCAAGGTGACATCAGCCTCAAGGCTTGGTTCATGACCGACAATGATGTGAAAATTGTGTAAAAAATTTGCGGGTATTATCCTTATGCCCATCCATTCCAAATAGGTTGCCGGCCATTTTATCAATGGTAGGTTAATCTGTTTTAGTTCATAACCAAATCTGACCAGGGCAGACACGGCTTTCATTGCCGCAAAAAGCGGTCGAAAACTTATATCATACCTCAAATCAATAGGTAGCGCATTTTGTGGAGGCACAAAAATGCTTCTGAAAGGGGCTTTTAGCGTGGTCATGACTTTGTTCTGTCAGAATCCTTTCAAAGCCGGGCAATATTTCATGCAAAAGGGGCTGCCGGTGGTTTTGTTGGGCGAAGTAACACTTGCTCTATGGTCGCATGTATGGGAAGGCGAAAAAGTGTGATCAACAGGTAGCTCGCCATGGCGATATTTCCAAATAACAAGATCGCAACCAGCCAGCTGATGCGTGCGAGCCAGGCAGTTTCCCGGTAACAGAGCCAGGCATAAAACGTGAGAAATCCGAAGTAACAGTCAAACAGGGTGGCAATGAACCAGGGATGTGTAACCACCGCCTGCGGTACCTGCCACAAAGCGCACAATCCGCTAGCCCAAAATGTTACGCCCAACATGGTGAACAGAATGCAGCCAAAAATGCAGCGAAGAAAAAATATCATAAATCCGTCAGGGTTGGATTATTGGGTCGGGTGTAAATCGCCTGCACCACACTTATATTACGGCGGGCAAACGCTGCTTCGCAGTATGAAAGGTAGTAATTCCATTTGCGAATGAAGCGGGCGTCAAAATTGAGAGCACGAACCTGTGGTTCGTGTTCGTTGAAGGATTGTCGCCAGCGCTTCAAAGTTTCCGCATAGGAAAGCCCGAGATCTTTCAAATCATACAGAAATAAATCTCCGGTCTGGCGGAGGGCCTCGTTAACGCGATGCGTTGAAAGCAGCAGTGAACCAGGAAAAATGTGTTTTTGAATCCAGTCCACGTTTTTGCGGAGCGATGTGTAGCGCGAATCAGGACAGGTGATCATTTGCAGAGCCAGCAGCCCATTGGGATGCAGCAATTCATGGCATTTGGCTAAAAATGTCTTGAGATAGTCGTGTCCAACTGCTTCGATCATTTCAATCGAAACGATTTTGTCATACTGCCCCGTCAACTGGCGGTAATCCAACAATTTAACTTCCACCCGGTCGGCAAGGTTCGCTGCTAGAAACTGATCGCGGGCATACTTGAATTGTGCTTCAGAAATTGTGATGGTCGTGATACGAACCCCGTAATTTTTTGCCGCATGAAGGCTGAAACCTCCCCAGCCGCCCCCGATTTCCAGAACATTTTCCCCGGGTCGTAATTTGAGTTGCCGGCAAAGGCGATCGTATTTGGCGATTTGAGCCTGCTCCAAAGTTTGTTCTGCGGATGAAAATAATCCGGACGAATAGGTCATGGTCGGGTCAAGGAATAGTTTGTAAAAATCATTTCCCAGATCGTAATGTTCTGCAATGTTTTGAGGGCTTTGCTTGAGGCTGTTCGGGCGCAGCCAATGGCTAAAGCGGTTTTGCCAGCCCAGCAGGTTGACTAGTGCTTTTTTAGTGCGGGATCCGGACATAGCCGGTGCTGTTTCCACGTTCGCAATGAACCAGGAAATCACTGCTGTAATGTCATCCGTATTCCATTCGTTTTCCACAAATGCTTCACCAAAACCAACATCCCCGAAAAGAACGCAGCGCTTAAAAAAACTCCATTGAAGAATTCGGATATGGGCGGCAGGGAGTGCTTTCGGTTGGCCAAAAGTCTTTCTTTCTCCATCCGGCATTTCTACTTGCAGGCAGCCTCGGGTCATGGGTTTCAGCGCATGCATGACGATGCGCTGGTATAAATCTGCGGGCTTCCCGTTCGGAGTGTTTCCTAAAGCTGGCTTCAGTGTCGCAGTGGCTCGGTTCATGGGGTAGGGGCGGTCAGGCTGGGATGGGGGCGCAGGACGTCGCGTTGCTGTTCGGTGTTTTGTGACTTGCGATAAACCGGAACACGCTTCAGCCAGAGGCACAACGCCTGCCAGTGAATGAGAAAAATAATTTTCAGGCTGATCAAAGGATATCTGAAGGTGAACCAAACCAGCTTTCGATTGGTTAATGCGGTTCGCCGACCGGTAAGAGTACTGGAGAGCGTTTTTTTATCCCCGTTCCAATCATCTATTTTAATATTTAAATGCGGGCCGGGGATGCCCAGTCGAAAATCAAAACTTAAATCAAGCGGGGAAAATGGAGAAACATAGAACAACTTTGGCACCCTCTTGCTAAATGATTTTCCATCAATGCAATCATTTGCCGCTAGCAGGAAGAGTTTATGTTCACGGAAGGTATTGGCCACTTCGGCTATCGAACAAACCGGCAATCCGGACTCATCAAAGCAATAGTAAATCGATATTGGGTTAAATTCATATCCAAAAACCCGCGGCAAGGTTAACAGCATGACCCGGCCAAGCGGGCCGAATTGAATGCCATTTTTCAAGAGAAAGCAAATGATGCGTTTTTTAAGGCTGCCTGGGCCTGCCGGTTCATGGTCCTGATTAAAAAAACTATAAATATTTTTTCGATTGTTTCCAAAAAACAGCAGTTTCTTATTTAGCAGTTCCAATTCATCAAGGTCCAGATAAAACATGAAAATCTCATGTTGAAAGCGATGTGGCTTCGGCGAAAGCCGGTTATGCATCACCGAGCAGGTGTAAAGGCAGGAATTCATGACCAGAGGCTTTTGCCGGTTAGTTCCCGACATGCCTCCAAGGCGGCCGTGAGGGCATCCTCATGGAAGCCGTAGCGAAAGTAGCTGCCGCAAAAAAGGATGTGGTTCATGCGTTCATTTAAATTAGGCAATTCATTTTGCGCCTGGATGGCATCAAGGCTGAAAACCGGATGTTGATAATCAATACGCTTGATAACGGCAGTTGGATTCACAGAATTTTCCCCATTGATGGAAACAAAATAATTTTTCCGCTCTGAAACTCCCTGAAGGCGGTTCATCCAGTAAATTGTGGATGGCGAAAGTGAATGAGGGTGAGACTGGTCAATCCGGTAGTTCCAAGCGGACCAGCAAAGTCGGGTTTTGGGCATCACGGATTCATCCGTATGCAGCAAGGCGCAGTTGGCCTGGTATTTAAAGGCACCCAGTACCCGGCGTTCAAGGTCATCCGCGTCCGCCAGCAAATGCAAAGTTTCATCGGCATGACTTGCAAAAATAACCCAATCAAAAGTTTCGATCTGTCCCGCATCGTTCTGAACCTTTGCGCAATGACCTTCTCGCCATACGCGGGTGGCAGCGCAGCACAAACGGATTTTGTCTTGAATGGGCGCTATGATTTTCTGAACGTAGGCTTGCGCCCCATTAACGACGGTGAACCAGGGATGCTGGGTATGCAAGCCGAGAAAACCATGGTTATGAAAAAAACGCAGTAGCGTGACCGCAGGGAATTCAAGCATCAATTGCGGCGGTGTGGACCATACTGCCGAACTCATGGGTACAAGATAAAAATTGAGAAAATCATCACCATATTGCCGTTCTTTAACGTATTCCGCCAAAGTATGGTTTTGAATTTGCGGTGCGGATAAAGCCGCCACGGCTTCACGGTTGAAGCGGTTTATTTGCAAAATCATTTTCCAGAAGCGCGGGCGGCAGAGATTGCGGCGCTGGCCGAAAAGGTGATTTAAGCTTGTGCCGCAAAATTCCAAGCCGGTGGGCAAATGTTGGACACTGAAGGACATATTGGTTGGCTTGGTGGCAACTCCAAGTTCCCGGAAAAGGCGCGTAAGGTTGGGATAAGTAACTTGGTTGAAAACCATAAAGCCGGTGTCAATGAGCAATTGGCGATTCTCTTCTGGGACAGAAATAGTGTTCGCGTGACCACCGGCGTAATCATTTTTTTCATACAACCTCAAATCGTATTCGCGATGCAGAAAATGGGCGCATCCCAGTCCGGCTATCCCGCTTCCAATAATGGCAACTCGTTTCACTTGTGTTGTTTCCGACCCTCCGACAATTGTTCTAGCCTGGCGACCTGACGGCTGGTTTCATAGGCTGCCATTGGCACCGGGTTGAGATCCCAAATGATTCCGGTCCACGAGAGGACTTTGAGCAAATAAAAGGAAATATCAATTTCCCACCAGTAAAATCCCTGGCGGACGGCATGCATATAACGATGGTGATTGTTGTGCCACCCTTCACCGAGGGTGACTAGCGATAAAAACAGGCTGTTCCGGCTTTGATCATCGGTTTCATAACGGCGGCGCCCCATCAGGTGAGCCAGCGAATTAATGCTGGAGGTGGCGTGAAAAAGCAACGTGGTACTTATGAAAAATCCCCAAACCAGCAATTGCCACGAGGTAATCCCCAGTTCCGGGAAATTTGTTCCGAGGAAATGCCCCAAAATGAATAAGCTGACGGCAAACACGGCGGGAACCAAGGAGTCGAATCGGTTTAGGAATACCAGTTCAGGAAATTTTGCCAGATCACGAACCTGAGTGTAATCAGTCGGAAAATTTCTCGCGCTGGTAATCCAACCCACATGCGACCACCAGAAACCTTGCACATGTGGGGAGTGCACATCGTCCGGCGCGTCGGAATATTTGTGGTGATGGCGGTGTTGGTAACTCCACCAGAGCGGGCCTCGTTGGACTGCGGTAGCTCCTAGGAGGGCAAAAACAAATTGCGCCAGCCTGGAAGTGCGAAAAGTCTTGTGGGAAAAATATCGGTGATAAAAGCCCGTAATCGCAAACATCCGGATGCCATACAAAACTACCGCCGCGCCCACCGCCGACCAACTCCAACCAGCCCAAAACACTCCCAGACAACCCAGATGCAGGAATGCAAATGGCAGAACCCGTATAAGTTCTATTTTATCCGGTTTAGCGCGGATGGCCTTGAGGTCTGTATTGCCATAGTCGGAATCAAACCAATGAATGAGCGAAGTCAGCCCTATCGTCGGGGCTTTGGCTTGTTCTTTCGGTGGGGCCGTCATAACTCTTTTCATATTTGAATCGCATGTCCTGTGCTTTTGGATGCATTTATCTTTTTGCATCTGTCGGCCAAGCCTAAGCGTACTTAGATTAAGTATGGCAACTTGTGTCTGGTTTGCCAATGTGATATAATTTTAACCAATAAGATTTATTTTGTTGCCTGCCTAGTGACAATGCACAGGAGATGGCTTGGCAGGCTGGTTTTTTGCCCCAATAATGTGAACGAATCGGCAAATCAGGATACGGATGACGAATTGCTGCGGCAAATTGCGGACGGAAATAGAGCTGCTTTTGCCGGCTTTTATGACCGCTATGCACCTTTAATGTTTTCCGTCGCTACTAAAATCCTTAACGATTCAGGGGAGGCGGAAGATGTTTTGCAGGAAACATTTGTCCAAATTTGGAACAAGGCAGCCACCTTTGATCCGCATCTGGGAAAAGCGTCCAGTTGGGCCGCGATCTTGACCCGAAACAAGGCGATTGACCGTATTCGTGCTGCCCAAAGGCGATCACGGTTGGAGGAGTCAGCCGGGCGCGAGTTTGCGATCCGTAGTGAGGTCAACGAAACCGTTAACGAACTTGTTTACGGGCATGACAAGGCAAAGTTTATCCATCAGGCGATATGTGGACTTCCTCTTGAGCAGCGACAGGCAATTGAGCTTTCTTATTTTTCCGGCCTGACGCAGGATGAAATCGCCAAAAAATTGAATGAGCCGCTGGGAACCATCAAAGCGCGAGTCCGGCGCGGGCTTCTGAAATTGCGGGACCGCTTGGAGTCATAGCTATGATCAATCAATATTTGGAAGAACAGGCCTCTCTGCATGTGCTTGGTGCGCTGAATGAGATGGAATCGCGCGATTTTAAGGGAAAATTGCACGAAGATGCCGATTTGCAGGAATTTATTGCCCGTTTGAGCACGGCCACGGAGGCCATCGCTGGAGCGATTTGCCGGGTGGATCCACCGCCTAGTTTGCGCTCAAAGATTCTCGTATCGGTTGAAAATCGCAAGGGGAATTAAACAAGGGGAATTAAACAAGCAATTCCCAAGGGCTTTAAACGAACTTGATCAAACAGCTCCTTTGGTAGCATTTCTGCGTGCCTCCAACTCAGCATGGATTGTCGGTTCGAGCCTTTCATACTTTTGATAAAACCACACCGGGATTGCGGCGAGCATGAAAAGAAGCGCTGGCAACCAGACGAACGCGAACTCAATGCCGTGCAGGGAAGTTGAGGTTTGTGTCACGTTGGGAATGTAACCGTGGGCTTGCATAATCCAGGCGGGCAAAGCGCCCCCCAGTCCACTGCCGGCTTTCAGGCAGAATGCCGCACCGATGGCGGTCAGCAATCCTGCCGCACGGATGCCGGTTTTCCATTCACCGTAATCCACGCTATCGGAGAGCAAGGAGAAAGGCATGGCCATCGCCATGCCGCTGGCGAGAAAGCCAAACGCCCAGCCCGCCATGATCCAAGGCAGGGAAAAGCCCTGTTTCACCCCCAGATAAATAATCAACTGCCCGGCCACCATGCCCAGTAATCCCAGAAGCCAAAGATTGCGTTTGGAGGTCCATCGACAAAGTTGCGGGAGCAAAAAGGCGGTTGCTAGCGAAATGAAGTCCAGGCTGTTGGCAATTCCGATAAGGTTCTTGCGCTGCAGATTGTATTCAAAAAAATACGGGGCAATACTCACTCGTGCAATGAAGGCAATCCAGAAAAAGAGACTGCTGGTAAAAATAATAAGCCAGGGCCAGTTGCCATGCAGCGCTTGGAAGCCGCGCAGGAGCGATGGCGGAGCGGTTTTTTCAACGACGATTTCTCGTAAATTCAAAAAGGCGAACAGATACAATAAAATGGCGGCGGTGGCATAGATCGGCATCACCATCATGAATCCCCGGCGATCATCTCCGCGGCCAAAGAAATGAACTAGTTGGAATGCGGTCAGGTTTACGAACAGGACACCAAGTTTGGAGCCGAACATCCGGAAACAGGTTAGGGTGACGCGCTCGCGTGGATCAGGGGTG
>CAISVF010000285.1 GCA_903888765.1 uncultured Verrucomicrobia subdivision 3 bacterium | reverse complement strand
CGGTAGATGGCAACCCCGTTCCATGATCCGTAGGCAAATCCGAGCAAAAATCCGGTTTGCAATTCTTTTGTTTTTAAGAACATTTTTTTATTTTGAGCCTCGTCACCTCGACTCCTACAGGGCTTTAAAATTGATTATACCTTTCTTAAGGTGTCTCCAACTTCGGTTAATGGCGGTTTTTGTCATAATTTGTCACAAAATGTCATAATTTGTCCGGCCAAATTTTGTGCGCGCCAGGTAAAATAAGCCAATAAAAGGTAAATAGGCAGGGCGATCCCAATTTAAATGTTGGTATAGGTCGTTCATACAGAGGCTTGATTGAATTGAGCCGCAACCGGTGCGTTGCCGCCGTTGGCCGAAAATTTGGCACAGGCCTGATCCAGCAACGCGGTGAGTTGATCGCGCAAACCCTGTTCCGGCGCCCCGGCATCCGCAGCCTGAGCTTGAGCCATGATCCGCGAGGCGAAGTCCAGGGCTTTGCATGCATCGGTAAAACGCATCTGGTGGAGATCCGCATCCGCCACCTCTTCCAGATAGCGCTCGGCCACCTCCAGAATGGCATCGGCCAGGGCGTATTGACGGTCGCGAAACACTTTGGCGCGGCCGCCGGCATCCAGCATTTCCGCACGCTGGATTTCCTCTTCCATTTGGGCCGTTTGTCCGACCAAACGGGCGGTGTGAGTCTGGACGCGATTGGACCAGGAAAATTGATTGGCCCAGCGATGGATGGTGCGAAAATTGAGGCCGGTTTTACGCGCCACCTCAAGGTAACGACGCCGTGGGCCCAGTTTCAGATAAAGCTGGAACGCTTCAAAAGCCCGGTCGGATTCGCCCGGCACCGGAGTCACGGTGATAATGTTGGTGGTATCCATCGCTGCCGTGGGCGATGGGGTGGCTTCCGCTGACACGGAAGGAATAGGTTCAGTTTTTTTCATAAAATTTTGTATATTTGGTTCAGACAATCCACCCAGATTTTAACGCCAAGCGGTGAGCCGGGGTTAAGGAATAGTGGGCGAATCCGGGGCAAATAGTCCGGAATCCGCAAAAATCACGAAGCCCCCCGCCGATTTTGGCGGTGACATGAGTGCCGGAAACAGGGCGGTGAAGGCCCCGATCGCGATGGTTGCCGGGGAGGTCATTCCCGCTCCAACGGAAAGAACTGCTTTTAGAGCACACGTCAGTTGGTTTTGATTATTGTTTTGGTTGCCGGGCCCGCTGGTTGCCGGTGCCGACGACAAACGCACGCGACCGGCAGCCAGAGGGAGGCCATTGACCGATGACTTTAGCAGAAAAAGTCAAACGGGTGTTAGCGAGTAGTGGAGGAGCTATAAGAGAGCTATAGGAGAGCAATGACGAATTGTGAAAACGGTTCCGGTTTTCGATGGCAAAAACGGGTGCCGGTGAAAAGATGGCGACAGTGACCATCATGGCGGATGCCGGCGAGGCGGCGTCCGCCGGATCGGAAGGAATGGTTTGCGGGTTCGGCATCATTTTATTTTTGTTGCAGTGAATTTATAGCATAGGTTTTGGAAGTTTTTTTGAGATGGCGAAAAGGCAGTGACCGGGAGGGACAGTTTTGATGCACAAAAATGCAAGTACATGCAGCTTGATGAAACGAAAAAGGCGAAAAATAATTTGACAGGAATTCGATCGGAAAACCGGCTCTGATCCGGAGTCTTTGCAGACGGCCATCAGCACTACCTTTTCTGGAACAACTTTTGTTTTGACGCTGGCCCTCACCTAAATCCTCTCCCGCCCGGGCGAGGACTTTCACTGATCGCTCTTCGGGATGGTTCGACTGCCGGCGCATTTATCCAGTTATCGGTATTTCCAAAGAGGCGGAAACACGTTTCCCTTCTCATGGGGGAGGGCGGGCGGTAGCCATTAACCGCAAAGCTGGTGGGCGGCTCGCGGCAGCGCCTGGTTAGCCCTGATAAACTCAACACACTGCTCTGCATGAGTCATCGAGATCAAATGCCCCCCATCCAAGAGTAGATTAACCTTCGCTGGCGGCGGAATCACACGATCATGGCTCCCGTGCAATCTGAATACGGGAACTGCCGATGGACCGAGGCCTTCCCAATCAAATACCGCTTCGCACATCGCCCGGACAAAAGATGCCTCAATTCCGGAAAACATCTGAGCCAACTCGTTCGGCAGCTTGCTGGCCGAAAACTGGAGCCATCCCAATGGCGCAACCCTCGCAAATGGATGAAGAAGGGACAACAGGTGGTTCACCTCTTCCTTTCGGACGGCACTGCCAACGAGGAACAAAGCTGAAATACGGCGGAGCTTAGTGATCGCAGGCAACCATCCCGCCAAGTGAGGTGCCTATCAATATGTCTCCGTCGCGGATTTCTCCGACTTCGCACATCGAGCAAGCAACTTCTGAAATGCTTCGCTCACCGGCGTGCGACATCCAGTCGTGAGCGTGAAATTCGGGCAAAGATGCCCACGCGGTTGGGTACATTCGTCGATCAGCTGCCATGCCCGGAAATGCGTGAAT
>CAISVF010000284.1 GCA_903888765.1 uncultured Verrucomicrobia subdivision 3 bacterium | reverse complement strand
CACGTCGAATCGCCGACGCTGAAATTTCTGTATGCCGACACCAGCGACGAAGCATTGAGTCGTTGGAACCGCGACCATCTGCCGCCCCGTGAAAAATTGTCGCCTTGAAGACAAGTCGCCCGCGCGATAACGTGATTCTCACGTTATTACCCGGCGCAATTATTTTTCCCTTATGAAACGTCAAAAAGTATGGCCCATCGTCACACTGTTGTTGGGCCTCGTCACCGCGGTGTTGGCACAGGACGACGGTAAAACAGCGCCGACGGCCGATGCGGCAAAGGCACGAATGCAGTCGCAAGCTGAATTCCTGAAATGGAAATTCGGATTATTCCTGCACTTCAACATCGCGACGTTCAACGGCCAGGAGTGGGCGAACGGTTACGAGGATCCGCTGACATTCGCGCCGACCAATCTGGATTGCGGGCAATGGGCGGATGCGGCCAAAGCTGCCGGCATGAAATACGCCGTGCTCACCGTGAAGCACACCGAAGGCTATCCGCTCTGGGATAGTGCCGTCACCACGCACGACATCACTGCTTTCAAGAATTTCAAGCATGGCCAGGGCGACCTTGTCCGCGAGTTCGTGGACGCCTTCCGCGCGCGCGGCCTCAAGGTCGGCTTCTACTATTGTGCGCCTGGTGATTTCGACAATCGTTACGGCAACACGTTGCCCACGAACCAGCCTTCCCTGCACGGGATGCCGCCGGAAGCGCGGGGCGATTACGCGGGATTTATGCGACAGCAATTCACAGAATTGCTCGTCCGCTACGGTCCGGTGGATTTAATCTGGTGCGACCAATATCGAGTGAAACTAAAGGCTAAAGAGTGGGCCGGCCTCAAGGTGCTCATCAAACAACTCCAGCCAAACTGCCTCGTCATCGCCAACAACTCCCACAAGTTGAGCGAAACGGACATCTACAGTTACGAATATCCGATTTACAAAAACGAAAAGGGCTATCCGCCGGTGACCAATACAATTCCCTCGGAAGTTTGTGACACCATCGTTGATTGCGGCAACTGGTTCTGGCAGCCGGGCGTGGACGCGCACATCCGCAGTGCGGATGACATCGTTGGCGTGCTAAAGAAATGTAACGACCGCCAGGCCAACTATCTGGTGGATGTCGGACCGGACCGGACCGGCCGGATAGATGATGCCGCAGTGAAACGGCTCCAGGAAATCGGTGCATTGCGCCGCGCGCAGGGTGAGTAATCACATCCAACCATCTGCCGCAGTGCGAATAATTGCAACTGAATGTCCCCATTCGCGCATCTCGTCGGTAGCTGGCTGGTTGCTTCGGTCACCACCACCAATCCGCGAGACCGCACGCTGGTGACGCTGGCGGGAGTTTTACCGGATGCCGACGGCTTGGGCGTAATTGCCGATGTCCTCAGCTCATGGTTTACAGGCAAGGAATGCACCTTCTATTACTACCAGCAGTATCATCACGTCCTGTTGCACGGCTGGCCGGGAGCCATGGCGGTTTCCGTCTTGCTTACATTTTTTGGAAAGCAGCGCGGGCCCGTTTTATTCCTGTGTCTGCTGACGTTTCATCTGCACCTCCTATGCGACATGGTCGGTTCCCGCGGTCCGGACATCGGTGACGTTTGGCCAATTTGTTATTCCGAACCCCTGTTACGCCATCCCATCTGGCTTTGGAAACATCAATGGAAGTTGGATGGCTGGCAGAACCAGAGCATTTTTATCTTTCTGTTTATTTCTTCACTTGGTCTCACGGTAAAGCGCGGCTATTCATTTGTGGAAATCATCAGCCAGCGACTGGATTGCATTTTTGTGCAGTTGCTTCGGAAATGGTGCCGAATTCGGAATTTCGAGAGGTGTTGACATTGCTATTGCCTGCACAGGCAAAGACAGGCAGGCACTGAAAGTGCCAGCCACCCCAATGGTTTGCCAACGGACTATTGGCGAGAATGACCGGCTGCGTATTTACCCGCCTCCAGCAAGGTGGCCACCCGCTCGGCAATGATCGTTTCGCAGCGAGCAACTTCTTCGTGGCGCAGTTTCAGGTATTCCTGAGCAATACTTTGCAAGTCATCCACATTGTAAAGATAGACGTTGTCGAGCGTGTTGACGGCCGGGTCAATATCCCGCGGCACGGCAAGGTCGATCAGCAATAGCGGGCGGTTGCGGCGGCGCTTCATCAGCGTTTCCAGCTTTGCGCGATCGATGAGGTGATGCGGTGCAGCGGTGCTGCTCACGGCAATATCAATGCGCTCAAATTCCTCCGGCCAATGTTCGAAAGGCACGGTGCGAGCGCCGAGTTCCTTCGCCAGCGTGGCGGCGCGTTCGGGGGAGCGATTGGTGACTGTGATTTTACTGACTCCGCGCGACTGTAAAGCCCGGGCAGTTTTCTCGCTCGTTTCGCCCGCCCCGATCAGCAGCACTTCATGTTCCGCCAGGGAATTGAAAATTTTCTCCGCCAATTCCACGGCTGCCGACATCACGGAGACGCTACCCCGCTGAATATTGGTCTCCGTGCGGATTTGCTTGGCCACATTGAAGGCGCGCTGAAAGGCCCGGTTTAGCTTTGCGCCCGTATGCTGGCGGGTGAAAGCGAGGTCATACGCTTTCTTGAGTTGTCCGAAAATCTCGGTTTCGCCGATGACCATGGAATCAAGGCCGCTGGCGACCTTGAACAGGTGATGCAAACTGTGGGGTTCAGCCAGCGTGTAAAGTTCCTCTCCCAGTACGCCATCGAAGGCATGGTGAGCCAGTAGGAATCGCCGCAATTCAGCAAACGCGACGTCCGGAGCGAGATCCGTAGCCGCGTAAATCTCCACGCGGTTGCACGTGGAAAGAATCACCGTCTCCACCGTGAGGCCGGCGGAGCGCAGCGACGCGAGCGCATCCGGGATCTTCCCCTCCGCAAAAGCGAAGCGCTCGCGCAACTCCACCGGAGCGGAACGGTGGCTCAAGCCGATGACGACGACGGAAATCAAGCGCGGAAGCGGGAGGTTAAGGGTTGAAAATTCAGCCGTGAGCAACCACGCCAAATCAGCGCCGCTCCCCACTCATGACGGTTCACTCGGCAGAAAGATTTCATGAATGATGCAGACCAGAATAGTAGTTAGTGATGCCAAAGGTCAGCAGCAGAAACACAAAGGCTATGATGACGCCAAAGGTAAACCGACGCGTGGATCGGCCCAAAAAAAGCCGGGCTACGATCAGTTCCAGATACACCAGCCAGAGCAGCGCAGACCAGACCACCTTGGGATCAGTGAAATAGGGCTTGCCCTCATGGCGCGGCATTTGCTCCCCGGCCACCAGGCCAACCGTGAGCAACCCCAAACCCACACAGGCAAGGCGCAGTGTGATAAGTTCGAGCCGCTGGATGGATGGCAACAGAGTGAGCATCGCGCGCAGCTTGTGAAATTTGAGGTCGTGCTGCTGCATGAGAAACATGACTGCGGCTACCGCAGCCAGACCAAAGGCCCCATAGGCCTGCAGAATGGTGGCGGCATGGATGCTGCGCAGCGCGCCGGAAAACTCCGGTTTGAGCCCATGCGGATCCAGCGACGGCATGAGGGCAAACATCCCAACGGTAAACAGCACCGGCGCTGTGAATGCGCCTAAAAACTTGAACCGCGGCAGCAGCGCATACACCAGACTGGCCATACCCAGCGCCCAGAGCAGAAACGTGGTGGCCTCATAAAGATTATTCACCGGGCAACTGTGCAAAGTCATCCCGCGCTTCAGCATGGCCAGGGTATGCATCACCACCCCCGCCGAGAGCAGAAAATAATTCACCCATTCATCCCGGCGAAAACCCTTGCGCCAGAGAAAAACGGAGTACAGCGTGCTCAAACCGTAAAACGTCACGGCGAGCAAAAAACAATGCCGGTCAGTGAACCAAATCACGGGGTCAGGTTAAACACGTCAGCGAACGGTGCAAGCGGCAAGTTCAAGCAACGAGCTATTTGCACCCTTGCTTTTCTGGGCTACCTTAGCCGAGGATGACAAGGCATATTTTCCGAACCGAACTCTGGCTGCCGGCACCGCGCGCAAAGGTTTTCCCGTTTTTTGCGGAAGCCCGCAATCTGGAGATCATCACCCCACCCTGGCTCCAGTTCCAAGTGCTCACGCCCGGCCAAATCCACATGTGCAAAGGTGCCCTCATTGATTATCAGTTACGCATCCACGGGCTGCCCATGCGCTGGCAGACGGAAATCACCGGGTGGAACCCGCCGCTCAGCTTCTGCGACGAGCAGCGGCGCGGGCCTTATCGCCAGTGGTGCCACACGCATACTTTTACAGAAAAGGATGCCGGCACCCTCTGCCACGATGAGGTTATTTACGCCGTGCCGGGCGGCACCTTGGTAAATTGGTTGGTGGTTCGGCGTGACGTCCAGCGGATTTTCGAGTTTCGCTCGAAAGCGCTGCGACAGCAATTTGGTGATAAAAAATAAATGTTCATGAAAATTCTCCTCATTCTGATTGGTGTGGTCATGCTGGCGGTTATCCTCAATGCTGGCTGCGCCGCTGTCCGCGGCGGCTACGAGTCTGCCCCCTACCGCGTCATCCGCGCAGACGGTAAAATCGAGCTCCGCGACTATCCGTCCCTGATTGTGGTTGAGGCACCGATGCGGGGTGCCAACGATAGTTTTATGCAGTTATTCCGCTATATCGGCGGGCAAAACGCCACCAAAGCAAAGATTGCCATGACCACCCCCGTGTTCATGGCCGGCGACCCGACCAACGCCACCATGTCCTTTGTGATGCCCAAAAACATGAGCTTGGACCAGACACCCAAACCCGCCGCCGCCAATTTGCAGGTCCGGAAAATCCCCTCCGGCACCTTTGCCGTGCTGCGCTTCAGTGGCGGACGAAACGCCGTCAACGAAAGCGAATCACTGACCCGGCTGCAAGCCTGGCTAGCAAGGCAAAGTTTGAAAACAGCCGGGAGACCAATTTATGGCTATTTCGACCCTCCGTGGACGCCGCCATTTTTGCGACGTAACGAAGTGATGCTACGCATGGACTCCACGCGTTAGGAGTTTGAGTCTATTTCTTCTGATAACCGTCCAATTTGGCTATAAAAGCCTTGGGACCGCCCTCGTCGAAACCCACCTGGCGGCCGATTTCCCGGCCATCCTGATCCAGCACCACCAGTGTGGGGAAACCGGTGACCTTGTATTTGTTTTTCAGGGCCGCATTGGCCTTTTTCAAATCGCCGGACTGTTCCTTGTGACGGGGATAATCGAGTTCCACCAGGACCACATGCTTGTCCGCATAGCCCTGAAATTCTGCTGTATCAACTACTTCCTTGCGAAACTTAATGCACCAACCGCACCAGTCTGACCCCGTAAAATCCAGCAGTACGATTTTATTTTCGGTTTTTGCCTGCGCCTGGGCTTTGGGCAAATCCGTAAGCCACGCGTTTCCCGCGGCGTTTGCCTGCCATATGACTGTGATTGCCAAAGCCGCCAACAGTAGTTTTTTCATAATTTTTTTGATCAGCTAAACTTTAGACCATCACTGCTGCCGGCTGTTCAAGATAAACGACTTTGCCGGCCACTATCGTCGCTGCGGCCCGGCCCTTGAGCTTCCAGCCAAAAAACGGATTATTCTTGGATTTACTGACCGAATCTTCCCGTTTGAAATTCCATGCGGCATCGAGGTCAAACACGGTCACATCCGCGTCCGCACCGACACTAAGAGTGCCTTTCTTCAAGGACAATAGCCGTGCGGGATTGACGGTGTATTTCGCAATCATTTCCGACAGCGAAAGTCGTTTAGTGTGGACCAATTGCATAAGCGATAGCGCAAGCTCCGTTTCCAAGCCGGTAATGCCAAACGGAGCATAGTCAAACTCCACTTCCTTCTCGTAATCGCAATGCGGAGCGTGGTCGCTGCATAATATGTCTATGGTGCCATCGGTCAGGCCGTCCAAAATGGCGTCGCGATCCCGGGCCGCGCGCAGCGGCGGGTTCATCTTGAAATGCGTGTCATATTTGGGCCAAACCGGGAGCACTCCCTCCTGAGTTTTTCCCAGCTCTTTTCCATCATTGCTCCAGAATTTTTCACTGCCGGCCACGGCCGCGTCGGTTAGCGTGAAATGATGCGGACAGGCCTCTCCGGAAATCGGCACCCCGCGCTTTTTGGCCGCGCGCAGCAAATCAACGCTGCCCGCCGCGCTCAAGTGCTGGCAATGAATCCGCGCGCCGGTTAATTCGGCGAGCAGAATATTCCGCGCCACAATCATCTCCTCGCCCGCCGATGGCCAGCCGCGCAGGCCGAGCGACGTGCTCCAATAGCCTTCATGCATCACCCCATCGGTCACCAGCGAATAGTCCTGACAATGATCAAACAGCGGCAGATCGCACATCCTGGCATATTCACAGGCCCGGCGCATCAGGTCGTTATTCTGCACGCAATGACCGTCATCGGTGATCGCCACAATGCCCGCCTTTTTCAAACCACCGATGGGGGCCAGTTCCTCGCCGGCAATGCCCCGGGTGATCGCTCCGGTCACAAAAACATTCACCAGGCCTTCCCGCGCGGCGCGTTCGTGGATGAGGGCCACGGAGCCGGCATTGTCAATGGCCGGGGAGGTGTTGGGCATGCATACCACGGAAGTAAATCCGCCGCGCGCCGCAGCCGCCGTGCCGCTGGCAATGGTTTCTTTTGCCGTCTGCCCCGGTTCGCGCAGGTGCACGTGCAAATCTATCAAGCCGGGAGCCACAATTTTACCATTCGCCGGAAAGGTTTTTACGCCGATAGGCGCGGTCAGATTTTGGCCAATGGCCGAAATCTTGCCATCCAGGATCAGCACGTCGGCAAGGGAATCAAACGCATTGGCGGGATCAACCACCCTACCGCCGGTAAGGAGCAGAGAATTCATCGGCGACAAGTTTACCGACGCGAACGGCGCGACGCAAGTGCGTCAGAAATGAATGGAGTTAGCCTGACGATCAGCGTCACTCACCGCCCACAAATTCAGGGGATTGAACGCGGTGCCGTATTTATAAAACCGGGTGCTGCCATCCGCAAAAGTGTTATCCGATCCGCCAGTGCCGGTGCCGGGACCTCGACCGGCATGGCGGTCCTGGGCCACCGCGCCGGCAAAGTCGTCCCCATTGCCCGCCAGCATGTCCATGTAAAAATCCCCGCGAAAAGCTTCCTTTTCGCCCAGGACAATGGTGTCGCTGGGGTGCAAAATCTGGCTCTCCTTGATTCCGATGGGATACATTCCCCGCATGTACTGATTTTTATAATCGTCCGTGCTCAGGTGATTAGAGAAATAATCATTCCAGCCATTGATAAAAAAACTGCGGGCGGCGGCGTCCGCCACATTATTGGATGGCCCGATGGTGGCAGGCGAATTGGTAATTTCACTGGGACACAGCAACAACTTCACGCTTTTACCGTAATAATCAAAAAACTTGTTGGGCCAGCGGGAAGCGGTTAGGTGGGGAGGCAGGCTGCCTTGATTATCGTCCACATACATTCGCATCGCTAAACCGAGCTGGCGCAAATTATTAGCGCAGGCGATGCGGCGCCCCGATTCCTTGGCGCGGGCTAGCGCCGGCAGCAGCATGGCGGCAAGGATAGCGATGATGGCAATGACCACGAGCAATTCGATCAAGGTGAATGCTCGCATCCGGTTGCACTTCAATGGTTCCGAGTTCATGTTGTTTCGTAAGACGAAAGTTAAAGTCATTTGGTTAATAAATTTCCATGCGAATTAGAGGAATTTAGAGAACCAATCGGTAAGCCACCCGCACGGTACTGGATAGGAGAGCAATGTCGTCATCGGCAATTATCACTTGATTGCCAACCTGATTGCCGATGCAATTAATTAAAGCGCTACCCAATGTCAGCGGTTAACGACAACCGCCAATGCAGGATCAGAATCTTTCGGACTATTATGACCACCACAAGTACCCATTTGCGGTTTCACTCGTGTTTTCAGCCACGATTTGCTGGTTGTTGGGCAGTTATCTTCGCACGCGTTCGAACTGGATGGTTCATTTTGGCATAGCATCCAGCAACTGACGCAGAAGGTGGACAAGTTCGCTGGGTTTGAAAGGTTTTTGCAGAAAATTCGCGCCCTCAAGCAATTCCTGATCCTGATCCAAGGCTTCCCGGGGATATCCGCTCATAAAAACAGTCTTCAAGCCAGGCTTATCCTTTTGCAATTGGGCCGCCAATTGGGTACCCGACAAGCCATGAGGCATGACGATATCGGTCAAGAGCAAGGCGACCGCGTCCCGGTGCCGGGGCCACAGTTCCAGAGCGGCTTTGCCGCTCTCCGCCGTGATAATTTGGTAGCCAAAGTGCTTCAAGGCGGAACTCAACGCGTTTTGCAACGTTAAATCATCTTCCACCAACAAGATGGTTTCCGTCCCACCGTACCTGGGTTTAGCCTCGGCTGCCGTGGCCTCGGGGCCCGGTTCCGACTTGGCTTGAGGCAGGTAAAGATGAAACGTGGTGCCTTGGCCTACAGTACTTTCCACTTCAACCCAGCCTTGGTGCGAGGCCATGATGCCTTGTACGGCGGAGAGCCCCAGCCCGGTGCCTTTGCCCACGTCTTTGGTCGTGAAGAACGGCTCAAAAATACGGGGCAACACCTCGGGCAGAATACCGGTTCCATTGTCGGCAACGCTCAAACGGAAAAAACTTCCGGGCTTGGCTTGGTGCCGGGCAGCGAGGGCATCGTCCACGACGAAGACCTGAAGCCGCAGGTCCAGTTTACCGCCACTTGGCATGGCATCGCGAGCATTTACCGCCAGGTTCATCAAAACCTGCTCCAGCATGCTGACATCGGCTTTTACGAGCGCTTTGCCCGCCGGCAGGTGAGTGTGCAGCGTGGTGTGCTCACCAATGAGGCGCTGCAGCATTTGGGCAAGGCTGATAATGACGTCGTTCAAATCCAGGAGGCAAGGCTGCATCCGCTGCTTGCGGCTGAACTGGAGGAGCTTGCGTATAAGAACGGCGGCCCGATTGGCGCTGGCGTTGATCTGGCCAAAGCTTTTCCGGACTTCGTCCGGCAGCGTGCCTGATAGCTGCATATCGATTTCCAGAATGATGGCGGCCAGGATGTTATTGAAATCATGCGCCACGCCGCCGGCTAACTGTCCAAAAGCTTCCATTTTCTGGGCCTGCCGAAACTGCGCCTCCAGTTGTTTGCGGGCGGTCACATCCTGTTTAACCGCGATAAAGCGGGTTATCTCCTCGCGCTCATTCCGCAACGGGGTGATGGTCATTTCGTCGTCATAGAGGGTGCCATCCTTGCGGCGGTTAACGAACTCGCCATGCCAGGGTTTTCCCGCCAGAATGGTGCGCCACATTTCCTGATAAAAAGCCAGATCGTGCTGGCCGGACTTCAGCAGGCGTGGATTCTGGCCAATGGCTTCGGCAGCAGAATACCCGGTGAAAGTGGTAAAAGCGTGGTTGACCCACTCGATCCGACCGGTGATATCCGTGATGACGATGGCATTGGCGACGGCTTCCAAGGCGGCACTCTGCAAGCGCAGCAGGGCTTCCGATGCTTTCTGTTCATTGATGTCCTGAAACGAGCCGCACACGCCCACAATCTGGCCATCCTGCGTAACCACATTGCCCATGGCATGCACCCAGAGACGCCGCCCCCGGGCGGTGTTAATTTGTAATTCCAGATCGAATGACTCACCCTCTTCCACCGCCTTGCGCAGTGCTTCGATGATGACAGGCTTTGATTCAGGCGTGTAGAAGTCGATCGCCGTGGCCACCGTCGGCTGGAAGTCCTCGCCCACTTCGTGAATCCGGTAAACCTCATCAGTCCACAACAAGCTTTGCGTGGCCAGATCAAATTCCCACCCGCCCACCTTGGCCATGCGACCGGTGGCATTCAACAACGCCTGGTTGTGCGCCAACTTGGCCTCGGCCCGCTTGCGCTCCGTGATATCTCGCACCACTTTGGACGCACCGATGATCTTGCCCATTGCGCTCTTGATGGGCGAGACCGTGATCGAAACATCCAGCAAACGTCCGTCCTTGGTTTGGCGGGTGCTTTCAAAACGCCTCACTTTTTCACCCTTCCGGATTTGGTCAAGAAAGTGCAGTATTTCAGGCTTCCGGTCCGCCGGAATCAACCGCAAAACGGGAGTTCCCACCACTTCAGCGGCGGAGTAGCCAAAGATCTGTTCGGCTCCGGCATTCCAACTGGTGATGATGCCCTCCAGGTTCTTTCCAATGATTGCATCATCGGAAAATTCAACGATGGCGGCCAGCTGGGCGTTGGCGGCTTCCACCTTTTTTAGCTCGGTCAGATCGTAAAGGACGACCACATGCGCCGCGCCCAAGGGAGCCAGGCTGAACCGGATGATCCGCACGGTGCCATCTTTGCCAGTCACCTTGTAATCCGGCAGATTCACCGGCGTCCCGGTGCGATCAGCGTGTGCAATGGCCAATTGCCATTCCTGAACGACTTGCTCGCGATAGGCGGGATCCGGATAAGCGCGGGGCCACCACGCCGCCACAGTGGGAATCTCGTCCAAAGTATAGCCAAACGTGGTGATAAATTGGCGGTTAAGAAAGGTAATATTCTGGTGCTGGTCGTTGATGGCCATGGCCACGGGCGAGGCTTCGATGATCTTCCGGAAGTTTGCCTCACTGTTCTGCAACGCCGCTTCTGCCTGCTTGCGCGCGGTGATGACTTCGAACATGGCAACAAAATGGTCCCGCTTGGGACAAAACACTGAAATGGAAAACCACATCTGCAGCGCCTTAACAAAAATCTCACAATTCTCGGCTACTTCATTCCGGGCAACCCGACCATAAATTTCAAATAATTTATAATCCGTTTGGCGGATATCGGGAATCACTTCACTTACCCGCTTACCCGCTACAGCTTTTAGGCCGGTCAAGGTTTCGAATTGCGGATTCACCACCAGATAGAGCCAGTCTTGCGGCTGTCCTTGTTCATCAAATAGCATCCGGCAATACGCGAGGCCCTCGCTCATGTGCTCGAAAAGGCTGCAATACTGCTGCTCGCTCTCCCGCATTGCGGTCTCAGCCTGGACGCGCTCCAATTCACCGGCCGCACGCACAGCCACGAGTTGCAATGCGGCTTCCGCCAGTGCACGGTTGGTTATCGGGGAACGCCGGATGGTCGCAATCAGACCGATGGGCTGGCCGGCATGATTAAACAGCGTCACCCCGACATAACTTTCGGCGCGTAAATCCTGCAGCACCGGATCGTTCGGAAAGAATTGGCTGACTTTGGCGGGATAACAGCAAACCCGTTTGCCTACCCACCAAAGGATTGGAAAGGGCTGAGGCGCGGAGGGAGCGACGCGTGGTTTGAGAGTGGGATCGCGCCGAACGTCCTTTCCATCCGTTGTTGAACCAGCCCGTTGAAGTTACGGAAGCCCTGCTACTTGCCTTTTGCTTTT
>CAISVF010000283.1 GCA_903888765.1 uncultured Verrucomicrobia subdivision 3 bacterium | reverse complement strand
TCCGCACGGCAACACCTATGGAAAATTCCTGGTTATGGATAACACCGGTTCGAGGCTCTGCCTCACCTGCCACAATCCGTCGGCGTGGCTCCAAAGCGCCCACAGCTATTCGTCCAAACGCTGGAACGGCCTCGCGCCTAATCCGTGGCCGCACACGACCCAGACTTCTGTTGCCGCCAACGGCTGCGAAAACTGCCACAGCCCGCACAGCGCCGGCGGCAAGCAGCGGCTGTTGAATGCGCAGGAGGAAGAGCAGAATTGTTATCCCTGCCACAACGGGAATGTCGCCACCAAAAATATTCAGGCCGAGTTCAGTAAGATCAGTGTCCATTCCGTTCTCGCAACAACCGGCGTGCATGATCCGGCTGAGCCGACGCTGGTATCGGCTGGGGCCATGCGGCATGTAGAATGCGCCGATTGCCACAACCCTCATGCCGCGAACGACACCGGCAAAACCACGCCCAATGGCGTCTCCGGCGCGCTGAATGGCGTGCGCGGAGTCAATGTGGCCGGTGCTAAAATCTCACAGATCTCCTATGAATATGAGCTGTGCTTCCGCTGCCATGGCGACACCGCGAAAGGCCCCGCCCGCGTCAACCGCCAGTTTCCCCAGCTCAATACCCGGCTGGAATTTCAGGATGCCAACGGCCAGAATTCCTTTCATCCCGTCGTAATGACCGGCCGCAATCCGAATGTGCCCAGCTTGAAACAACCGTGGACGACTGCGAGCCAGATGCTGTGCGGAGACTGTCACAATAATGACAGCGGTGCTGGCGCCGGAGGTAGCGGCCCGAATGGCCCTCACGGCTCGTCTTATCCACCGTTGCTCGAACATCCCTTAAGTTTTGCCGATACCGCCGCCAATCCGGCCAATTCCGCTCTCTGCTTCAAGTGTCACAATTTTGTGGATAATGCCTGGCATGACCATGTCCGGCATATCGGCTATACCGCCTGTGGCACCTGCCATGATCCGCATGGCTCGCCCAAAGGGCACTTGATGAATTTTGATCCGGGTATAGTCACTGGAGCCCGCAATTATCAATCCACCGGCACCGGCCATGGAACCTGCACCCTGACCTGCCACGGCAAGGAGCATGTGGCCACCAATTATTGAGCATGAAAACTTTTCCGGCCAATTTTTTGTTGCGAGCGCTGACGCTGGCCTGGCTGTGTTTGGCGCGCATGCCGGTTCCGGCGGTGGATATGCCTCACTGGACGGCCAGCGGATGCGGGGCTTGTCACCTGGCACACCAGACCGCTGGCAATGATTTGACCTCGGTCGCCGGTAACGCCAATTTGTGCATGAGTTGTCATGTGGCCGGCGGCTCCGCTTCCTCCAAGGCGTTTGTCTCAGCGGATCAGGCGTTGCCCTGGCCAGGTTTGCCAACGGGCACCAATGCTGCCGGATCGTCCCATCGCTGGGATGCCTCGGCAGCGGGACATCTCCTGTATCTCGGCGGTGCCGCCACTCCTTCGGCGGGAACACTTTTTTCGAGCGGCGTTTATACCGGGGCTTTTGCAAAAACTTATACCCTGCAAATTCTTGCCGCCGGCAACGTGGGCACGGCGCGGTTTAACTGGAGTGCCACCACGCCGGGCGGCGGCTCAGGCTTGAATATCTTGACCGGAACTAATGTTCCGCTGGATTCGGGAGTGCTCATGACGTTTGTGAACGGCACGAATGTTTCCTTTCAAACCGGTGACAAATGGAATTTGTTTGTCCGCACGGATTTGCGCAATCCGACCAACGCCTTGCTGTTGGCGCATATGACCAACGGGATGTTGCGGTGCTCCACGTGCCATGACCAGCACAGTGAGCAGGTGCTTCCCTTCGATCCTGCGGCGCAACCCTACGCCACCAATCTGGCGGGCGCTTTTATCGGTACCAACCGCCATTTCATGCGCGTGACCAACAATTTCAATCAGCTGTGCAATGACTGCCACGCTCCGCGCAACGTCGCCGTCGCCGCCGCCGGTTCGCATCCGGTGGAAATAACCTTTGCGGCCGATCTCAAGCACCGTTTACCCACGATCTTGCCCATGGAATCCGGATCCACGAATCTGGGCTGCCTGACCTGCCATCAGGTGCATCATGGCCCCGACACAGATGGAAAACTGCTTCGGCTGACCAATAGTGTGGCGTTGTGCAACGACTGCCACACTTTGTCCGACACCGCCTCATCCCATTTTTCTGTCACCAATTTTGCCACGCTCTGGCCGGGCGGAAAATTTGGCTCGCTCATGCCCGCTCGCACGGACCCGAATGATCGGGGCAGTTGCTTTAACTGCCATGCCACGCATGGCTGGCCGACCAATGCCGCCAACCCCAACCTTCATTTTGAGCATCTGCTGGCCGATTATCAGGAGAATTTCTGCTATACCTGTCACGGCACGAATGGGCCGGCCGTAAAGCTGGTGTATGCCGATTTCCAAAAGGCCTACCGCCATCCGGTTGGAAACTCCGATTCCCTGCGCCACGCCGGCCGGGCGGTGGAATGCTCCGACTGTCACAACTCGCACAAAGCCAAGGCAGGCTCGCATGTTTATACCAATGTTGCCACGGCATTTCGCAATAATGTCACCAATGCGCCATCGTTGATCGGGGTTGGCGGCGTAACCGTGATTTATACCGGCCTTACCAATTTCCAGGCACCGGCTCCTTAAAGATGAAAACTCGAACTCCATTTTTCCGGAATTTAGCGGCCTCTGCTGAGCCTGCCTGCGGTTGTCGTTTTCTATTTCAGCTATTCCTGTTTGTGCTGCTGACTTGCAAATTATCGCCAGCCGCGACAATTACCAGCCAGCCAGGGGGCGGCAATTGGAGCACACCGGCCACCTGGGTCAGCGGGGTGGTGCCGGCACCCACCGATGATGTGGTGATTGCCGCAGCCAATGCCACGCCGGTGATTTGTGATGTCAATGCCGCCTGTGCCCAGCTAACCATCAACGCAAGTTGCCAGCTTAATCTGTCTAATGACGTCACGCTGACGGCTACGGGGGCCGCGATTTACAACACCACCCTCGGCGTCATCAGCACCGGCACCGGCAACAGCAAGCTGCTGCTGGCCGGATCTGGAAACCAGGTGCTCAGCAGCGGGGGCACCTATGGCAATCTTGAAATCAGCAATCTGGTTGGATTTGTGCAAACCCCTTTGATTACGTCGGTCGGTATGCCGATCGCTACGAATTGTACACTCACCGTGGATAGCGGCGCCTTTTTACAGCAGGGAAATATGGTCCGGGCCATCACCGGCGGCGGCAACTTTGTACTGGCGGCCGGGGCCACTCTCGCTATTAAAGATGCTTCCGGAATCACTTCCAGCAGCTCGGATACAAATGGCTTTATTCGCGTTTACGGCACCCGCTCGTTCAGTGCCGGAGCCAATTACATTTATAACGGCACCCTCGCGCAACTCACGGGCGCCGGCTTGCCGGCCACGATTAATAGCTTGTCTATCAGCAATACCGCCGGCGTTACCTTAAGCGGCAATGTCACGGTCAGCGGCGCAACGACTATCCGTGCCGGCACGCTGGCGATGAGCGCCACCGGCTTGCTGACGGCTGGCTCCAGCCTCAATATCATGCCGGGAGCGACCCTGGATGTTTCCGGATTGGGGACTGCGTCTACGTATACGCTTGGCGGCGGTGCCACCCTGATCGCCAGCGGCACCGGCACGACCAACGGGGTTAACGCCGCCGTTATCAATGGTGGTGCCAGCGGCACGATCAATCTTGGTTCCCAGCCGATCAATTTGACTTACGACGGTCTTCATCCGGCGCTTTATATTTCGCAGGGCACGCTATCGCTGAATGGCAATGTTTTCAAGGTCAACAGCGCTGCGCCATTGGCACAAGGGACCTATCCAATTATCCAGCAGGCCAGTGGCAGTGTGGTGAGCAATGGAATGTTTACGGTTTCCGGCACGGCTATTGGTCCGGGCACCAGCGGTACCATTCAAGTGAATGGCACCAATGTTAACCTGCTCGTGACGCCGCTTCAACTGGCCATTACTTCCATCAATGGCGGAGTGACTCCAATCGCTGGCACCGGTTTCAGTGTGGTGGTGCAGGCGCAGGGCGCAGGGGGCACGCTAATCAATGTGGTGACCGACACCACGGTTATCTTGAGTCGCACGTCGGGGACGGGAACCCTAGGCGGGACCCTGACCGGAACCATTCTTGCCGGCAACAACTCTGTGACGATCAGCGGCGTTACCTATACAAAGGCAGAGAGCGGCGTGGTGTTAACCGCCACCCGCACAACGGGGGACTCGCTGATGGCAGGCAATAGCGCAACCTTCCCGGTTAACGCCGGTGCGCCCGCGACTCTGGTTTTAACTTCGGGTAACAACCAGAGCGGATTGGCTAAAGCCCCTCTTTTAAATCCCTTCGTCGTGACGATAACCGACGCCAACGGGAATTTGGCCAGCGGAGCCAGTGTCACCTTTGCCGTGGCAACGGTACCCCTCAGTGCGACGGGGCAGGCGTTAAGCGTAACGAGCACGACCTCTGCTGCCAATGGTCAGGCGTCTAGCACGCTGACCTTGGGAAACTCGCCGGGGACTTATACGGTGACAGTGAGTTCCATCGGACTCAGCGGTAGTCCGGTAACGTTTTATGCCAGCGCCACGGGAAATCTGGCCGTTACTTCTATCAATGGCGGAGTGACTCCAACCGCTGGCACGGGTTTCAGCGTGGTCGTACAAGCCCAGGGTGCGGGCGGTGTGCCAATCAATGTGGTAACCGACACCACAATCACGCTGAGCCGCGCAACCGGGACGGGGTCCTTGGGGGGAACCCTAACCGGAACTATTTTGGCTGGCAACAATTCAGTGACGATCAGCGGGGTTACCTACACTAAGTCGGAAACTGGTGTTGTTCTGACGGTCACCCGTAATAGCGGCGACACGCTGACGGCGGGGAGCAGCGCAGCTTTTACGGTTGGCGCTGGCGCGGCCGCAACGTTGACTTTGACCTCGGGCAACGGCCAGATTGGTGTCGCCGGGGCTGCTCTGGCAAGCCCATTGGTCGTGACCGTGACTGATGCCAATGGTAATCCCGTCACTGGCACCAATGTCATTTTTGCCGTGACAACGGTGCCCGGTGGTGCCACGGGCCAGTCTCTGAGTATCACTAATGCCATCACAATCGGCAGCGGTCAGGCCTCAAGCACGCTGACTTTGGGCAGCCTGACGGGGACCTATGTCGTGACCGCCACAGCCGCCGGGCTTAGCAGCAGCCCGGTAACCTTTACTGCCACCGCTACGGCCAAGTTAGCCATCACCTCGGTGAACGGGGGTGTCAACCCGGCCGCTGGCTCTGGGTTTAGTGTGGTGGTGCAGGCGCAAGGCACCGGCGGCACGCCGGTTAATGTGCTGACGGATACCACCGTTACCCTTACCCGTGCGACAGGGACAGGAACCTTGGGCGGAACCCTGACCGTAACTATTCCTGCCGGAAACAACTCTGTAACGATCAGCGGCGTTACTTATACCAAGGCGGAGAGTGGCGTCGTGCTGACCGCCACGCGTACAGCCGGCGATTCGCTGGTGGCTGGAAACAGCGCCGCTTTCACCGTTACGGCGGGCGCGGCGAAAACGCTCACCCTGACCTCGGGCAATAGCCAGAGTGGAAAAAGATCGGCTGCGCTCGCGAGCCCCTTTGTGGTGACAGCAACCGATGCCAACGGGAATCTGGTCAATGGAGCGAGTGTCACTTTTTCGATCGCAACCGTGCCGGGCGGCGCGACGGGTCAAGCGTTGAGCGTGACCAGTACGACCACCGCCGCTAATGGCCAGGCGTCCAGCACGCTGACCCTGGGAAACACAGCGGGGACCTATACGATAACCGCCACATCTGCCGGACTCAGCGGTAGTCCCGTTACTTTTACCGCCACCGCCACCGCTGGCAGCTACACGGTACTTACCGCCGTCACCAATGAGTATCAAATCTGTTTCAAATGCCATTCAGGATATGCCTGGCTGCCGGCGGCACCGCCGGCGGGAAACTCTCCCAATGGTAGCGCGGCCAATCCGGTGATGACGGATGTTGCCCAGGAATTCAGTCCGATGAATAAATCCGGCCACCCCATCACCACCGGCTTGAATAATTATGTCAACTCCATCGCGCCCAAGGCGCTCGCGGCGGCGGCGTTGAAAGCGCCTTGGAACGTCAACATGGGGACCCAGACCATGATGTGCTCTGATTGTCACGATGCTACCACGACGAACTATATTGCCTCCGCCGCGCAAGGCCCGCACGGGTCGGCCAATCAGTTCATTTTGCGCGGTCCCAATGCCGCCAATTGGCCCAATGTCACGACTTTTTCCACGAGCTGGTGTGCGAATTGCCATAAAGACAACGTGAGCATGGACGGTCATGCCAATCACCACAGCAGCGGCGGATGTAACACCTGCCATATTGTAATTCCCCACGGTGGCAAGCTGTCCCGACTCATTGCTGATGAAGATGGCACCATGCCTGCCCGTTACGCCTTGAATAGTAGCATTTCGACCACAACCGTCAAAATGACTAGCTTCACCAAATCAACGAGTGCTTCTTACGGAGAAAGTGCCTGCCGCACGGACTGCGGACATCATTCCTCCGGTAGCAGCACCAGCATGGAAAATTGGTGAGACCCGATGAAATACCGCGATCTCATTCAATTTGACCCGGGAGCTGAAACGATTCAGCCAGCCGACGGCGCGTCGGCGCAGGTCCGTTTGATGGCGACGCGGCTGGTAGCCAAAACCCCGGCACAGGCAGTGCAGGTCCGGGAGCATTTATTGAAGTTTGCTCATTATTATGGCAGCATGAATGGGCGGCTGGATGAATTTGTCGCGCTGTTCCCGATTCACCCCGACTGCCTCACGGTGCTGGAAAAATTGCCTTTCCTCAAGCCGCTCGACATAGGGCGCTGGTTGGAGAAAGCATTGCGAGCAGTGCTGGAGGAGTCAGTTCCGGTCAACGAGCCGGGCTTGATCGGTTATGATCATTTTTGGGCGTACTTATCCCGTCAGCCGGATTGGCTCTCTGTGCCAGCGGTGGAAGCAGTGGTTTATTGCAGCAAGAATCTGCAGGCGACTATGGATAAATCGTGGTCGCAGCCGGATTGGCAACCTGCGGCGAAGCGAATCTTGCACGCTCTGCTGGTGCATCGTCTCACCACGATCGACATTTACCACAGTCACGGGCTAACGCCGGCGCAACTGTGCGACGCGCTTTGCCTGCCTCCATTGGGCGCCGAAAAAGCCGGCGGTAATCCAGCGGAAACATTGAGCGGTAGAGTGATCGATATTCTGGGTGAGATTCGTCGGGTAGCCGGGGAAAAACCCCTCGAATTTCATCCCATCAATGACGAATACAGCGTTCACATCCGCAAATTCAAACGTTTCATCAAACCCGAGATATGCCTGCACTGGATGAACGCCGCGCCGTTCATGCTGCTGCTGTTGACCGGCGGCATAATGCTGGCTTCAAGGTTTTGG
>CAISVF010000282.1 GCA_903888765.1 uncultured Verrucomicrobia subdivision 3 bacterium | reverse complement strand
TATAAGTGAGCCTCGGAATTGAGGTTTATCACGGTTGGCATAAGAGGGTTGTAAATCCTTCTTGCGGGCATGTCAACAAGGGTTTTCGCTGGGATTTGCCGGGAATATTAGAAAGGCAAAAACCGCAATAGTTTTGAGTCCAGAGCGCTCGCGCTTTGGCTTTGGGGTTCGGGGATGCGGCATCTCTGATTCGGGAAAATCGCGGCGAGCCACCAAGGCGAAGGCTGGCTGGCGTTTGAGGTGGGTGGTATGGGAATTTACGCGGGTTTGGTTGGCGCTAACGAGGCTTTGCAAATGATCTCAATGAATCAGATAATGGCAATGTCTTGGGTGCATCGCCAGCCAAACCATAAACCTCAAGCCCGGCAAGAACGCCGCTCTTCTGAAAAATAAAAATGCCGCTCAAATCCTGCACGCTGCCAAATATGAAATCAGCAATAGCAAAATCAGCAATGGTAGGAAGCTCGCCGGATGGCTCTGACAAACCATCAACTGAAAAATTGATGCTCGCGCAGCCACAGGGACAATGCCAATCAGTAACCTGCGTCCGATCCAGTTGCGGCAAAAATGCTCGCGCTCCCGGTTTGCCATTCTCCAGCATCCAGCGTACAAGCTGCTCTTCATTGGATGTAAGCGGGCGACTCATGGGAATGCGCCAAACTGCGGCACCGGAACGGCCAGCGCCAACGGCGGTTGGCTCCGGCGACTATTTGGCGTCATGGTCGTATTCATCATAAATATCGAATACAATCTCCAGGTTGCGATCTGCCAAAAGGCGATGCAAACTCGGCGACATAGAAAATCCGTGACCGAACCACGAAAGAAAAACGCCGCAAAATAAATAAGCGTGATAACGGCTCGAGAGTGATTTCCAAATCGCCGGGTCGCTGGCAAGCTTGGCAAAGAGCTCGGTAAGCTGCTGCTCAATGTCATGGGTGCTGCGCACTGTGTTGATGGACCATGAACCTGACTTGGCCGTGAATGTGTGATTCCGACGCGGCATAGGATCACCAATCCGATAAGCCTCGGTCGGCGAAGTCCCAAGCAGGCGAGTAATCTCGTCCGGGGCAAGGTCGTCACCGCTGATGGTGAGTGAAACACAGAACTCGTCCTGCTCAATGAATGTCTTCTTCTCTTCGCTCATTTTGCGGTGCGCGAATGACGCCTAGCGAAAAAGGCTGAGCCATCGCCGACTTGCGCCGTGAACCGCGCCAGTGGAACGACCAGCGCCAACAGCGGCTGGCTCCGGCGACTTGTAGGCGGCCGGCTTTTGTCTAACGCGAACAATAACATGATAAATCGTAAAAAATAACCACGGGATCACCGTGCCAAACCAAAGAATGCCAGAAATCATATCTAGCCTTGGCTTCCACTCCTGCCGGACTGGGTCGGCGTAGGCCATCGAGTGGAGCCACATGGCCATCTTCATACCAACGGTGAACGCAACGACGACGAGCGCAGTCAATGCAAACTGAATCTTGGAAAGCAGACTCACTGGCCGGCGCAAAATGACAACGACGGATGCAATCATAGCGACTGCCAGCAAAAGAAGGAAAAACAGTCGGATCATAAAAGCGCGTAATCGGCCTAACTATGAATTCGGTCGCAAATTTTGGTTTATCACGGCTGGCATAAAAGAGTTGTATTTCCTTCTTCAGGGCATGTCAACAATGGTTTTGAGTCCAGAGCGCTCGCGCTTTGGCGGTGGGATTCGGGAATGCGGCATCCCTGATCTGGAAAAATCGCGGCGAGCCAC
>CAISVF010000281.1 GCA_903888765.1 uncultured Verrucomicrobia subdivision 3 bacterium | reverse complement strand
ATCGTGGCTTCAACGGGGCCGCGCTCTTTCGAGCGCGGAGGTCGGGCAAGTATGTGGACTATGAGAAGCACAGCCGTCGCTTCAACGGGGCCGCGCTCTTTCGAGCGCGGAGGTGGCGGGCCGAAACTGCCCAATAACGACGCGGGCGGCAAGCGTAGAGTGCGAGCGCCGGCAACTTTCCTGCGGTTACTTTCAGACACGGACAACCTGTATTTGCCGGAAAGCCGCAAATACAAGGGTTTTTGTGCAGTGCGAGCGCCTGGGATGGTTAGCCAGCCACCGAGGCGCTCGCAAGGGATTAAAATGTCAAAGAACAGTTCAGAAAGCGTAGCAGGGGGCTTCCATTTTTAGATACGGCACGCCCAAGGCGGTGATGACGCGGTCGCCGCGGCCTTCGGTTGGACCCAGCGATACAAATACAACCTGATCTTCGGTGTGATGAATAATTTCAGACAACTCGGATTCCAGGGCGGCTTTTTCAGAGGGATTCAAGTCGCATTCAAAGATGGAGAATTGCAGGTGTTCGCCGGAATTTTTGCAGACTTTAAACACTTGCCGCAGGCGTTTGGCGTCCGCGATATCATAACAAACCAGATAGGTGGTGCGCATGGGGAAGAATTCAGAGGGGCGAGTGGGCGCGAGGCATCAGCGGGTCGTGAGCGGAACGTAATCAGGGATTTCGCCGGTCAAGGTTTTGGCCAGCAGGCGGGCCTGAAGCTCCAGCGCCCGGCGATAGCTGACTTTGTAGTCAAAGATCGGATGGGTCAGGAGAGTGTTCATCCGCTGTTCGTAGGCATGGAAAAAACGTTTACGACCCGCCGGGGTGAGATTTACAGCCTGGCCGGCGCGGACGAAGTCGGTTTCGCCGAGGACGCGGTTATTGATGCAGGACAACACGGCAGACTCGGCGATGAGCGGGCGGAATTCCTCCATGAGATCCAAAGCGAGGGCGGGCCGGCCAAACCGGGGCTGATGATAAAAGCCCAAGTAGGGGTCGAAACCGACGGCGAGGGCGGCCAGCAGGCAATCCTTGGACAGCAGGCTGTAGGCGAGGGAAAGCAATGCGTTTACCGGGTCGGTGGGCGGACGGCGGTTGCGGCCATTGAACTGGAAGCGGAAAACCGGTTGGGCGGGGACAGCGAGACCGGGCAATTGATCATCCAAGTCATCCGCTGTTTTGATCATGCCATCGAATTGCTCGAAGTAGGCGGCAGCGGCAGCGCCCTCGGTGCCGAGGAGGGAGGGAATGGATTCGGCACACAGGGCGGCGTCTGCGCATTGCTTGAGCTTGAGCAACGTGGCGGGCGGCGCTTCGAGATGATTGCGCATGAGCAAGGTGCGATGGTTGCGGATTTTGCCCTGGACGATCCGCCGGGCCAAACGCAGACAGAAGGCGGGATCGCCAGCGAGGCGAAATTGCTCGATGCGGAGGAAAACATTTTTCAGCGCATGTCCGCGCGTGACCCCATAAAACCAGCCGCCCATGGAGAAATAGGTGACGGGCACCTCCAGTTCGCAGAGGGTCTGAATGGCCTGGGTGGTGATTTGAATGTTGCCGAAGAGAGCGACATGGGAGACATCATTGATGCGAACCTCGTCCAGCAGGGTTTTCTCCTCTTTGATTTGCAGAACCTCTTCGCTCCGGCCCACGCGCAGGCCGGGAGCGCTGAGGTAAAGCGCGCGGGAATCATCGCGCGCAGCGATGAGGCGGCGGACAGTCGGCGCTTGGGGCGACGGTTCCGCCAGCAACCGGGTCTCATCCGGCAGGCAGATGGGGGCCAGAGAACAGCGCGGGCATTTGGCGGAGGCGACCAAGGGTGAAGGAATGGGGCCGGCGGCAATGCGCCGTGCCTCGGCGATGCGAGTTTCGACCCAAGCGGCCAACTCCGGGGTGATGGGCAAATGGACGCGTTGCTTGGTGGCTCGATAGTAGATGACGCCTTCCTGACAGAGGTAACCATGGTCACGCAGAATGAGGGCTTGCACGCCGAGTTGCATGCGGTCGGCATCCCAAATCTCATTGCCGGCTTCGGTCTCTCTGGGCGCGCCGATTTTGTAATCCACGGGACAAACCTCCAGCACTTCCCGGCCGGCAAATAAATCGCCGGTCTCGCCGGCGGTGCCGGCAGTATGGCGGGTCCGGACTTCGACTAAATCCAGTTTAGCGGTGACCCCGAGCCGCTCGGAACCCAACTGGACGGAGCGAGAATGGATGATCTCCTCGGCCGGGGCCGGTGACTGCGGGTCGAGATTCAACTCTGGAGACTTGGCGGATGGCGGCTTGCGGCTGGCAGCGGGCAGGTCGCCTTTGCCGGAATCCACGCGGCGATGAAGGGTTTTACCGCGAATGGTATCGGCGTTTTCAATGAAGACGCTTTCGACGAATTCATAGTAAAAGAGGCGCTGGCAATAGACGAACTCATTGAGCATCCGGGCGGGAATGGGCTGCTGGTGGAGTTCGGATTGCGGAATGCCGGGGGCGGCAGGGGTTGGCTCTGCCGATGGGGCGTCCGGATGCCGGATCATGGGGGCAGCGGGCGGGGCACTTGACTGCGGGGCGGCTGCGGGTTTGGGGAACTCCTGGCGCAGAATTTCAAGGGCGCGCTCGATGATATAAGAGCGGGTCGGGGGTGGCGGGACGCGGGCGGGAGGAATAGGCGAGGCTGGCTCGGGCGCTGGACGGCGACTGCCCAAGCCGGCGGTTTTGACGCCTCTGGGACTCACACCAATGTCTTTTTTATCTGCATTCATATTGGTTCTTGCGGACAGACAGTTCTTGCGGACGGTCTTTATTCATGAAACCTGGCGGCGATGCCTATTGGCCTGGAATCCTGCCAACTCTAATAGCGGGCAACGGGACGGCACAACCGCTGGCTGCCAGACGGAGGACACTCCTACTGTGATGGCACGAACAAGCCCAGGCCGAAGTGGGCACCGTAGCCCAAGGCCAGCGGCCCGCAAACGGGCTCGTCAAAGGTTAGTTTGAACCCATGTGGCGACTGTCCGGCGTGCGCGCCATTGCCATGCTGGCGTTCGGTTTGAAATTCCAGCGCCGAGAGGCTGCGGCCGTTCAGAACCAACCGTAACTGCGTCTCAATCTTGACAGGCAAAGGCAGTGGGCGGTT
>CAISVF010000280.1 GCA_903888765.1 uncultured Verrucomicrobia subdivision 3 bacterium | reverse complement strand
ACCACCGTCGCTTGGTGCGCGATTACGAACGCACCATCTCCAGCGCCGAAGCTTGGATCTATGTCGCGATGATCCGTATTCAACTCCGCCGATTGGCCTGATCCTTTAACCATGTTGATTTTTAAAACAGACTCTTAGGTGTGGCCGCGGATAATGCCGGAAACTTCTACATCGCGGATACTTACAATCACCGCATCCGCAAAGTGACGCCGTCGGGGAGCATGACTACCGTGGCTGGTACCGGCTCCTCGGGTTCCAACGGGGACAATGGATCCGCCACTTCAGCCTAGGTAAATACGCCCAATGGTGTGGCAGCGGATGGAGCCGGCAATATTTACATCGCCGACTCATCGAATAACCGTATCCGAAAAGTGAACCCACAGGGCATCATTTCTACGATTGCTGGTAACGGTAGGACGGGATATTCCGGCGACGGCGGCAGTGCCACATCGGCCATGCTCTCTTTCCCGAGTACGGTTTGTGTGGATGCGTATGGCAATATTTCCATCGCCGATTGGGGCAATAATCGCATCCGCAGGTTGGGCACGAATGGCCTTATCACCATAGTCGCTTGGATCAGGAGCCGCAGGTTTTTCTGGCGATGGCGGGTTGGCTACCAACGCCAACCTGACTTTTCCCCAAGGCGTGTCGGTGGACAAGACCGGTAACCTTTATGTGGCTGAAGAGAGCCAGCGAATTCGCAAGGTGGGTACCAATGGCATCATCACCACAGTTGCGGGAAGAAATCTCAATGACGGAGACACAGCGGTCAATGCCACTTTGAATAGTCCGTACCAAGCCGTGCAAGACGGATTTGGCAATTTTTTTGTGGCGGATTTTGCGAATCAACGTATTCGTAAGATTGACACAAATGGAATTATTTCCACGTTTGCCGGAAACGGTATTCCGATGTATTCCGGTGACGGCGGACCGGCTACGAACGCCGGTCTATATTTTCCAAATGCAGTGGCCATGGATGCGGTCGGCAACTTGTTTATCTCCGACCAATCCATGCGCATTCGCAAAGTGGATACCAATGGCATGATCACCACGGTGGCAGGCAATGGCGCTTATAGCTATTCTGGCGAAGGCGGACTCGCCACCAGTGCCGGCATCGGTCTGCCTGACCCATTGGCCCTTGATTCATCTGGCAACCTTTTCATTGCCGGCCAAACAGCTTATCGGATTCTCAAGGTGGATACGAACGGTATCATCAAAACGGTGGCAGGCAATGGCACTCCCGGTGATTCCGGCGATGGGGGAGCCGCTACCAATGCCCAATTCAAATTGCCTTACGGCATAGCCTTCGATCCGGCGGGCAACCTGTATGTCTCTGATCCCGGCAGCGCGCGCATTCGCAAGGTGGAAACCAACGGCGTCATCACGACTGTTGCCGGCAACGGCACCAGGGGTGTTCCGATGGAAAATATGGTCAGCACCAGCGCAGGACTTTCTATACCGGATGGGCTGATGATAGATGCCAAAGGGAATCTCGTGTTTGTCGATCTGGGAGCTAATCGGCTTCGCAAGGTCACCAACCTTGAATACGCTGATCAACCTGCCTTTACCATGACCAATGTGACGTCCACTTCTTTGACTGATACCTACTCCGTCATCGTTACCAGCGCCAGCGGGAGCGTAACGAGCAGCGTGGTGAATTTGGGAGTGCAGTTACCGCCCGTCATTCCGTCGTTCAACGCTGCCAACGGTCTTTGCACGTTCACTTGGAATGCGGTGCCCAACCTGACCTATCAGTTGCAGTGCGCCACGAACCTCAGCACACCAGTTTGGCAGGACCTCGGCAGTCCCGCCACCGCCACCAACAATATCATTTCCATGTCGGACACCAATGGCATAGGCAATCAGCGTTTCTACCGGGTCCGCCTGCGGCCGTAGCCGGGGTTCAACTTTAGTCGCGGCATCTGCAACGAAGTCGTATCATTGGCGCTTTTCCCCGCACAGATCTCGCCGGGACTTTAAACTTCCCGCAAGCAACCCCATGGCGTACGATCCATCAGCCAAACTGTGTGGATTACACTGTTGGACAACCGCCTCATCGGTCAATGAGGGGTTCGGCAGCACAGATAAATAGTGATGGTGAGGAAACGTTGCGCACCAGAATGGGCATTGGGGCATACGCACGCCCAAGCGTTGGTCATCGAGTTTGCGTTTCTGCCAACCTACTCGCCAAATCTCAAACTGATCGAACGCTATTGGCACTGATAGATGAAGCAATGTCTTAACGCCCAGTATCATAAAGACTTCGAGTCAATGAAAGCCGCCATCCTCAAGTCCACCGCCTCGGTGCATCACACCATGGGCCGGCTCTCACCTGCTTGCTCACTTGGCACTTTCAAATATTCCAAAATTACTTTGGCAGCATCATAACCCGCGCGAAGTATATATCTCGATAAATGAAAACACCTTGCAGGAAAGTGGTCACGCTTTTGTCTTGCCTGGCAGTGCTCGCGGCCAACCAGATACGGTGTAGCCACAACAGCAGCAACCGGTTCACCTCCCGGGGCATGCCAAATTGAGGAATGGGTTGGGAATGGCAGCATAGGCTGACTTCTACGACGTGGCCCAAAGATTCTAAAATATTTTATACAAATTTCTCGGTTACGGTGTCTATGAGTTGAAAAGTGAACCGGTCTGGCGAACAACATTGGTGCGAACCGCTCTACGATGCAAAATCGGCAGAGTTGATTCTTTATGGACGGGCATTAGGATTGAGCCACGGGGAGGCGGAGGATGTTTTGCAGGAAACCTTCCTCGCGCTCATGCAACAGCCGGTGCCGCCGAGCAAGCGGGAGCATTATTGCATCCGCAGCTACCGGAATCGGGCGTTAAACCACCGGCGAACGCTCTGGCGGCGCCTGACCCGGGAATGGGAATCCTTGCGATGGTTTGAACGAACCGCCGACGAAAGTCAGGCGGAGCTAGCCGCCATGGAAGCTCTGAGCACTTTGCCGATGTACCAGCGGGAAGTCATCGTCCTGAAAATCTGGCATGGCAGCACATTTGAGGAAATTGGCGGACTGCTGGAAATATCCCCCCATACCGCAGCGGGCCGCTACCGCTACGGCCTGCAAAAGATAAAAAACAAAATCGAAGGAATTGTATATGAGCGAGAAACTGAGCCCACTGGAGCATCAAATGCAATTGTGGCAGCCACGCCGGCCTGCGATCAGCCGTAAACTGCGGATTTTTGGGTGGAGACCGTTTTCGGCGCATTCCACCAGATGGTTTTGGGGATGCGTAATGCCATCGCTGACGTGTGTGCTGTTAACACTGCTGACCATTGTTCGCACCGAGGATAGCTTTGGCCAGAAAAACGCCCGCCGGGCTCCCCTCACCAAAATGGGGCTGGTCAGTCTGGCCTCCGAGCAAGGTTTGACGGCCCAAAACCGCTGGGATGCCGTCACTTTTGAATGGACAAACCGCAGTGTTATCAAGACTATTAACGGCTTTACGCCGTCAACAAATTTTATCAACTGAAGTAAAAAATGGAAAAACCAAAATCGAACCAACCTAAAGCCGCGACCAAGTCAGCCACACCCGCAGCCGTGGCGGTGCCGCCGATGTTCCGGCCCATTGACTGGCTCACGCTGGGGCTGACCTTTGTCATCGTTTGGGTCATTTACCTGTTCACCCTTGCCCCGGAACAAACGCTGGAGGATTCGGGCGAACTTTGCACCGGGGCATTTTACGCGGGCATTCCCCATCCGCCCGGCTATCCGTTCTGGTCCGTGTATGCGTGGTTTTGGACGTGGATTTTGCCGATCGGCAACGTTGCCTGGCGTGTGGAAGTGGGACAGTCGTTCGCGGCCGCCATGGGCTGCGGCCTGCTGGCTTTCATGGTTTCACGCGGCAGCAGCATGCTGATTGAAGGCATTGAAGTCATCAAGGACATACCGCGCCAGTGGGAAAACTCCATTTGCGCCGTCTCCGGCTGCGTCTCCGGTTTGCTGCTGGGACTGGACATATTCATGTGGAGCGAATCCGTGGTCATCAACCGCATTTCGCTGTTCGGGGTGCCCTGGCTGATTGCCGTATTGCTGTGCCTGATGCGCTGGATGTATGCGCCGCAGCAGCGCCGTTTCCTTTATCTGGCCATGTTACTTTACGGCCTGTGCGCGACGATTCACCAGACGCTGCTCTTAAGCGCCATGGGCATTGAAGTGGCCATCGCGCTGGCGCAGCCCAAGCTGGGCCGCGACATGTTCATCGGCAATGCGATCATATATGTGGTTTGCCTGATGGGACTGAACACGATTCCCGCCCTGCACAACATGACGGGCGTGGAGCAGGCCCTATTTCACATCGTCGGCATCGGCTCGATTGCCGCGGGTGGCTGGCTGGCCATTGAAACCAAAGGAATCATGACGGAATGGAAGACCGGACTATTCATGGGACTGGCGTGGGTGCTAGGAGTTTGCTGCTATTTCTACGAACCGGTTTCCGGCATGACCGTCCCCCCCATGCAATGGGGCTATCCCCGCACCGTGGAAGGTTTCTTTCACGCATTGAGCCGCGGACAGTATGAAACTGCCCACGGCGTGGATATTTTTTCCGATCCGGCCCGCTTCGTTTTTCAGCTCTGGTACATTATCACCGGCCTCTCGGAATCGTTCAGTTGGGTTTATATCTTTGTGGGAGCCCTGCCGCTGGTTTTCCTGATGAAAATGCATCGCCGGGAACGCTCCTGGATCATTGGCGTTGTCTCCATTTATTTCTGTATCTCCGTGCTCCTGGGCGTGCTCCTGAACGTTTCTCCGGATCGCTCCTCGTCGGATTTGTGCAAGGTATTTTACACGGCTTCCCACGGTCTGTTTGCCATGTTGATCGGATACGGATTGACGCTGCTGGCAGCCTATGTGGCGACACATTACACCAATATCCGCCGCTGGGGCATCATGGGCTGCGGCATTGCCATTGTGCTGGCACTCTATTGCTTGAAGGATGCCACCGGCAAATTGTTCCTCGGACCGGCCGGTAATATCACTTTTTCGCAACTGCCCCACTACATCAGCCTCGCGTTTGGCAAAGACCAATACGGATTACCGGTGTTTGCCAACCTGATTCTACTGGCTATTCCGACACTACTGATGTGCTCCCTACTGGTCTATCGCCAGCGGGGTCCAGTGCTGATCATGCTCTGCCTATTTACGCTCATGCCGACCTGGGCTGGCCTATCGCATTGGTACAAGAGCGAACAACGCAATCATTGGTTTGGTTTCTGGTTTGGTCACGACATGTTCACCCCGCCGTTCATGGACCCGAAGACCGGTAAATTGAGCTACGATAATGATCTTCGGGCCACGCTATTGAAAACTCCGGCCAATGCCAAACTACTTTATCCCGAAATGGATCGCAACACCGTGCTCTTTGGCGGCACTGACCCCGGACGTTTCTGCCCAACTTATTCAATTTTCTGCGATAGCTTTATTCCTCACCGCTG
Source organism: uncultured Verrucomicrobia subdivision 3 bacterium (assembly GCA_903888765.1). Taxonomy (GTDB): domain Bacteria; phylum Verrucomicrobiota; class Verrucomicrobiia; order Limisphaerales; family UBA11358; genus UBA11358. The sequence continues at coordinate 12,221 of CAISVF010000280.1, read as the reverse complement.
CCAGCCGGAGCAGGATCAAAAATTTGACCGCCGCGACTGTTACCTGATCACCCAAAATGCCCTGGCGGATGGGACCTATCTAGACTACCTCCGTTCGCAATACAATCGCTCCAAGCAGATTGACCCGCCGTTCTTCAGTGAATTGTCGAAATATATTTTTGGTCTGTTCCTGGGACCGGGCAGCGCGGATACCGGCTTAACGAGCCTGATCAATCAAACCCTTTATCAGGTGCTGGACCGGCCATTCACGGCTTGGGGAGCACATGTGGAAAAACGCCGCCGGGCGGAAGGGGTTTACCCGCCTAGCGAGATCTACATTCCCTCGCCGGAAGACTCCCAAAAATGCTTTGAAGACTACACCCAGGACGTTGGTCGCCGCTCCCAACTTGGCCAAATCAAGCCCGGCGAAGATGTTCATATTGACAACGGGCGCGTTCAAGTTTCCGGTCAGGTTGCGGTGATGAACATTAACGGTCTGCTGTGCAAGGTCATTTTCGACCATAATCCGACCAATTCCTTCTACGTGGAGGAGAGCTTCCCGCTCGACTGGATGTATCCCTACGAGACGCCGTTCGGCATCATCATGAAAATTAACCGCAATCCGCTGCCGGAGTTGTCGCAGGATGTGTTTGATCTGGATCACAAGTTCTGGACCGATTTCTCGAGCCGCCTGTGCGGCAACTGGATCAACTACGAAACCAGCGTGAAACAAATAGCCGAATTCGTGGAACAAACCTACATCCACAACAATTACAAAGGTTACACGGGCAACCGGGCATTTGTCCGCGATGACGACGCGCAAAAGGCTTTCTCCAAATTGCGCAGCTCGCAGGCAGGCATGTATTACTGGCGCATGAGTCCGCAATGCCCGCCGGAATTCCGCCAGAAAACCGCCGCCGGCCAGACGGCGCTGATCCGCGAAACCGAATTCGCCTTTAAACAAGCTTTCGCCTTCTGCCCTTACAGCCCCGAGGCCGTTTATCGCTATGTCAACTTTCTGCTGCAACTCGCCCAGGGAGAGGAAATGGCCGGACGACCCAGCCAGGCATTACGCTACTTTGACGACGCGGTGCTGGTCGCCGAAACCTGTAAAAAACTGGACCCCTACAATGACCAGATCACCGGCCTGATTAAAAGTATTCAAGATTACAAGGCCCAGTCCACCGGCCGGGCGCAAGCCATGAATCAGCTTGAACAAATGGACGTCACCGCGCGAACCAATCCGGCCGATACTCACAACCTGGTGGTTCTGGGCAATACCTACTTGCAAATGCAACAGACGAACCGCGCCCTGGCATTACTGGATCAGGCAATTGCCAGCTCCAACATCAATTATGGGGATGTCGTCTATATTGCGAACGCCTATGCGGGGCTAGGAAATTTTACGCGGATCGAAACCGCCATTAAAAAACTGGTCAGCCTGGATCCCAGCCAACCGGAACCGCGCTACGATCTGGCAGCCATTCAAGCCATCACCGGGCGCAATTCCGAGGCGCTCGACAATTTAAAAGCTGCCTTGGAGACCAGCTCCAAGCGGCTGGCGACCAATCATTCGGCTCACGACCTCGTGACCGCCGCGCGCACCGATCCGCGACTGAACTCCCTGCACGCCCTGCCAGAATTTCAGAAACTGGTAGCCGCCAAATAAAATTCCCGCCGGATCACCATACGTCCGTCTTGGCCGTTGCCGGTCAAGGAGGCATATGATAATATTCTCACTGAATGTTTGGATTCATCAAGCCCATGAGCAATAACAAAGCCGACACAACAGCCCCGGAAACCGCCACTGCGGAATCCGCGCCACTGACACCAGAACAGATCGCCGACCTGCAGGCTCGCGCTGCCAAGTCAGACGAAAACTGGGACCGCCTGCTCCGCACCACGGCTGACTTGGATAATTTCAAGAAGCGCGCCGCCCGCGAAAAGATCGAGGCTGCCCAATACGCGAATGCATCACTAGTACAAAAACTCCTGCCGGTTCTGGACAATTTCGAAATGGCCTTGGCTGCCGCTCAAAACACCTCCGGCGATCAATTGGCCTCTTTTCAGTCAGGCGTGATCATGATTCAGCAGCAATTAAAAAATGCGCTGGCTGAAACCGGCCTGGAAGAAATTGACGCCGCCGGAAAACCATTTGACCCTGCGCTCCATGAGGCCGTTTCCCAACAGGAAACCGAGGCCGTGCCGGAAGACCACGTTGCCCAGCAGCTCCGCAAAGGGTACAAAATCAAGGAGCGCCTCCTCCGCCCGGCAACCGTGGTGGTGGCGAAAAAGCTGGCAATCGCCCAACAAGCTTAATCAGTTACGTGCAAATCTTTCATGGCCAAACGTGATTATTACGAAATCCTCGAAGTCAGCCGCGACGAGACGGCGGAGGGCATTAAAAAGTCCTATCGCCGACTGGCGGTAAAGTACCACCCCGATAAAAATCCGGGTGACAAGCAGGCGGAAGAAAAATTCAAGGAATTGGGTGAGGCTTACGAAGCGTTGAGCGACCCGCAAAAAAAAGCGGCTTACGATCAATATGGCCACGCCGCATTTGACCCGCGCCAGCGCGCCCGCACCGGGGGCACTGGCGGCGGCTTTCACGATCCGTTCGACATCTTTCGGGAGGTTTTTGGCGGGGCCGGCGGAGGCAGCATTTTTGAAAATCTTTTCGGCGGCGGCCAAGATCCGTCCGCGCCGGCGCGCGGTGACGATTTGCGTTACGATTTGCAGATCACCCTGGAAGAAGCGGCGCTCGGATGCGAAAAGGAAATTTCCGTCACCAAGATGGACCAGTGCGACAGTTGCCGGGGCTCCGGAGCAGAAGCTGGATCCAAACTTAAAACCTGCGGCACCTGCGGTGGGCGAGGTCAAGTACTGACTTCGCGCGGTATTTTCAGCATTGCGCAGACCTGCCCGCATTGCAAAGGCCAGGGACGTATCCTGGAAAAGCCCTGCCGAACCTGCCACGGCGACGGCAAACGCCAGAACTCTTCCAAGATCAAGCTAAGGATTCCTGCCGGGGTGGAAGCCGGCTCACGCTTGCGCTCTTCCGGCAATGGCGAGGCAGGCTTTCGCGGTGGCCCAGCTGGCGACCTGTATGTTTTTTTGCAAGTCAAGGAACATGAAATTTTTTCGCGCGAAGGCGACGATTTACAGTGCGAGGTGCCGGTGAGTTTCGTACAAGCCACGCTTGGCTCCGAGATCGAAGTGCCCACCTTGCAAGGCCGGGCAACCATCAGGATTCCTGCCGGCACCCAGCCGGGCACGGTGCTCCGACTCAAAGGGCGCGGTGTGAAAAACCTGCAGGGCTACGGACAGGGAGACTTGCATGTGCGCGTACAGGTGGAAGTGCCGACGCAGTTAAATTCCGATCAACGCCAGAAACTGCAGGAATTTGCCGCCCTTTGTGACGGCAAAGAAGCGCCGTTGGCGCAGGGGTTCTTTGAGAAAGCGAAAAAGTTTTTCACCTGAAGCGGCCTTGGATGCGCGCAGGTGGCCCCGGCTCCCCCTACCGGTCACGTTTTTATGCATCGTTTTTATCTGCCGCCAGAACAGTGCCGCGGGAAATCATTATGCTTGGACGGACGAGAGGCCCATCACGCTCTCCACGTGCTTCGGCTGCAAAGGGATGCGCAGGTAATCGTGCTCGACGGCGACGGTCACGAATTCCTCTGCTCCGTGGAGAGTAAAACCAAGCAAATCCTCACCCTCTCCATTCTCGACAAAAAGCACACCCCGACGCCGCAGTGCCCCATCACGCTGCTGGTAGCCATTCCAAAGGGGAAACTGATCGAGTCCATCATTCAAAAAGCGGTGGAACTGGGCGCGCAACGGATCGTACCCCTGCAAACTGCCCGAGTCATCGTGCAACTGGATGAGGATGGGGCCGAAGCCAAGTGCCAAAAATGGCAAGAGGTCGCCATTGAAGCCATCAAGCAATGCGGAGCCACCTGGCTTCCCCGGGTGGAGGTTCCGCAAACGATCGCCAAATTTCTAGCGGGAAATCACCCCATGGAACTGGCGCTGGTCGGCTCTTTGCAAACGGTTCGGAAGCACCCGCGCGCGTGGTTTCAGGAATTTCAGCAGCAAAACGGAAGAGGACCACGCAGTGCCGGCGCATGGATAGGTCCGGAAGGTGATTTTACCCTAGGCGAATTACAGTCCATTGAAGCCTCGGGAGCCAAACCGATCACCCTCGGCAACCTGACCCTGCGAGTTGAGACCGCCGCCATTTATTGCTTGTCTTTTTTGAACTATGAATTGTCATGGCTAAATCATGGGCCATGATATTTATAGGTAAATGAGAACTCATTTTTGCGAGCGAAGCCCGCTCCGCGATAACCGTAGGCACGGGTGATTGCAGTCGTTTACAAAAAATATGCTGCCAAAGTCGGGTTAACGGGATTCATGCTGGCAGGAATCAAGGGCCTCATCCCACTCGACAAACAAGGTTTTACTCGAGCATGCCCGGTCAAAACTAATCGCCATGGTGCCACAAAGGCAACGGCACGCGGCACTGTCCCGTACTTGCTTCAACCTTCGGGGCGGATTTTTTTCCAGAGCCACGCAAATGGATCGTAGAATTCATCCACCACGCGCTCTTTCAAGGGAATGATGGCGTTGTCCGTAATAGTGATATGCTCAGGGCAAACCTTGGTGCAGCATTTCGTGATGTTGCAATAGCCAATGCCCTGCGCCTGCTTGAGTTCGGCCAAGCGGTTTTCGGTATCCAGCGGATGCATTTCCAATGCGGCCGTATAAACCAAAAAGCGCGGACCAATGAATTCATCGTGCTTGTGGTGATCGCGCAATACATGGCACACGTCCTGACAAAGGAAGCATTCAATGCATTTGCGAAATTCCTGCACGCGATCCACATCCTGCTGCTGCATGCGCCAGGTGCCGTCCTCGGCATCGGGCTTGCGGGGATTGAATTTCTTGATTTTGGTTTTGACGCGGAAATTCCACGACACATCCGTTGCCAGATCGCGGATGCTGGGAAACGCCCGCATCGGCTCAATCGTGATGGGCTTGCTGGTGTCGAGCGTGTCCATGCGCGTCATGCACATAAGCTTGGGCATGCCGTTGACTTCGGCGGAACATGAACCGCATTTGCCCGCCTTGCAATTCCAGCGGACCGCAAGATCGTTGGCCTGCTGCGCCTGAATTTTATGAACGACGTCGAGTACCACGAGACCCTCGGTAATTTCCGTGGTATAATCCACGAACTTGCCGCCGGTCGCGTCGCCGCGCCAGATTCGAAAAGTAACGGTCTTATTCATTTCATCTCCTCGATGACTAGTTTTAAATGTTCAGGCAGGGACGCGATCGGTTCACGCCGCAGTTTCATGGAGCCATCCGCCGCCTTGGAAACGACATGGTTGTATTTTGCAGCTGCGGAATCCTTGTCCGGGAAATCCTCGCGGAAATGACCGCCACGGCTTTCCTTGCGTTCCAGCGCACACAGTGTGATGGCCTCGGAAACGGTGAGCAGGTGCTTGAGGTCGATCGCCGTATGCCAGCCAGGGTTATATTCACAATGTCCCTGAACGGCGACTTTATCGGCGCGAGCCTTGAGCTTCTGGATGTTGTCGATGGCCTCTTCCATTTCGTTTTGCAAACGAACAATGCCGACATTCTTCTGCATCATGTTTTGCAAATCGTATTGCACCTGATAGGGCCCTTCGGTGGTGCCGCCGGCGGCGCGTTCAAAGGGTGCCATGGCCTCGCGATAGGCGGATTCGATTTCAGCATCGCTGACGCTGACGGCGGAGGTTTCCTTGGCCAGTTTTGCGGCGTACAGGCCCGCGCGCTGACCGAAAACAATCAGGTCGGACAGGGAGTTGCCGCCCAGACGATTCGCCCCGTGCAGACCGGCCGCGCATTCGCCCGCCGCGAACAGGCCGGGAATGTTGGTCGCCTGCGTCTCAGCATCCACGCGGATGCCGCCCATTGCATAATGCGTGGTCGGCCCGATTTCCATCGGCTCTTTGGTGATGTCCAGATTAGCCAGTTGCATAAACTGGTGATACATCGACGGAAGCTTTCGTTTAATGTGCTCCGCGGAATTCGGTATCTTTTCCTTGATCCAGGAAATGTCGAGGAAAACGCCTCCGTGCGGACTACCCCGCCCCGCTTTGACTTCGCGATTTATACAGCGGGCTACGTGATCGCGGGTCAGGAGTTCCGGCGGACGCTTGGCATTCTTGTCGTTCTGGGTATAGCGCCAGCCTTCCTCGGGATCCGTCGAGGTTTGCGATTTGTAATTGTCCGGAATATCATCGTACATGAAGCGCTTGCCATCCTTGTTGCGCAACACCCCGCCTTCGCCGCGCACGCTTTCGGTCACGAGAATGCCCATCACGCTTGGCGGCCAGATCATGCCGGTCGGATGGAACTGAATGAACTCCATATCGAGCAGTTCCGCGCCCGCATGATACGCGAGGGAAACGCCGTCGCCGGTGCCTTCCCATGAATTGCTGGTCACGCGATACGCGCGCCCCAGACCGCCGGTGCAAAGCACCACGGCCTTCGCCTTGAAAACCCGGAAGCGGCCGCGTTCACGGTCGTAGCCAAACGCGCCCACCACCCGGTCTCCGTCCTTGAGGAGGGAAACCACGGTGTATTCCATGAAAACAGTGATCCCCTGATGAATGCCATGATCCTGCAAAGTGCGGATGAGTTCCAGCCCGGTACGATCGCCCACGTGGGCCAGACGCGGATAGCGATGGCCGCCGAAATTGCGCTGAGAAATCTTACCTTCTTTGGTACGGTCAAACACCGCGCCCCAGGCTTCGAGCTCATGCACACGCGCCGGGGCTTCCTTTGCGTGCAGCTCAGCCATGCGCCAGTTGTTGACGTATTGTCCGCCGCGCATGGTGTCGGCGAAGTGCACTTTCCAGTTGTCACGGTCATCCACATTGCCCATGGCGGCAGCCATGCCGCCTTCCGCCATCACCGTGTGAGCTTTGCCCAGGAGTGATTTGCAGATCAATCCCACTTTGACGCCCGAAGCTGATGCTTCGATGGCCGCGCGCAAGCCCGCCCCGCCCGCGCCGATCACCAGCACGTCGTATTCGTGAGTTTCGTAATTGGTAGCCACAATAAAATTTCGGTTCGGAGTTTAGAATTTAAAGAAAACGAAATCGTGGATATGGCCCGTCGCACAAAGGCGGACATAAACATCCGTAAAGCCAACCCAGAACAAACTGATCCACGCCCAAAGCATGTGGCGAATGTTCAGGCAGGTCACGCAGTTGTATGCTTTGGCACAGGTGGGAGCTTTGGATTTGGAATCCAGGAAGCCACCGATCAAGTGGCGCAACGAATGGCAACCGAAAGTGTACATCGCGAGAAAAACCGCGTTCAGGGTCAGGACAATGGTTCCTACACCAACGCCGAAATGTTCTTTCCCGGTCAGATCCGTAAACCACATACCCAGCCAGGCATCATACGAGAGGAGCAAGATAAATAAGAACGCAAGATAGAAGAAGTACCGGTGAATATTCTGGATGATCAGCGGGAAATAGCGCTCCCCGAGAAATGATTTACGAGGTTCCCCGACTGCACAGTTGATGGGATCGGCCCAAAATGCCTTGTAATAGGCCCCGCGGTAATAATAGCAGGTAAACCGAAATCCGGCCGGAATCCACAAGATCAAAAAAGCCGGGGAAAACGGAGCCCAACTTGGCCACCAAGCCGGCAATTTGCCAATGGCGTGCGGCGAGACGCCCCAAAATTCGGGCGAATAAAACGGGGACAAGTAATTGGCCCCGCCATGCTCGCCGTGCAAGCCCCCATACCAATAACTTGGCACGCCGGTCTGCATGTCGTGCAACCCTTGGAAGGCCGCCCACGTGGAGTAGATGATAAAGGCGGAAAACCCCAGGAAAACAGCCAGCGGCTGCAGCCACCAGGCATCCGGACGGGTTGTTTCACCAAAGCTTCGTTGCTTTGGCAGAGAATCAGCATAGGCCATAACGCGGTTCAATTTAGTTACTATCCCAGCCACCGTCAACGCGCAGAACCACCACAAACGAAGGTATTAGGGACACTTGGACTTTACTTACCATCGACTTATTTGGTGATTCGGGCTGCGGTCCACTCATTCAAGCCCGGTTCACCCGCCACTGACGCGGCCAGCCCCAGTTGTTCCAGAGCCTCTCCAACCAGATACAAGGATCCGGTTAGCACCACCCATGGCTCGCTCCGGACGGCACGGAGCGCGGCCGCCAGGTCCTCGCAAGGCACTGCCTCAGCGACGGGATTGGCATGCCGAAATGTTTTCGCAAGGTCGCCCGCCTTGGCCGTGCGTTCGCTGGCAACCGGCACCGTAAAGACTTTTCCCGCCAAGGGAGCCAGCAGGGAACAGATCTCCGGCCATTGCTTGTCGTCCAAAGCGCCAAAAATGAGCGCCGGTCGGCTGGCAGGAAAGTATTTCTCAAGTGCAGCGCACAACGTTTTCGCTCCGGCCAGATTATGCGCACCATCCAGCAGGATTTTTTGGCCCCCCGCTCTTTGCACCAGTTGCAGGCGCCCCGGCCAGTTAACTCCTGCCAAGCCGGCAAAAATGGCGGCTTGAGCAACGGGAAGCTGGTGTTGCAAAGCCTCGACCACAGCCAGAGCGAGCGCGGCGTTTAATTTCTGGTGATCGCCCAGCAGGCTGGTGGACGGTTGGGAGTGTCCGGTAGCAGCCTGGTTAGCGCAAATGACCGGAGAACGGTTTTCCCGGGCCACCTGCACAATCACCCGCCGGGCCTCGGGCTCCTCGGCTGCGGTAATCACCGGAACTCCCGGTTTGATGATGCCGGCTTTTTCTGCGGCGATTTTCTCCAGGGTATCCCCCAGCCATTGCTGATGGTCGAAAGCGATGTTGGTGATCACGCTGGCGAGTGGCGTGACCAGATTGGTGGCATCCAAGCGCCCGCCCAGGCCGGTTTCCCAAATCACCAGATCACATTTTTGCTCCACAAAAAACATGAGCGCCATGATGGTGGCAAATTCAAACAGGGTTGTGCTCTGTTCCCGGTTGAAAGCTCGCAGTTTGGTCACCAGACGAACCACTTCGCTTTCCGGAATCAGCTGGCGGTTGACTTGGATTCGCTCACGAAAGGAAACCAGGTGCGGCGAAGTATACATCCCCACTCGCAGACCGGAGGCCCGATAAATGCTTTCCAACATGGCGCAAGTGGACCCCTTGCCATTCGTACCAGCCACATGGATAAAGCGGAGTTTTTCCTGCGGACACCCCGCCAAACCGGCAAGCAGGCGCGGGTTTTCGAGGCCAAAATGCGTGCCAAACCACCGCAGGCCATAAAGATATTGAACTGCTTCAGGATAGGTCACGCCAGTAAAAGCACGGATTTAGGTGAATCCTTTGCCGCCATCCATTTCCCACGGCTGCCAAAGAGCGGCAGCCGTCCATCTGCCGGCTGGCTCATCGGCGCAAAGTGACCAATTCCATTCACAACGGTTTGTGATGACTGTGCTGGTGCGCGGCGGTAATAAAACCCTTAAACAAGGGGTGCGGCTGGTGCGGCTTGCTCAAAAACTCCGGATGAAACTGGCTGGCAATAAAAAACGGGTGGTCTTTCAATTCGATCACTTCGACCAGCTTTCCATCCGGCGATGTACCACAGAAAACAAAGCCGGCTTTCTCAAATTTTTCGCGATACGCATTGTTGAATTCGTAGCGGTGACGGTGGCGTTCATGGATGACGAAGGAGCCATAAAGTTTTCCGGCCAGCGATCCGATGGCGAGCTGGCATGGCTGGGATCCCAGCCGCATGGTGCCGCCTTTTTTCGTGACTTTCCGCTGGGCATCCAGCAGCGCAATGACCGGGTGCGGCGTTTGCTCATCAAATTCGGTCGAATGAGCCTTGTCCAATTTCAAAATGTTCCGGGCAAATTCAATCGTGGCAATCTGCATGCCGAGGCAGAGGCCGAGATAGGGGATTTTATTTTCCCGGGCGTATTTTGCCGCCAGAATTTTACCTTCGATGCCGCGTTCGCCAAAGCCGCCCGGCACGCAAATCCCCGCCAGACCGCCGAGCACGCTTTTCGCACCATGCTTTTCGATTTCCTCGGCGTCCACCTGTACGAGTTCCACGCCGCAATCGTTGGCAATGCCGCCGTGGATCAGGGCTTCATAGACCGATTTGTAGGCGTCCTGCAAGCCAATGTATTTGCCCACCACCCCCACCCGCACCCGATGCTGCGGAGCGATGAATTTGCGGATGATCTCCTGCCAGTGCGCCATGTTCGGCGCCGGCGTGGTGAGATGTAAAATACGGCATACCAGGTCATCCATCCGCTCGCGCTGCAGCATCAGCGGCATTTCATAGATGGAATGATCCACGTCCTTCACCTCAATGACGGCTTCCAGCGCCACGTTGCAAAACATGGAAATCTTTTGCCGCAATTCCTTGTCCAGCGGCTTTTCACAGCGGCAGGCGATGATGTTGGGCGTGATGCCGATTTCGCGGAGTTTGGCCACCGATTGCTGGGTAGGCTTGGTTTTGAGTTCGCCGGCCGCCTTGATAAACGGCACGTAGGTGACGTGAATGAAACAGGTGTTGCCAATGCCCGCTTCCAGCGCAAATTCCCGGATCGCTTCAACAAACGGCAATCCTTCGATGTCGCCGGTGGTCCCGCCAATTTCAGTGATCACCACATCAGCTTTGCTGGTTTCGGCGAGGAGGTGGATGCGGCGTTTGATTTCGTCCGTGACGTGCGGAATCACCTGCACCGTTTTGCCCAGATAAACGCCTTCGCGCTCGTTGTTCAGCACTTTCTGGTAAACCTGACCACTGGTGAGATTGTTCACCCGCGAGAGTTTGGTGCTGGTGAACCGCTCATAATGGCCCAGATCCAGGTCCGTTTCCGCACCATCGTCCAGCACATACACCTCGCCATGCTGATAGGGCGACATGGTGCCGGGATCCACATTGAGATAGGGATCAAATTTTTGCAGCGCGACCTTGAGTCCGCGATTTTCCAGCAGGGTGCCCAGCGCGGCCGCCGTCAAGCCTTTGCCCAGCGAACTCACCACCCCGCCCGTTACAAATATATATTTCATGGTAAATTGTTCTAGTTATTGATTGCCCTGACCCAACCTGAATTGAATCAATTCTGAAAAAATGATCCTCTGCGCTTTGCGCGGCTGGATTATACGCAAATAAAAATATTCTCACTAGAAAATCCTGCTGCGCCGGGTGGTTCTTGCTGGTGGCATCGCGAACCCATGCCCCGGTCAATCCACCATCAGATCGAGCAGGCTGGAAATCGCCACGCTACGTCCCCTCCCCCGCATCAGCCCACGGGTTGCAGATTTCTCAAAATCGATTCCACCCGTGCCACATCTTCCGGCATATCCACGCCGGTGCTATCGTAATCCACTTTCACGACGGCAATCTCAATGCCGTTTTCCAGCGCCCGCAGTTGTTCCAGCTTTTCCGCATTTTCCAGGGGCGACACCGGATATTTCACCAACCGCAGCAACGTCTCCCGCCGGTAACCATAAATACCCAGATGCTTCAAAAAGGGAAACTCCGCCAACTGATCCGACACCGACCGGCGGGCAGTTTCGCGCAAATAGGGAATCGTGCGCCGGGAAAAATACAATGCGCGGCCGGCGGCATTCACAACCACCTTCACCACATTCGGGTTTTCCAGTTCAGCCGCCAATTTGATCAAAGTTGCAGCAGTGGAGATTTCATCCTGCACCAAAGTAGCCGCCACCGCATCAATCACCGCCGGATCCATCAGGGGTTCGTCACCCTGAATGTTCACCACGGCATCGCAGGCAATTCGTGACGCCACTTCGGCGATCCGGTCTGACCCGCTCGGATGGTCGGCGCGGGTCAATTCCACGCGGCAAAATGCGCTCGCCACGCCAGCAATTCGTGAGTCGTCGGTGGCCACGATGACTTCGGCCAACGAACGCGCCTGCTGGCATCGTTCCACCACATGTTGGATGAGCGGTTTGCCAGCAATGAGGGCCAGGGGTTTTCCCGGAAAGCGGGTGGACGCATAGCGCGCGGGCAGGATGCCAATGATTTTCACGCTCCCTATTTAGCCATATCGGTCAAGGGGGTTAAATTACGATTTTCGGGCGGACCAACACAACTAACCATCTTTTGTAAAAATTATGATTTTTTTTGCGAATTAATCCAGCTAGATTGACGAGATGTCAAATCTGAGGTATTTATTCTAGCCAAGTTTAAGCAAGAATT
>CAISVF010000279.1 GCA_903888765.1 uncultured Verrucomicrobia subdivision 3 bacterium | reverse complement strand
GCTTTGTTTCAGCTCACTTACAGGGTTTTCAAACCTGCACCTTCGCTAAAGCCTCGCTGCCCATCGCTACCTCCTTTCTGTCAATGCTCTAACCGGTCCCCGGCAAAAAAACGCCCGCTCTGCAAATTTTAAGCAGAACGCTTAAAACACTTCGGCTGGGAGACCGGAAACCTGCCGAACTGCCTGCGCAATCTGAGATAACACCCGGAGAGGTAGATGGCCCCACTCCGCATTAACTCCAGGACGGCCGGCTGAATAAATTTGCACGAGCGAAATCTGCGCACCCCCGGCCTTGAGTTCCTTAAGCCGAAGCGCGTATTCGTGAATTTCCTCGGGCGGTGGCTCATCCCCATGAACCGAGGGAAACAAACTTTGAATCACCACCGGTCGCAGCCGCCCCAACAACAGGATATTGGAAAGAATTTTTTCCAGAGGCACGTCCGGACGATTCACTTTATCTATGAACGCCTGCGTGCCGCCATCCAGTTTGATCCAAACCTCGTCCATCTTGGTAAGATATTCCAGTCCGCGCAAAACCTGCGGATGATCCAGGCCGGTGCCGTTACTAAATAAAACAATTTTGAAAAAGCTTCCCAGAGCCCGAACGCGGACCACGGCCTGAACCGCCTCCACAAAATTCGGCGATAGCGTTGGCTCCCCGTCGCCACTAAGGGCGACCTGCCGCAACTTGAGCAACTCGGCAGGCAGGGAGCGATACCAGGGACGCTCTGTCAATAACCGGCCGTTAGCAATGCTGGCAATAGTCCGGCGCAATTCGGTGGCCATCACGTCCACGTCCAAACGCGCTTCGGGTGCGGGAACGCGGCGGTCAACTTCGCAATAGGAGCAATCAAAATTGCAGCGTTTATCGGGATTCATGTTTACCCCAACAGAAAAACCACCTGCACGGGAGGAAATAACCGTATAAACAAAGCGATTGCTGAGAAAATCACGCGCCCGCTCAAAAGCAGTCTCGCGCGACGGCAGTTGAAACAGCCCGCCAGATTTTTTTTTGGCTGGCGCTTCCGCAGGCGGGTTTTGCGCAACAACAGGATGTTCCATAGCAATAGGAAAAATACGTTGACCTGATTTTTCCTGCCACACCACGATTGCTTAAACTTAAACAAATTTTGTCACGTTAGCGGCGAACTTAAATTGGGAAATAATGAAGTTTAATCCTGATTTCCCCGAGCCAATTGCAAACCCCGGTAGGAACCGAGGTGACGAGGCTCAAATTAAAGCAAGTTTAGAGACTCCTCACGTCGTCGCCTACGGTTTTGCACGCGCCCCCCACGATGGAGCGCCGCTTCCTGCCACGCCCCAAGGCCCGTGGCCCGCCACCTGATTATTGTGGAATGGTATGGGACGGTTCCCGGGTCTCGCTCCAGCGGGCGAGCAACCAGAGCAGATCTGACAACCGGTTGAGATACAGAAGAATTTCTGCATTGCGAATTTCGCCGGTGAATTTCAGGTCGCACACGCGCCGCTCGGCACGGCGGCAGATAGTGCGAGCCATATCCAGCGCGGCCGAATTCAGCGAAGCTCCCGGCGTGGCCCATCCCTTGAAACTGATATCCTGCGCCTCAATTTCCTTCACCAAGGCATCCAGTCTGGCGGTCAGGTCCGGCGTCACCAGAAAATAGCCATCGGCAGAATACCGGTTCAAATCCTCCGGCTGGACGCACAATTCGCCCATGAGCACGATCAAATCTTTTTGGATTGCCAATAGATTCTGGCGGATAAAATCCGGCTCCGCGGTCGCCCGGGCCAGGCCGAGCGCCGTGTTTAATTCGTCCACCGTGCCGTACGCCTCGACCCGTGGATGATTCTTGGCCACGCGCCGGTTGTACATCAAGGCGGTCGTTCCGTTATCACCTGTTTTGGTTGCAATGCTCATGATTATTAAATTCCAACGGGCACAAAATTATTTCCCGCTTTTCGCCCGTGCGGCCGACCGGCTTGCAGCCGGTTTTGGTTTTGACGTCATTGGCACGGCCGTCAATTGCTGGTAATTGATGATACCATGGGCAATCGCCGAGGCGATCAGCCGGCGGTAGCCCGCATCAAATATCCGGCGGCCTTCAGACGGATGGGTCATGTAACCGCTTTCCACCAGAATGGCCGGCATCGTGGCATCGCGCAGCACGGCGAAGCGCGCGCGGCGCACGCTGCGATCCGGCCCGCCGAGAGTGCGCACGAGTGATTTTTGCACGAGGTAGGCGAGCAACAAGCTTTTATTTTCCACGCGGTTGGCCAGGCAGGCACCATGGTTGGCCCCTTCTCCCTGCGCGTTGGATGAGGCCGCGCCGACTGGAGTGATGCAATAGGTCTCGGGGCCATTGACCTCCGATTTACCCGCCTCGGTGGCGTTGAAATGCAAACTGACAAACAAATCCGCACCGCGCCGGTTAGCCAGGTCCGGGCGCGCATCCAATTCCACATACTTGTCACCCGACCGCGTCAGCAGAACATTAAACCCGGCGTTGGTCAACTGGGCACGCAGCGCGCCCGCCAATGCCAGGGTGTAGTCTTTTTCGGCGTGGTACCCCACATGATTGCCGGCATCCTTGCCGCCGTGACCGGGATCCAGCACGATGGTGAAAATCCTTTTCCCGGCGAAGCGGGGGGTAAACATCAGGGGTTCGATGGTTTTAGCCAGGTCCAACTGCGCCACAAACGGAGTGCCTTTTTCCAACGCCACGGGAAAGGCGAGCGCCACATTCACACCATTGATTTGTGCCGTGTGCGAATCTTTTTCCAGGGTAAGCCGGGAGGAGCGGTTGGTCCATGTGAAGGCACCACGCGAACGCGCCAGAGGATGAAAGCCATTAGCCGCCGCCCAATCCGCCACGGCCACATAGGCGTGACCGCGAATGAAAGCGGCTGGCGCTGCCGCCGCGAACAACGCGAAGGACAGTAAAATCAACAGCCAGCAACGGACAATCATGGTCGCGCAAGTTAAAGCCCGGAAGGCGAAAGCTAAAGGGTAAATTTGTTCAAAACTGTTTGACGACCCAGTTGTAAAATTCCGAAGGGGACTTTTTTCGAGCGGTGGGTCTTTTGCCGTGGTTGGCCTGTCCAGTTCGAAATTTTGTTGGTGCGTGCGTTGCCGGCCACTATGGAGAAGCTCCGCCCTTTATTCCATGGCGCACTCAGGCTCGCACAGAATCAAAATGGATAACGCAGGCGGTGAACACCTTTTTAAGGAGGAGTTCCGCTCCGTTAAAACGGCAAATGGATCATGTCCATCACGGGATCTCGTGATGGAACCATTTGCAGACCAATGCGATTGTATTTTGCTCATATGAAGAAAACCGCATTTTTGCCGCGTCCTCGCATCTCTGGTGGTGCCTTCACGCTGATTGAACTGCTGGTGGTGATTGCCATCATCGCCATTCTGGCGGCGATGTTGCTCCCCGCCCTGGCCAAGGCCAAAGCCCGCGCCTACAGCACGCAATGCATGTCCAACCTGAAGCAGGTCACGCTGGCCATAAACATGTTTGCCAACGACCACGACGAACGCATGCCGTTTGGAGTGGATCAAAATGGCGACCCAAACGGCGCTTGTGCCCCAGAAGCCATGACCTGTTCATTGGTGGGCGGCGTTTCCGTCCATCCCCAATTGGTCTATCAGCTCGACCCCTATCTTTCAGGAAAAAGAAACTTAAAAACACCCTACTCAGGTTGGACCGTGAGTCCGGTAGGCATGTGCCCTGCATTCATAAATAACCCGCAATACATCGCGCGCGCGCCGGATCCAGTTGAGCCTGACTATCAGCGGGCCACCTATCGTTTACGCTCATATGTCGAGGGAAAAACGATGTGGAGCAATCCAGGCAGCCCCAAGCTGAACAGCGTGCAGACCCCCTCCCAAAATGGAGCACTGGCCGATTTTGATCGTTCCTTTCCCGGTGCCACCAGCGGTACCATCACCGCCTACAACGATTGGGGGCAAGCACCGGATCTCCCCGTGCATGGCGGCATTCGTGTTTACGCCTTTTTTGACGCCCACGTTTCCACCTTAAAACTCATTAACCACGCAGTTAGCATGACCACCGGCCAATTGCCATATGGGTGGATCACCTACACACAATAACCTAGATTCTATATTATTCCCAGATTCCGTTCTGGCATTCCGTTTAAGCCATGGAAATGTGGCGGGCCAGTTCCCATCCAACAATTCAGAGCAAGCGACTTACACTTGCGCCAACAGAAAATAAATTTTCAAGCTGGTTCAGGTTCTTTTTTGCCGCACCAAGCCTTTGGATTCGATAAAATTCTGTCAACAGAGGGTTTTTCAGAATCTATAATTTGAATCAAAAGGGATAGCGCAGACGGTAAAACACCTGCGGAGTTGCAGGATTGAGCGGCATGATGAGGTTGGTAGTCGATTGCGACCCCAGGATGTCGAACCACGAGTTCGAGTTGCCCACATTCAGCAGGTTGGACTGGGCGATCCAGCCCAGATGATCGCCCGGCCAGGTCAGCGTGAGGGTGCCGCTACTGAACGTAAAACCGATACTGGTCGGATTATTGGAAATGGTACTGGTCACCACCAGATCCAAACCACCCGATCCGTTGATTTCCAAAGATCCCACACCGGCCGCACCGTTACCCGTGACCACAACTGATGGTAACGCACCAGTCACCCTGCCAACATTGCCGGTCGTGGCGACCATAATTAACATATGGGATCCCGGCGCAAGCGTTGCACCGGTGTTGTTGACGGTGATCACCGTGCCCGCGGACAATGTCATCGTGCCGTTGGTCTGGATAAAGGACGGATTCACCCCATCGTTCACTAGCGACAGAATGCCTGCGCTGCAATTATTCGCGCCATTAATGACCGCCCCCACCGAGCTGTTGGTCAGCGTAGTACTGCCGCCGAGCGCAAACGTCGTGGTTTTGGCTGAAACATCAAGCGTCGCGCCGCCGGCCACGGTGATATTCTGACTGGCAAGCGAGCCTCCACCACTCAACGCCAGCGTGCCATTATTGATGGTCGTTCTACCCGCGTAAGTGTTCGTGCCGGTGAGCGTGAAGGTACCAGATCCGATCTTGGTCAACGAACCACCGTTGGTCAGCGCGCCGCTATAGGTCGAGCTCGTGCCATTGTTGCCGATGAAAATTGAGCTGACGCTTAGATTCAGGTTGCGTGATCCCGTCAATGCGCCAATGACGGCATTGTTGACCAGCGTAACCGATCCGCTATCGGCCGCGTTCATGTCCAGCGTGGCGTTTTGTAGGGCATACACATTGGCTATGCTTAACGTCCCAGCCACCACCGAGCGGAAGGTTCCGCTAAAGGTGTTCGATCCGCTTATGGTGAGCGAGTTATTCGGGAAGCCATTATATAAGATGGTGCCTGC
>CAISVF010000278.1 GCA_903888765.1 uncultured Verrucomicrobia subdivision 3 bacterium | reverse complement strand
AGCTTGTTTGAAAACAAAATGTAAGACGGTCCGCCGTGTTTTCTTCGTGTTCAATCAGGACCATCGCGATTAGACTTGGTTGCCCATGAACGAATGGAATATCCAATCCCGTGCCCACGCCTGTCAGGCGTGTACACAGCCATTTGCTGACCAGCAGCACTATCACACCCTGCTCCTAGAACAAGGGGCTTTGCTGTGCCGCACCGACATCTGCGAACCATGCTGGCAGAAGCAATCGGCTGAGACAACCCGCGACCAGGCCGGCTTCATCTCGCATTGGCAGGGGGTCTATGAAGCGCCGGCCGCCCAACCGGTTGAAGCCATTCCAAAAGACACTGCGGAAACCATATTGCGCAAACTCATAGAGCAAAACGACCCCAGTCATGCACCCGCAGCATTTATTCTCGCCGTTATGCTGGAACGCAAACGCATCCTCAAAGTAAAAGAACAGTTCAAGCGCGAAGGTCAGCGGGTGTTTGTTTACGAACATCCCAAAACCGGCGATATTTTCACCATCGCAGACCCCAATTTGCACCTGAACCAACTGGAAGCCGTTCAGCAAGACGTAGCGCATTTGCTGGAGCACGGGCTAAACCCACCCGCAACGGTCAGCGACCAACCCGCTCCGGCATCGGAATCCGGCAGCCACCCGGAAAACGGATCCACACTTGAGGCGGTCACTGCACCGTCCGTAAATTAACCCTCCGTGTCCGCGCTCGCCGAACTCCAAAACCGCCTCGGCTATATTTTCCGTGACGAGGCTTTTTTGCGACTCGCACTCACTCATCCGTCCATCGCGCGCGAAGCAAAAACTGTCACCGCGCATAATCAGCGGCTGGAATTCTTAGGCGACTCGGTGCTCAGCCTGGTGCTCGCCCGGGAACTTTACGACAAATTTCCCGACGCCGACGAAGGCTCACTGACAAAATCCCGAGCCAAGCTGGTAAATGCCAGAGTTCTGGCAGCGCAGGGCCGCCGGCTCGATCTGGGCATGCATTTGGTATTGAGCCGGGGCGAAGAAAACACCGGCGGACGCCTCCGCGCCTCCGCGCTGGCCGACGCATTCGAAGCTTTGCTGGGCGCCATTTTTCAGGATGGCGGTTTTCACGCGGCGCGAGAATTTATTTTGCGCGAATTTGCCACGGAAATCAGCGAATTGCAGCTCTCCGCCGGCATTGAAAACCCGAAAGGTGATTTACAGGAATTACTGCAAGCCAGATCCCCGGTGGCACCGGTTTATCAATTAATTTCCACCGCCGGACCGGACCATGACCGGACTTTTATTTCGGCCGTGTTGCATGAAGGCACAGAGCTCGCGCGCGGCTCCGGCAAAAGCAAGCAATCCGCCGAAACCACCGCCGCACTCACCGCCTTAAAATGTTTGCGGGAGGAAAAGGTCAGCTAGAAATTTCTACGGGGTCAACGAGCCTAACCCGTGGAAAATTTCCCCGACCCGCAACCAGCCGGTGGCAATAGTTAATAGCGTGGCACGTTACGGTCAATTTCCTCGGACCAGGCGCTGATGCCACCTTT
>CAISVF010000277.1 GCA_903888765.1 uncultured Verrucomicrobia subdivision 3 bacterium | reverse complement strand
ATGAAATTGCATGCCCAATTTGAAAAGGTGGAAACGCCCCGGCGCTGGCTTTATAGCACGGTTCACAATCTGGCGCTAAACCAGCGGCGGGCGCAGGGAAAAACCGTGGCGCTGGAGCCAGCAGTCGAGGCGGAAGACTCCGCCCACCAGGAGACCGCCGATCCAGCCTTGTTGCCGGACGAACAGATCATACGACTGGAAGGCATTGGGCTGGTGCGCATCAGCCTGGAAGCGCTCGATGCACGCAGCCGCGAATTAATCCGGCTAAAATTTAACGAAGACCTTTCCTACAAGGAAATCGCCGCCCGCACGGGACTGACGACCGGCAATGTCGGTTTTATATTGCATACCGCGCTCAAAACCATCGCCGGGGAACTGGCAAAAACGGGAATGGCACCATGAACCCGGAACAACCCTCACGCGAACAAATTGAGGCACGCATCACGGCCTTGCTGCTGGGTGAACTGCCTGACGAAGAGGCACAGCTTCTGCGCTGGACCATCGCGCACGATCCGGAAATGGGCAAGTTGCACGACCGGATCCAGCTGGCCATCGGTTTAGTGCGGGAAGCCGTCCAACCGCCGGCAGCCGGACATGGTGAGTCCGCTTTGCCAATGGCACTTTCGGACGCGCGCCGTCAAAAAATGATGGCCCATTTCAAAAGCCCGCGGCCCCGACCATCCTTCTGGCGGAAGCGCATCGAAGTACCTTCGCTCATTCCGGTGCTGGCGGCAGTGGCTATCATCGCCACGGTGGCAGCCATGCTGCTCCCAGCCCTGAGCAAAGCCAAGAACAAGGCCCCACACTTAACCATTTTAGGTGGCAAAGTCCAGGCGCTGTTCGCACAAGAATCGTCGGGGATCCCAGCGGTTGAGCCTCCGCCGGAACCTGGGGATGTTGGCGGGTTAAAACAGGCGGATAGGAACGAAGTGGCGGTAAATCTCTCACCCAAGTCCATATTCCCAGCCTCTCCACCCATCAGTATAGCCAATCCAATTAGCCTAACCACTGGAGATTCGCAGGAGCCAGCCTCGGCACCGTCGGCAATTGTTTTGCCGTCAGAGGATGCCAAGCTGGCACAGTCAGGGGCTCCGCTCGAAATTGCGCAAGAGGCAAATTCCGCAGATGCTCACTTGCCAAGTGCTGAACCAGTGGCAGAACAAAAGCACATCATCGATACTCAGCAAAGCGCGGCAACGGTGGAAACGCGAAAGCCGGGATTACTGTGGTCACCGCCCCCATTTGAGTCGTCTGGGCAAGTTCCGGCAAGGGATAACAGCAACGATGGAATAAATCCAAACGGAATCGCCCATTCATTCAGTGATTCCGCCGGGTTTACGGGCGGCATCGCTGGCGGCACCACTACGGTGGAACCGGCGAAGCCGGCTTCCCAAGTGGAGTCTGAATACTCCCTAAGAGAACCCGAACGCGTCAATTCTGAGAAGCTAGCTTGGAACACCGGCGACGATTGGAACAGGCGCAAGGTGTTTGGTGCGATTACTAGCGGAGGAGGTGGTGGTGGTGGCGGTGGCGGTGGCGGCCAGAACCAAAATAATGGTACCGTGGTGGGGGT
>CAISVF010000276.1 GCA_903888765.1 uncultured Verrucomicrobia subdivision 3 bacterium | reverse complement strand
TTTCAACCACTTTGTAGGACAATTCAACAAAGCCTTGATTGTATGGTTCTGGATATTCAAAAACATTTCCGTCAGACGTTACAAATGATCCGTTGTTGGTGATGATAAGTTCCGAGAGAAAATGATTTCTTGAATTTAGGTAAAATGCCTTGAACGGGCATTTGTTTGTAAATCTATCGAGAGGCGAGTATGGAAACGGATAAGAAATGAATCGGGAATCCACAAAGGGTAATTCAGGTTTTGGGCAAAGACTTAACCAAGGGAGAAACAAGCCCCGCCTGCCAGGATTTGGAAAAACATTTGTGCGAACCGACGCGTAAGGTCTTATGGGCGGTGTGCCGGGTTTAGGCGCGATTGTAGCAGCTGGAACAGTTAAGATTTCCCGAATTCCGTCAGGGATGCGTTTCTCATCATATGCCGTCACGATTTCGTCCAAATTTGTCGGCAGATACGGGCTTGAGAGGTGTTGGATTTGGTATTGAACCCACCAAATACCATTACTGTAAGCGAAAGCCACTTTACCGTCCTCAAGGAAAATTTCGTTAGTATCAAATACTTTTCGGTGGCCTTCGTAAGAATACCAACCTTCGGCTGTAAAAACAAAAGGGCGCGGCTTGAGTTCGCTCACTACAAACGCCGTTGTGCCAACGGCGAGCATCAAAATGACGGCTGATACGATGGCCGATTTCGCTTTCGTCCACGCCATCGTTTTCATTGTTCCTTTGACGAGAGCGGCAAGGGAAGTTGTCGTCATGCCTTTGGCGGCAATCACAGAAACTTTGGCCGCCAAAGCCGCCGGCGCGGCTTGCACGGAATTGGCGGAGACGACCCCGGCAATGGCGGCGGCGGACAGGGCGACGCCGCGCCGGGTGAAAAACTTCCGCAGCTTTTCCACAGTGCGGGCCACCCGTTTTTTGGCGGCGTCCTCGCTGGTGCCGAGCGCCGCACCGACTTCCGCCAGACTTTTATTCTCGAAATGCCGCAGCACCACGGCGGCGCGGTCGGTCGCACCCAGATGCGCCACCGCTTCGTCCAGCATTGGCGCGAGCTGCGCCCAGGCAATGTCCGGGGCAGCTTCCTCAATGGTTGATTGCATAAACGCCTCCTGTTCGCGGCGGATCCGGCGGAATTCCGCGCGCCGGAAGTTCGCCGCCGTGAGCCGCGCCGTGTGGTGTAGCCAGCCGCTCAAAACCGTGTCGCGACCAAGGGCCGCGGCCTTACGCGCCAAAATGATGAACACCGCCTGGGTGATTTCCTGCGCAGACTGCGGGTTGTCCGTGTGCCGCCAGGCGACGGAATGGACGAGAGCGATGTGCCGGCGCACCAGTTCGGCAAACGCCGCCTCGGATTCATTCCGGGCGAATTCGGCCAGCAATTCGCGGTCAGGGATGTCGGTCATTCTGCTGTTATATGTGCGCCGAAGTGAAAAAGGGACAAACTATTTTTTACATTTTACACTTTCGGCAGCGAGGATTGTGCATGGCCCACGGCTGAAGGAGGGATATTCATCTGGGTTTATCTGGGGCTGGAAGTTTCCCCGCCGCCGTTTTGC
>CAISVF010000275.1 GCA_903888765.1 uncultured Verrucomicrobia subdivision 3 bacterium | reverse complement strand
TTTGGCGTATTTCGCTTATTTCGCGGTTTCAACTGCGGAATTTCGGATGAAAAATTTGCCCATGCTTTTCGTAAGCCCGTAGGGCTGCCATATTTGTAGCTCCCCCCCAACAAAAATTGAAAAGGTCCATCGGAGCAAAATCATCCAGTATGCAGCTGAATGCCAAATTGACCAGCGGACGGTTATCCAAAAGGTAAAGGGCTCCCTTGGTGGCTCGTGCTGCCTACCCGGCTCCAATTTTTTTGTTGGAGGATTTTCACCTAAAGCAGTGGCAAAACACCAGCTCAGTTCTCACGCTCCAGAAGCAAGTCCCATTTTATTCCATCATGAGAAGTTAATAGTCCAAATGTAGTCCGGTCGGCTTTAACCGTTCCCATCAGAATCATCAGCCATTGGTTTTCCTCCCGCCAAATATAGGGTGCGCCGTATTTCCGGGCCGTCCAGCGCTGTCGCGGAATGTCCACCGGCCCTTCCAGTTTCCAGTTGACCAGATCCGGCGAGGTCGCCCGCGCGAGGTGCTGGGCGATAAGCCCCTCGCTGTAGATCATCGTCCAATGATCCTCCGTGCGAAAAACCATCGTGTTCTCGACCCCGTCCGGCGCGCTGGGGGAGATGCCAATCAGCGGCGCCGTGGATGTTGTGATTTTCCATTTTTGCAATTTCGCATCGCGCGTGCTGGCGTGGCCCATGAGATTCACCTTGAACGTGTCGCCCTTTTCATTGGTGTGATACGCCGACCCCACAAACCAGCAATGCAACGTATCACCGTCCACCACGAAACTTGGATCAATCACCCGCTGCAGTTCGTTCCAGGGAAGGTTTAACGCCTCGGTGAGGAACGGTCGCGGCGCACTCCAGCCAACCAGATTGGTGGATTCCGCAAAGACCAATTGCGTCGGCTTGGTGGGATAAGTCTGATACGGCAGCACCCAGCGACCCTGCCACCACACCACGTCCCCCGGTGAGGCGCAGCCGGATGGAGAAATATCGCGGTCGTTGGTGAAATTGAGAAAATCTTTCGTGAAAACTTCCGCGATATGCCAGTTGCCGGGATCGCCCCAGCCAGCTGTTTGGCCGGAAAAACGCGAGTAATACAAATGATACCCCTGCTTGGTCTTCAGCACGGACGGATCCCGCACGTTGTCCTTTGCTACCCACACCGGATTGTGCAGGGCGGAGAGATTCAGTGCCACGGACTCGTCGGCTGCCAGCAGCACCGAATTAACCGCCAAAAAAATTGCCGGCGCCAAAGTCTTCAATCGGTATTTCATAATCATGGTTCGCAGACCAGCAAGGCGCAGGTTTGTTTCCCCGAACTGCCCTCGCGGTCAGTGACCGTAAAATCAAATTTGGCGCGGCCAACAAAATCGCGCGCCGGTGTAAATGTGATGAGGCAGCCACCGTCGCCGCTTTGGCTCACCATGCCGCCGCTGACACCGGAAATTTCAAATCCCGGTGCCGCCGTAAAGCCGGAAGTAAATTTCCGTAAATCTATCTGCACCCTGCTTGGCTTGATCGCGGTGTTTTTTACCACGAGGAAATGCGGCATTCCAAGAAAATACAGATACTCATCCAGTCGCGTGTAACCAACCGGCGTGTGTGGCGGAAAAAATGTCGGTTCGCTGATAAAACCATCCTGGCCCGGTACTTCCGTGTTGTGGTCGTCCACACTCGGATTACCGCCGAGGGTCTTCTCCCAGTAATCCGGCATTCCGTCTTGGTCGCTGTCCAGTGGGGCTGCGCCGCCGTTGAGATTGCCGTAGCCGCAATTGGCCAATCCACTTTGTATCTGATTCGTCCAAATAAAACCGGCTTTGCCAAAGGAAGCCACTTCTCCAATCGTTCGCCAATCCAGCGCGTCACGCCGAAGCGAACAGCCCGCGCCCGAAAGCAAGCCGGGAACCGCCGCCTTGGCGCTGATGGTGGGCAACTTGGTCGTCTCGGTAAAACCAGGCGCTTTCCCATACGTCACCGACTGGCCCGGCGTAACCGGCGAGCCATTCAGCTTGCCATCTTTATTGGCGTCCAGCAGGTTGCCGGCAACATAAAAAAGTTGATCCGTATTAACCTGAAAAAAACAATTGGGCGGCCGGCTGGTCGCCGGACCGGCGATGAAATAATTGTTCACGAGATCATGGTGAAACGGCGCGTGCGTCGTCGTCGTGTAACCGGCTTCGTAGTTATAAACTAAATTGTTTACCCACACCGTATCGGCGCGCGCCATCGGCTGGCGATTGTGCGCGTTGGCCCAGAGGTTGCGATACCAGCAAAACGGCCCGCCCTCGGTGTGCGCGTTGAACCGCTGGCCGACCGGATCGGCAATGAGACAGTTCTGGACGGTGATGTTCGTCGCGCCGACCGCATCAATATTATTCCACTGGCCGAACGCGATGGAGACATGGTCAAGAATAAGGTTGCTCGCATGCCACATCCCGACGGTATTGCCAGCCCGATGTCCGTCCAACATTCCCTGCCGGAAACGCACGTAGCGGCAAATCACATTCGTCGCCGTGCTGAAAGAAACTTCGCGGCCCATGACGCCGAAACCGTCGCCTGGCGCAGTCTCTCCCGCGATGGTGATGTTGCTGTGAACTTTGATGGCGGCATTGACCGTCCGGTTCGTTGACATCGGCGCGGCATAACCACCAACATCAAACACCACGATGTGATTGTCCTGGCTGACGGCCTCGCGAAACGAGCCCGGACCGGCGTCATTCAAATTGGTGACATGATAAACTGTCCCACCGCGTCCACCGCTTGCGAGCGCGCCAAAACCGACCGCGCCGGGAAACGCCGGAATCTGCGCCATCGCCGGGGCGGCGGACATTGCCATGATGACCGTAAGCAAGGATAAGTGTGAACGGATCATTTTGGCGTATGTTATTGCCTTTCTCAAAAAGCGGCCATGGTCCAGTTCTGCCACCGTTGGCAGCTTCGCATCCCGCGCCGCTTTCGGGCCACCGGGATTCGAGGCGACCGCCGCAATGCTCAATTCCCACGCTATTGCGCGAACGCATAAACCGCCGCACCGCCGCCACCACCCGCTGTTTTGCTCATAATTCATTTGTTCAGTTCTTTGTTGCGCTGGCTTGGTATTCCCTGATGTATGATCCGCCCGATCAACTCGCTGAAAACTTACCAGGCGGTCGGTGGAACCAGGAAACAGACACTCTCGTCATGAAACCTAAGCCGCCCCCCTTTCAGCGACTCCAACACCAGATACAATTTACGGGCCTCTTTTGTCTGC
>CAISVF010000274.1 GCA_903888765.1 uncultured Verrucomicrobia subdivision 3 bacterium | reverse complement strand
GTTGGCAAGCGAACGGCGTGCAGAGGACTGTCCTCCCTGCCATCCACGTTTTTATTTTGCGGACATCAATTTCACTTGCCACCGCATGACATGATCATTTCTCCCCATTGCCAAATCTTTCCAATTTTCAAATTTCCTCTAAAGAAATGGTAAAGTTTTCGAATTTTGCTAAGGAATTTAAAGGTTTTTTAGGAGGGGGTGGTAAAGAAGTGGTAATGAAAAGGTAAACAAAACGGTAAAGTTTTTGTGGCCTTCTGACTTTTGTATCGGTGGTCTATGACCGTCGAGTTTTGGTAGCCTAAAAAAGGCATTTTAGGCCAGGCGAATAAAAAACAGAGCGTTAAAATCGGCCGCTTATCTGGCTTGCAAGCACCTATTATAGGGTGGTTCATACTTCATACGCTTCAGGGGGCAACGATGGAATAATTGGTCCGGTACCTGTCCAGTGGCACACACTTTCCAGCCATTGGAAAAACTCATTTGTTACCCAAACGTAACGCAATCGAAACAGCCTAGGCACATTATATCCGCATTCTGTGTCCGCCGATGGCCGTTGAATCACATCTTATTTTGCAGGAGATTCTTCTCCGCCCGGGTGGGGAGTGGACTCCGCCGACCACCAGTTGGGTGGTCGCGCGCATTGCCGAAGGCGTGGGTTATTGGATGCACGGCGGGAATGCTCGCGAGTTCAAGGTGGGGGATGGCTTGGTGGTTTCTAAAAACTTTCAGTTTACCCTCCGTGCCAGCCAGTTGGAACCCTTGCAAGTGGAATTTTTTCTGGTCCAGCCCGAGTTGCTCACGGGGGTGCTTACGGTGGCCGAAAGCCATAAACTTTCCCTGCCTGCTACGAACACCCTTGCCCAGATTATTCCCTTTTCTGCCAGCGAATCTGTGGGACTGAAATTCACCCGGCTCGCCGGCCAGTTGCAGCGCGAAAGCTTGCCTGCGCGTCTGGCCCTGCTGCAACTTTGGTCGCAATTGGTTGCCGGCACTTTGGTCCAGCCGGTGGAGGCTGCGCAGGGACAAAGATTACTCGAGCGCTTCCGTCATTTGTTTACTCACATCACCGACGTGGAATTAGCCACGCGTTCCCTACCCGAGCTGGCCGCCCAGCTGAATTGCAGTGAGCGGCATTTTAGCCGGATGTTTCGCGAGGAATTTGGCGTGGCGCTGCGGGCCCGCCAGACGGAACTGCGGCTGCAACACGCCCGGCAATTGCTCG
This sequence comes from uncultured Verrucomicrobia subdivision 3 bacterium, assembly GCA_903888765.1. Taxonomy (GTDB): domain Bacteria; phylum Verrucomicrobiota; class Verrucomicrobiia; order Limisphaerales; family UBA11358; genus UBA11358. The sequence continues at coordinate 4,209 of CAISVF010000274.1, read as the reverse complement.
CGGATGCGGATGCCAAGGTCATTAATGTCGCCTATGAGAGCGGCTATCGGCACCTGGGATTATTTAATGCCATGTTCAAAAAGCGCTTTGGCATGACCCCCTCGGAATGGCGGGAACAGAATGTGACGCAACCGTCGAAAATCTATTTGAAGCGGGCTGCCGCCCTCGTGGCGTTGCTGCTGGTGATGGCTTTCCGTGTTTTGCCAGCTTCCGCCGGTGCAGCGCCGGCCACGAATGCGGTGCCGCACTTTAAAGTGGAAAAATACCAGGTTGCCGGCAATACCATTTTGCCACCCGATAAAATCGGGGCGATTTTGACCAATCGCCCGGGGGCTTTTGGCACCAATGTCACCTTTGATGGCATCCGGGCCGCCTTGGGAGACTTGCAGATGGCTTATCGGGAGCGTGGGTTTGTGACTGTATCGGTCGGTTTGCCGCCGCAAAAGCTCACCAACGCCACGGTGAAAATTAAAATTACCGAAGGCAAACTCGCGGCCATCCACGTCAAAGGCAATGAGCATTATAGCACGGAAAATGTCTTGCGCGCCCTGCCGAGTCTGCACACCAATATGCTGCTGAACTCACATGTTTTTCAGCGCGAACTGGATTTGGCGAATGCGAACCGGGACCGGCAGCTTTATCCCGTAATCAGCGCGGGCTTGGAGCCGGGCACCAGCGATCTAACACTCAAAGTGAAGGATCGGTTTCCGATCCACGCGCGCACGGAAATCAACAATCAATCCACGCCGGGAACGCCCGATTCGCGCATCTCTTCCAGTGCGCAATTCGACAATCTTTGGCAACTGGAACATCAGGTGGGCGTGAGCTATTCGTTTACCCCGGTGAATTTTGGCAACGCCAACCCTTACTATTTTTCGCCGCTGGACTACCCGCTTATTGCCAACGAGAGCGCTTATTATCGCCTGCCGCTGGGTCGGGCAAAATCGGTCCAGCAACAGATTGATGATAGCGGCGGTCGTTTTGGTTATAATGAAATCACGCATCAATTCCAGGTGCCTCCGCCTTCCGGGCGTCCGGAATTGACCACCTATGGCAGTCGTGCCACTTCCGATACCGGCATTCAGTTGGGGGCTCCCGGCATCGTCAGCGTTTCTCCTCTTTTGCAACTGGGCCACCGGACTGCCGGGGAAAATGTGACGCTTAACGAAGGTTTGGGGTTCAAGCTTTCGCTGCCTTTGCCGCCGGTGAACAATATCACCACCATCTTCAGCCTGGGACTGGATTTCAAACGCTATCGCGCGGCCAGCGCCAATGCCGACCTTTTTTACGAACTGATCAGCACCACCAATGCCGGTTCCGCCATCAAGTTTGGCAACGTGCTTTATTCCCAACAATACCCGGTGCGCGAGACCGCTGTGGAATATTTCCCCATTAATGCGGGCCTCCGTGCCTCGGCTCCCGATGCCTGGGGCATGACCGCCTTTAATGCGCAGGCCAATTTCAATGTCGCCACCAGTGGAAAAATGGCGGCGGTGGCCTACACCACCCAGGCAGCCGACAATTACGTGACCCTGCAAATGGGGGCCACGCGCGAGCAGCGCCTGTATCAGGACTGGACGATGTTATTGCGGGCGGATGGACAGTGGGCCAGCACGCCGCTGTTCAGCAATGAACAGTTCGGGATGGGCGGTGTTTCCGGAGTGCGCGGCTATTCGGATGGGGAAAATTACGGGGACACCGGCTGGCGCGTGGCTGTGGAGCCGCGCACCCCGCTGGTTAATATCGGCATGGTGGATGGCAATATACCGTTCTGGCTGCGCGCCTCCGTGTTCATGGATTATGGCGAAACCTATCTGTTGCAAAAAACGGCGAACGCCCCGGAGGCTAACCGTTTTTGGGGCTACGGAGCCAGTCTCACCGGGAATATCGGCAGTCACCTGGACGCCCGGTTGACGGTGGCGTGGCCGTTGCAGACCACGGCGAGCACTCAGGCTGGCAACTTTCATTTTTATTTTGGTGTCGGGGCCCAATTTTAAACGTATGAAATTTAAATTGAATCCGCTTCCCCGTCAGTTTGCCGCCAGCGTGATGCTTTATATGTTTGCCGCGCGGGCGTTCGCAAACCCCACCGGCTTGTCCGTTTCCTTCGGTTCGGCTCTGGCCCAGCAAACCGGCTCGCAGTTGAACATTACCGCCGGCAATAATGCCGTGTTGAACTGGCAGACCTTCAATATTGCCGCCGGTGAGAAAACCGTTTTTAATCAGCCTTCCCCCACCTCCATTGCCTGGAACCACATTAGCGACCCGAACCCGTCACAGATCTTCGGAACTATTCAGGCTAACGGGGTGGTGGTGCTGCTCAACTCCTCCGGATTTTATTTCGGTCCGAATTCATTTGTCAGCGCGGCTGGTTTGGTGGTTTCCACCGCCAATTGTCCGCCGCCGCAAAACGGCGGAGGTATTTGGGAATTCAATGGTCCGCCTCCTCTGGCGAGCATCATCAACTATGGGACCATCAAGGTGGGCAATGGCGGGAGCGCTTTTCTCATTGCTGACAAGGTGGAAAATCACGGCGACATCCAGGCTCCCGGTGGAACCATCGGTTTGGCTGCCGGTCAGACTGTGACGCTCAGCGAGCGTCCGGATGGCCGCGGGATGAGCATGGAAGTGACCTTGCCTGCGGGATCGGTGAATAATTACGGTAACCTGATTGCCGACGCGGGCACGATTGCGCTGAATGCCAAAGTGGTGAATCAAAACGGTTTCATTCAGGCAAACTCGGTGCAAAACCAGAACGGGGTTATTGAACTGGTGGCGGCGGATTCGCTCAATTTGGGGGCAAACTCCACCATTCTGGCCAAGGGAGATGCTTCCTCTGGCGGCAGTGTGGGGGGCAGCGTGACTCTCAAGTCGGATAATTCCTTCAGGGATGAAACGGGGAGTTTCGTGGGGGTTACCGGCGGAGCCAATGGTGGCCACGGCGGGCAGGTTGAAGTCAGCGCCCCCAAAATGCCGTCCATCCACACCCGAATGGACGCGACCGCCCGCAACGGAGCCAAGGGCGGTAAGCTTTGGTTGGATCCGGATTACATCATCCTGGACAACTCGGGCGGTGACAGCGCCGGCAGCGGAACTGTGGCCGTCGGCGATAATGCGGGCAGCACGCTGGATTTAAATGTCAATTCAGCTTTTGTCGGCTTCAATCAGATCAACTTGCAGGCTAAATACGATATTTTATTAGCCGACGGCACCAGCTGGAGTCTGTCCGACAGCACCGGACAGTCGAGTGGGCAACTGGTATTGGCGGCTGGCCGTAACATCCTCTTTGGTAATCCCGACTCCTCCGGAAATGTGGCTGGCATATTTGATGCCAATAATTGGAGCATCGCTTTGTACGCAGGGGTTAGTGACTTTAGCCTGAATAAGGTTTCGCCCGGGGCTGGCTCCATTTTCCTCAATGCCTACGATCCCAACAATTCTGGCAATGGCTTTGATCCCTACAACCCCGGCAACGGATTTGTTCAGACTGCCTCCGGGGCCATCACCATGGTGGCCGGTCAGGATATCACCGTGGGTGCCGGCAAAGTCATCACGACCGGCGGCGGTAGTATTGATGCCCATGCCCTATCTGGCACCATTGTTACGGGCGGATATGCTCAGGGATATGTGTTCAAATCGGCTAGTTCCCCTGCCAACGGATATTCGGTGGATGCTGCCGCGCTGGTCGGTGGCTTCAGCACGATTGCCGGTGGTGATGTGAATTTAACTGCTGGCGGAGATGTGAAAAGCCTGTTGCCCATCAATAACGGCTTTGTTTCGACGATTTTACTACCCCTTTCCACGGGATACATCTATGTGGATAATACCACTTCCACAGGACAGGATCCAAATGTGGTTACTGCCGGCAGTGGGGCCTATGGTTCTGCGAGCGGCCAAAAGGGCGATGTCACCGTGGTGGCCGGCGGCAATGTGACCGGCCATTTTTTATTGGCCAATGGGACGGGGAATATTGTTGCCGGGGTGCAAATGGATGCCAATAACAACCCGGTTAAGGATGTCAACCAGCACTACGTCCTCGGCGGCGTTGGCAGTGCGGGGACGGATGCTTCCAATCCTAATCTGGCGTTGAGCCTGATCGCTGGCGGTTGGAATGTAACCGCCGCCCAAGACATCATTTTGCAGGAGGTCCGCAATCCCAACGGCGATTTCAATGTGACTCGCAAAAGCCATGGCGTCGTCAATGCCGCC
>CAISVF010000273.1 GCA_903888765.1 uncultured Verrucomicrobia subdivision 3 bacterium | reverse complement strand
CCTGCTCTGACTGCGCCACGAGTTGGGCCACCCACTCCATAGGCGCTTTGGGCTCCAACTGGCGCGGCGCTTTGGGCGGCTGCCCTTCCTCCTGCAGGCAACTCACAAAAAAATGCGCATGCACGTCCTGCGTCAGCTTGACCACGCCATAGCGTTTGGGTTGAGTTGCGACCTTTATCTCGGGCTTTTTAAGAATGTAGTGTTTCATTAGACGGGCAGTGTGTTCTTTAAAAAGTACGCCTGCCAGCTCTGACCATGGCATCTACCGATCACCTTTCCAAAGGTAGTGAGCAACACAAGTTCCTTTCGAATTGCCTCCATTGATTCCAGCCATCCGGCGATGGCGGCGGGATTGCAAGGTTTATGGCGCGTGTGGCTGGTGCTAACCCGCCCTTAAAAAACTGAGGTGCCCCCTGCCCCCAATCAAGCTAGCGAATCCATTCCGCCTTGACGATATTCTCCGGGGCTGGCAGAGTTTCCTTGCAGTCAAGCCAGCGTAGCTCAGCGGTAGAGCAATGCTTTCGTAAAGCAAAGGTCGCCGGTTCAATCCCGGCCGCTGGCTCCATTCCACCAGTTTGACCCGTTTCGACGAGTGCAGACCACGGTTTGACGCAAGAACCACGGGCTTTTTTGCAGTCGAGGACAAGGTTCGAGCCGAAGACTTTCAAGGCAAGAACTTTTTTCTCTTTAAGAGAACCTGAAACAGCGATTTCACCCGCGTGTTTAGCGGTGATTATCCAATTTTGGAACGGTTCGAGCCAATCGGCTCGGCCTGCCAAAAGCGCAGTGCTTTGCTCCTCCAAAGTTTTCTTCTGGCTCATTCCTTTGGCCTTCTCCGCGACGTAAGTTTCGCGGTCAATCAATTCGTCCAAAAATGAGTCCAGAAGTTTTTGGAGGCGGAGATTGATCTTATCAATCTCTCCGCGCTTTTGTGCGACCAACTGCGTGGCGGATTGTGCGGACTGCTTCTTTTCATCATTAACCAGCTTTAGCATCTCTTCTGCCCAATCCGCCCGCAGCGCATACGGTTTAAGGAGTTTTGAGATTTGGGTGTCGAGGTCTTCTTCGCGGACATACGGCTGTTTGCACCATGCCACCTTGCTTTTCTTGGTGCAACGGTAAACCGGGGCAGGAAAATCAACCCTGCTACGAAATCTCATTTTACAGGATATTGAGGCCGGACGTGGGATTGCTTTGATTGATCCGCACGGCGACTTGGCATCCGAAATATTGGAACACATACCGCCATTCCGCACTGACGATGTTGTGTATTTTAACCCAGCAGCCCCTGACCCTTTGGCGATAAATTTATTTAGAGCGACAACAGACAACTGGCACTTGGTCGCATCAGGAATCGTTTCGGCATTTAAAAAGATTTGGGGCCATTCATGGGGGCCACGACTTGAATATATTTTATACGCCACATTGGCAGCACTGCTCCACTGCAATAACACCAGTTTACTGGGCGTTTCCCGAATGCTGTACGACGACAAATATCGGGCATGGGTCGTAAAACAGGTCAAAGACCCAATGGTTCGCTCCTTTTGGGAAAATGAATTCGCCAATTATGACCGGAGCTTTCGACAAGAGGTTGTGGGACCGATTCAAAACAAAGTCGGCCAAATATTCTTGGCTCCGGCATTACGAAACGTCCTCGGACATCCGAAGTCAAGGTTGGACGAGCGCGGTGGAACGCCTTCGACCGGGGAGAAAGCGGAGTCCAAGCGGAGCTTTCGGGGGCTGGAACGACCTTGACCGGATGGTAAAATGGAGAGAAGGCGGCGACGAAACGAACCCGATTGCGCTCTGTCTGGTGCGACGTGCGCTTCTGCGATGCGGGGGGGGGAGCGACGAACTTCGGGGGAAAAATACAGCATTCGGCTACGAGCCGAATTCCGCTGGTCGGATTAGAGCAAGCTTGGTGCCCAAATTACCAATGGGCAAAGAGAAAAATTATGGAACGGTTGCTGACAGCAACAACAGGTCCAAGAAAATGGTTCCGATTTTACCTTCTTCTCCCAAACGAGTGGGTGATTTTTGAGTGTTTCAATAAAGGTGCGTAATGAATGAAGGCCAATATTACAAGAAGGGGCATGCGGTTGTTTGGGCCGAAGGATTCGTGCTGTAACTTTGGAGGGACGCAGGCACTTGGCAAATGACTGGCCGGTGATAGAGTCTTGGGTGTCCGCTCGGAGGATAGGGCTCTGCTGGGAAGCAACCCGAGCGCCGCAGTGGACTCGAATACCGCAGGCTTGGGCAGCCTCGGCTGCCCAGGCCGGCCTCCTGCGGGATCGACGCCAAAGCGATAAATCCCAGGGGGTTCGGGGGACAGCGTCCCCCGAGGCGTCCGAGTGGTGCCAGTCGGCGTCAGAGTGGAGGCAACATGCAGGTCAATATCTTCAGGCGCAAATACTCCTCGTCGCGCAAGCCATAGGCACGGCGCTGAAGCACGCGGATCTTGTTGTTGAGTCCCTCGACGAAACCCAGCGGCACTTTGTTTTCCGGCTGGCAATAGGAGGCAATGCCGTCCCAGTGCTTCTCGATCTTGCGCGCGAACTCCTCGTAAGGTTTGAGCCGCTGCCATTTGAGGGCCGCTTTCCAATTCTCGAAGAACCGCCGTGCCCAGCCTTCCCGCTGGTAGCTCCAGAGCTGGCCAAACGATTCCTTGAGCAGATAAGCCACATGCAGACGCCGGTTGGCGCGCAGCAGTTCCTTGAGCACGCGCCGGCCTTCCAGATTCAGATTCGCGTGGTTGGACAACAACGTGTATTTCTGCCCCTTGATGAAACGGCGTCGGGGGCCAGTCAAACGGGCGTATTCGCTCTTGCGCACTTGGTCGAGGGCTTCCCCCAAATGCCGCATGATATGAAACTTGTCGAACAGGATCGCGGCATCTGGAGCATGGCGGGCAGCCGAGTTGCGGAAGGGTTTCCACATGTCCATCACCGCCAAACGAAGCTGACCGCATTGTTTTGGCCCCAACCAATGGTAGAAGCCGTCCATGCTGGCTTCCGATCGGTCCTGGCCGCCGAACCAAATGGGCCGGCGGCGCAACAAATCGCTGACCACGATCCGGTACGTATGCCCCTTGCGAATCGATATCTCGTCGCCGCCAATGCCCAACGGGCCGGGCCGGCCCACCCGCCTGACCTGCTCGCGCATATACTGCTTGTCCAACTCCTTGACCGTCTTCCAATCCAACCCCAATTCCTCGGCCACCGCCTTGATCGTCGCGTCGCGACACCGTCGCCCCACGTAAAAGGCAAACCGTTTGGTGTAAAACGGATTGTCCGCCAGCCAGGTCAGACGTTCGCGCTTCACTTTGCCGCACTTCGGACAGGCCAACCGTCGCAGTTCCAGTTCCAAATAGATTCGCAAAGGACCGCACGACAAATCCCGGACCGTCCATGGCCGCCGGTCGTAGAAACTGCGGCACACCGTTCCACATTGACCGCATACCGTTTTTTTGAGCGTCGACCCAACTCCACCAGCCGAACTTGGGGAGCCCCGAAAAATCCACGCACTTCGGTCCCCGGCACAAATCCGGGAAACCGATACGCATCACGTAATTGCCGCCTTGTCTTTCGCACGCACTCATTGAAACAAGTTTTTAATCTCCGCAAAAGCGCTAAAACCCGCGTAGATCAAGCCTCAAACCCGCTTCCCCGATGCAAAATTCCCCACTCGCCAAGGAGAAGACCCTTTTTATTAAACTTCAACGGGGCCGCGCTCTTTCGAGCGTGGAGGTGGCTTATTCCGCGTGTGCTGATGGCTCCGTCCCACCAATGCTTCAATTCTGGCGGTATCGCTTCTGGACTTGGATCCCCCACCAGCGGAGTCATCTTTTGAACGGGTTTCTCGTTAGCCGAGGTTAACATTCTCAGAATTAATAAAAAACCGCGCCCACCGTAGCGGGCGCGGAAAAACACTGAACAACAATTATGAGGTCAAGTTTCCATCAAGGTTAAGGAATTACGGAAGCCTGACGATCCGACCGGCGCTTGGCCCAGATGGCGACGCCCAGGAACGAGCCCAAAGTTAGCCAGGTGGTCGGCTCCGGCGTGGCCAAAAGCGCCTTGACGTTGGCTGCGCCAATATTGATAGCGATGATCGTGTCATTAATATCCTTGTCGCCGCCACCAAGCAGGTCTTCAAAGGACAAGAAAATATAAGGGCTATTTAACTCCGGAACCGCAAAGAGTTTCGTCGTGAACCCGGCAACATGTTGTTGAAAGCCATCAGGATTAATGGACTCTGTCGCGGAAAACACCGGTGCCCCCGATTGATTCGCCCCATTGGAGATCAAAAAGAAGTCCAGCTTGGAACCTTGGTTAAACGTGCCTAAATTCACAAAATCTCCCGGCAAAACCGGCTCATTGGCCGTGCGGGTACCGTATTGACCGCTGGCAAAACCACCTTCCGTGCTCGAAGCATCAGGAAAAATCAACTTGGTCGAAGCGCTGTTCAATTCCGCACTTACACTCTTCGGGTCTTTGCCCGCAGTGGTAGCGTCAAACCCCACTGAATTATGATACGCCGCTCCTTCCGATACAAAATAGGCGCGCACGGCGCTCTTGGTATTCAGCACCAGCTTATTCGGGTCAATTTCAAATGCCTTGCTCTTGGTGTTATTTTTGGTCTCCGGCAACGCCGCACTGATAAACTTGCTCAGGCTGGGCAGCACATTTTGCTGAAAATCTTTGGAACTCGCATCCGAACCGCCTTCCATGACTTTGCCAGCGACTTGCAGACCGTAAGGATCCGCCTTGGACTGCACGGGCGAGACCACGCCGCCAGAATTCTGGTTATCCCCCTGCGAATTGTCACCGCTGGATTTGGAATTATCACTGCTTTCTTTGGCATTATCGCCCGAACTGGCTTTGGCATTATCGCTGTTTTGACTGGCATTATCACTCGCTGGGGAACTGGCACTCTTTTGGCTCGAGTCATCATTG
>CAISVF010000272.1 GCA_903888765.1 uncultured Verrucomicrobia subdivision 3 bacterium | reverse complement strand
CCACCGCCGGACAAACGCTGACCTTGACCAATCTGCTCTATGCGAATAGCGGCTCCCAAACCAATGACCGGAATTGGAATTTCGGTGGGGCAGGCAATCTCACCCTCGCCGGCGCGGTTAAAGTCTCCGGCTCCGCGAGTTGGAAAATCGGCATCACCAAAAATGATGCCGGGACCCTGACCCTGGGCGGCACGAACACCTATACCGGCAACACCTTGGTCAATGCCGGCACCCTGGCTCTGACCGGCAACGGCTCGATTTTTAACACGCCCCTGATTAGCCTCGCGGCTGGCACGACCTTCGATGTCTCTGGATTGAGTTCCTTTGCGCTCCAAGCAGCGCAGACCATCAGCAACGCTTCCATTTCGACCGTCACGCTGGCGGGCAGCATTGATGCCAGTTCCGGCACCATTTTGGGCAGCTTCAAGTCCGGGGTCGTCCCATTCACCATTCGAAACGGGACTTTGACCCTCGCGTCTTCAATGACCTTCAACCTGACCGGCCTTAATCCGCGCATTTTGCCGGGCATGTATCCGATCGTCACCAAGGGCACTGGCGGCAGCGTGGTCGGGGCAACCTTGCCGGCGGTCAGCCTGCCGGGGATTACAGCCCATCTGGCCATCAACGGCGGCGAATTGGACCTCGTAGTGGACAGCTCTTTAGTGCTTGCGACCGAACCGCTGCACTGGGCGGGCTCCGGCAGCCTCACTTGGGATGCCGCCAATTCAGGTAACCCCATCTGGATGGACAGCGGCTCGCCAGCGAACTCTGTTTATTTCTTAAATGGAGACGATGTGCGATTTGACGAGCAATTTATCAGCGCGCCCCAGACGGTGGCCCTCGACTCGACAGTGACCCCGGCCAGCACCGTGGTCAGCAATACCACTTACAGCTACATCGTTTCCACCACCTCCGGTTTGGGCAATATCGCCGGCAGCGGCAATCTGATCAAAGCGGGCACGAACACCCTGACGTTGTCGGTGTCGAACAGCTTCACCGGCGGCACGATCATCAGCAATGGCATCATTAAGGTAGGGAACCCGGCCGCGCTCGCCACCAATGGCGTAACGGTGAGAGCCGGCGGAGTGCTGGACCTAAACGGTACGTCGATGACGAACGTGAACTCTTATCCCTTAACAATTAACGGCTCGGGCATAGCCGGCGGTGGGGCTTTGGTGAACGGCACCGGTCCGGCGGCAACCTTCTTTGGTTCGATTGCCTTGGGCAGCGACAGCACCATGAAAGCCAATATTCAGAACATAACTCTGGGCAGCAGCAGTTCGGCTGTGCCGATCACCGGAAGCTACGTCCTTACCGTTGGGGGCGGATATCAGATGGATATTTTCGGCAGCATCCAGGTTGCCAGCGTCACTGAGATGGATGCCGGCAGCATCCGGCTTGAATCAGCCAATACCTTCGCGGGCGGCTTGGCCATTAAGTCCGGTACCGCCATCGCCAAGAATGCGGCCTCGTATGGCGGGAACGGAGCCGGGACGATTTATCTCCTGGATACGACCGGCACCGCCAACGCCACTCTCGCCCTGGGCGCGAGTTCGACCTTTAACAATCCGGTGATCGTGCAGGCAGGCAGCACCGGCACGGCGATCATAAACAACTTTGGTGGACCCTACCTTCCGATTTGGGCGGCAGCCATCACCTTGAACAATAATCTCACGCTCCAATCGCAAGGAGCAACCCCAACTGGCTTTATTACGGTGTCGGGGCCGATTGGTGGTTCCGGCAACCTGACGATTGGCAACCTATATGCAGCCGATACAGTGAAGTTATCTGGAACCAACACTTACACTGGATCCACGTATATCACGGTCGGCACACTGGCCTTGACCAACAACGGTTCGATTGCCAACACACCGCTGATTAGCCTGGCGAGTGGGACGACTTTCGACGTCTCCGGGCTGACCTCGAAGAAGTTCACTCTCGGCTCGGGTCAGACCCTGGCTAATAGCAGCACCGGGGGGACCGCCAACCTGACCGGCACCAACGACGCCAGCAGCGGCACCGTCGCGGTGACTTTCGACGGTTCGACGCCGGTCTTCGCTATCACCAGCGGCTCCTTGAAACTCTCCGCCAGCACGATGTTCACCATCAATCCCACCTCTCCGCTTTCACTGGGGACCTATCATCTCATCAACTCAGGGGTTTCGGGCGTGGCTCCCTCGTCGGTGTCGATTCCCCGCCGGGTGGCTCACCTCGTCATTAACGCCGGCGGAGGACTGGACCTTGTCATCGACAACTTAACCGAGCCGACCCAGCCCCTCCATTGGGCCGCTGCGGGTGCCGGCTTGTGGCAAGTTCTGACGCCCACGAATGTGTGGAAAGACAGCAGCCTCTCGCCGGTTTACTCCTATTTCGCCGGCGGCGACCAAGTGCAATTCGACGAACAATTCATCAGTGCGGACCAAGTCGTGACCCTCAACTCGACGGTGACCCCGGCGAGCACCCTGATTAGCAATGCCACGCACAGCTATGTCATCTCCGGCACCGGCACCATCGGTGGCCTCGGAGGCCTCACCAAGACCGGCCCGGGGACCCTGACCTTGTCGGTAGCAGGTACCTTCACCGGCGGGACAGTCCTCGCCAACGGCACACTGATGCTTGGCAACGCCAAGGCCCTGGGTGCCAGCGGCGGAGCGGTGACTGTCAATAGCGGCGCGGTTATGGACGTGAACGGCACGATGATGTCCAGCGCCAACCCTTACGCCTTTACCCTCAACGGCACGGGGATCGCAGGCACCGGAGCGCTGATTAACAGTTCGGCCACGCAAGCGACCAATTACGGTTCCATCGTCCTGGCCACCAACGGCACCATTAACGCCATCGGGGCCACTCTAACGCTCGGCGACAACTCGCATACCGTGCCGATCACTGGAAGCTATCCGCTTACCGTGCGGGCTACTCTGGGCAACATGGTGCGCATTTACGGCAACGTCCAGGCTGACAGTG
>CAISVF010000271.1 GCA_903888765.1 uncultured Verrucomicrobia subdivision 3 bacterium | reverse complement strand
TGCGTCAGGAAGGCGGAAGTGGAGGCAGAGGTGTAAGCCAGGCCATCCATCTGCACGCATATGCCCGCGGAGGTGAACAACGAAAGCCAAAGTCCCTGGATGAATTCACGAGCTGAGATGGTTTTAACTTCCGCAAAAGCCAAAATCACCAGGAGAATACCCGCGCACAGAAAACGATACATCACGCTGAGGGAACTGATAAACCAGCTACTTGCCCCCGGCACAATGGGCAACTGCACCAGCGCAAGTGCTTTCATGGCGGGAAAGCTGAACGCCCAAAATACCGTGCACAATACCAGCCGCTGAAAAGCCCGACGCCGAAGCGGCGAGAGGGAAATGGGGTCGGAAGCAGTCAACGCTGCACCATCTTTTTTCTGGCAGCTTCCAGCACCGCGCGTTCCCGCGCCGTCAAGCTCTGGATGCCCTGCGCAGAAATTTTGTCCAGAATCGGATCCACTTCATTGGCCACGATATCGGCGGTGGATTTTTGCGGGCGAATCAGCGGCGGGGCAGCCGGCTCGCTTTCCGGCTGGACCCAGACCGGGCCGGTCAACTCATGAGCGGCGGAGCGAATAATTTTACGCACAAAAAACCAGCCCATCACCATGCCTCCCAGATGCGCGGCATTGGCCATGTTGTCGATGGGATGAACGATCCCGACCACGGCGAGAACCGCCGAAAAAACGAGCAAGGTCTTGGCCCGCAATTGAATCGGAATGAAATAAAAAATGAGCATCGTCAATTCACGGTCCGGAAACACTGCGGCAAAAGCCGCCACCAATCCGAAAGCTCCCGCCGAAGCGCCAACCACCGGAGAATCAAACAGCTGGGGCCATAAAATCGCGGTTAACATTTGACAGACACCACCGACGATCCCGCTCGAAAACACCAGGGCAAGAAAACGTTTACCGCCGAACACCTCCTCCATTTCCCGGCCAAACACATAGATTGCCCAGCAATTCAGGAGGAGATGCAGCCAGCCCGCATGCATGAATTGATAGGTGATCAACTGCCAGTAATACCCGTGGGCCAGCCCGTCCCGGCTCAAAGCCAGATAGCCAAAGTAGCCATTGCCAGGCGCGAAACGCGCCATGGCCTGCTCCCCGAGAAAAACGATCACATAAGCAACCAGCAGCGCCACCGTCCACGACCATTGGAAATTGAAACGAGAGGACCAACCCGAGTCGCGGGACTCGGGCTGTCGCATATAATCGCGATCTTCAAGCATGATTCAAGATACTAACGTAATGAACACAATTATCCAGCGGCATTCCGGCCCGATAAGAACTGGCAAAGCGACTCAGTCTTTCATTCGCCAATAAAACATCCATTCGCGTCCCGTGCGATTGGGATACGAACGAGGCAGCCAGTCCGCCAGCAATTCAAAATAGGGCGAAAACCGCTCCAACTGTTCCAATCGCGTCGTCGGCCACGGCGGGCCATCCGGTCCGCAGTCGAAATAATTGACCGCCAGATAAATACCACCCGGCTTAAGCCAGCGCCTGACCGCACGCACATAATCGTCCCGTTCGGAGGGTTGGATGGCGCAGAACAAAGTATGTTCAAACAACCAGTCATATTTCTGCGTGGGCTCGTCGCGTAAAAAATCAGCCAAATGAAATTTCGCCGTCAATCCAGCTGCCCGGGTCTTCTCCCCGGCCAGGGCAATGGCACTGGGTGCCAGGTCCAAACCGGATGCCTCAAAGCCGGCGGCGGCGAAGGCGCGAACATCGTGACCGGTCCCGCAGCCGGGAATGCATACCGTACCACCGGGCAGGTCGGCCTGCGCCGCCAGAAAATCCACCAAACCAGGCGATGGTGCCCCTTTCTCCCAATCCATATCGCGGATTTGATAACGATGTTCCCAGTAATCGCGGCTCACGTTGAAGTTTTCCCCGGCCAAATGGTCAGGTGCTGCCGACACCCGGCGGAGGTGGTGCCACCAGACCATCCACAAGTTCGATCACGCGCTGTGCGTGAGCGGCAACTTTCTCGTCATGCGTGGCGATGATCAGGGTCATGTTTTTTTCCGTGCGCAGGCTTTTGAGCAACTCAATGATTTCCCAGCCGGTCCGGGAATCGAGATTGCCGGTCGGCTCATCGGCCAGCAACAACTCCGGGGCATTGATGAGGGCGCGGGCAATCGCCACCCGCTGTTGTTCCCCGCCCGAAAGCTCGGAAGGCTTATGATCGAGCCGGTCTTTCAGGCCCACCCGGTCCAGCAACTCGCCGGCGCGCCGCGCCGCAGGACCGGCGGCAGTGCGCGCCACGCGCGCGGGTAAACAGACGTTTTCCAGCGCCGTCAGCTCAGGCAGCAGATGATACGACTGAAAGACAAAGCCAACCTGACAATTGCGAAAATGGGTCAAGGCCGGTTCGGAGTATTTGGAAATATTCTGGCCGACAAAAAAGATCTCCCCGGCGTTAGGGGTGTCGAGACCGCCGATCAGATGGAGCAAGGTGCTTTTGCCGGTGCCCGAGGCCCCACGCAGGGCCACAAAATCACCGCGCTGGACCTCCACGTCCACCCCGCGCAACACCTCAAGCGTGCGGCGGCCGATGACGTAGGTTTTTTTGAGCCCGCGCGCAGACAAGAGCATTTTATTCATAGCGCAACGCCTCCACCGGTTTCAGGTTTCCCGCACGCACCGCCGGCAGCAAGCCGCCAAGAATACAGATCACAAAAGAACTGACACAAATAATTACCACGTCGCTCGTCGTCAGGAGCGCCGGCAGTTCGCCAAAACCGTAAACCGAGGCCGGAAACAATTCCCAGCCGGTCAGGCTGCGCATACCATGCAAAAACTCATTGCGATAGTGAACGGCCAGCATGCCCAGGGCAAAACCGGAGGCAACGCCAATAACGCCGATAATGGCGCTTTGGACAAGGAAAATGCCCGAAATTTGCAACTTGGACGCCCCCAGGGCCTTGAGCATCCCGATTTCGCGCGTCTTCTGAATGACAAAGGTGATTTGAGCGCTCAAGATGCAGAGGGCGGCCACCAGCACGATGAAAAAGAGCAGGTAAAACATGACATTTTTTTCGACCACCAGCGCCGTGAGAATGGAAGCATTTTCATCCATCCAGGTGCTAACCACGAAATTGGTGCCCAGCCGCTTCATCAACTCGTTTTTTACCACGTAAGCCTGATAGGGATCCTTCAACTTGACGAACAAGCCATGAACGGACTCATTGAGCCCGTACAAATCCTGCGCATTTTCCAGGGAGGTAATGACATAACGGGCATCGTTTTCATAATAGCCCACATCAAAAATCCCGCGCACCTCGTAATCATCCGGCACAAACGCGACCTCCTCTTTGCGCGCCCGCGCTGCCTTGATCTTCTCGATTTCGCGGGCGGAATATATGGAAAGATGGTCCCCCACCCGCAGGTGCAGGTTGCTGGCAAAATCCACGCCCACCACCAGGCCTCGTCCGCTCAAGTCAAATTCGCCTGACCGGATGCTACGCGGCAGTTCTCCGGACTGCAATTCCGTCTGCGGATCAACTCCGCTCAAAACCGGGGCGTCCTGCAAAGATTTGTGCTCCCGGTCACTTTGCGTTTCCACCAGCACAGGTCCCACTACAAAGGGAGAGACGCTTTTGACGCCCGGATATTGCGCGATCAGGCGCATCAACTGCGCGGAGTCCTGAAGCAGTTCCCCGTCCCGCTTGATGATAACGTGCGGGCTAAAACCAAGAATTTTCCCGCGAAGATCGTGATCAAACCCGCTCATCACACTGATGACAATAATGAGCACACCCACCCCGAGAGCCACACCCAGGATGGAAATCAGTGTAATAATCGAGACAAACGTCCGTTTGGGCCGCAAATAGCGCAGCGCCAGGAAAAGTTCAAACGGCAGTCGAGACATTCGTGGAGGCTAGAGAAGGAAGGGGAAACTGTCAATTTCAGCCCAACCAAAATAGAGACTCTGGAAGGCCGTCTGGAGCTGTTTCATTCCTTTCAGTGCTCTAACTTTAGCTCCTTTGTTAAGCAGGCGGATTGGATGGCGAGGTTCAAAGAAAATGATGCTTTTTCCGGGCGGGCATAGACAGCCGATACAGCGGGCAGGAAAAAATTATTGCCCTGCCGAGACCTTGCCGATTATTTCAGAGAAGCCCCTCAACAGCCGACCAAAAATTAAAATACCATATAAATAGTATTCCCCAACCCAGTAAATGGCGGTTTTTGTCACATTTTGTCATAAAATGTCATATTTTGTC
>CAISVF010000270.1 GCA_903888765.1 uncultured Verrucomicrobia subdivision 3 bacterium | reverse complement strand
TGAGGAGCATGGCCGCAAGCGGGGAGACTTTTCTCAAGTTAATCATCCCATATTTTATCATGCGATCTTTTCTTTGCATACTGTGCGACTGGCGCACAGGGGGACGGCGGCGGTTTGTAGAAGCCGAGAACAGACAAAGCGCCTATTCCTCCGGCGGTTCCTGTTGCCATTCGGTATAAACTGCCGCTGGCAACTGGCCGCGCCGGATCATGTCTTGCAAATCGCGGATGATGGTCTTGCGAGCAACCGTACAGGTAGCCCCATGCCGAGTCAGCGAACCAAGCGATAGAATCGCTGAGTTGAATTGGTCGCCATATCGGTAAATTTAAGCGTGCCTCCGGTATCTGCGGTGGCGGTGCCAACCGGTGTCCAGTTCGGTGCATTCAGATTGGTGCAAGCCTGCACCTGATACGGCAGCAACTGCCCGCCTGCCCCAGTGAGTTGCACGGCACCGTCACCACGATTAATGCCAAGCCATTTAGGCGAGTTGGAGTCGAGCGGTTTACCCGCATTGTCAAAAGCCAGCAGGCCAGCATTATCCGCCGCGATCCCCGATCCAGGGGCGACCTTGACCTGCAATAGACCACCGCTCGCCTGCAGCGTCACCGCATATCTGGCGTTAGGCGTCAAACCCGCTAAATAATGATTCGTCACGCCGGCGGGCGCGGTATAGCTGACGCTGGTGAAATTGTTGCTCAGCACGATAACTGGAAACAACACTTCTGACCCGCGCACAACCACGCCTTCAAACGCGCTGCCGCTGGTACTTTGCGCATAAGTCGTGGCATCGGCAACGACTCCGGCGTCGGCACCCTGCAAAACGTGGAGGAAACGAATGTCCGTCGGGTTGCTGGTGTCTTCGATGGTGAGGCGAAAATGGCACGGATCGCCTTCAGCCGCAGTGGTGACGACGTTGGAAAGCGAGTTAATGCTGACCGTGCCGTTTGCCGGCAGCAGCGAATTGATGAACAATTGCTGGCCGCTCGGCATAGTTTCTGCGAGAAATGAGCCACCGTCATTGCGTGCGGCCATGGTTGGCGCAGCAGGCAGGCAGAGGTTGAAACGTTTGAATAAACCGGCGGTGTGCGACGTAGCGCGGTCATAAACGACGAGATGATCCGGCTTGAGCCACAACAGCGAGCGACTAGCGTGCTGGATGTCCAAGGCGGCGTTTTCCGGAGAAAAAACCGAGGGCCGGTTGTACAGCGACGTAAGGTCGCCATAAGTGAAAACATGATTTGATCCGCTGCTCACCAGCGTCACCGGATCGGCGGCGCTTTCGTCCATCATCCACTGACTCCCGGTGGTCCAGCAGGCGGCTTCATACCAGCTAAGATTGCCGGGGGTACCAGCGGGACAGGTGTTTTGCAGTGCCAGCGTGTTGTGCAGCCAACTGGACTGACCGGTGGCGGCATTTTGATCATAGCTGCTCAATTCCTTGGTCAGAAACTCGCCCTTGCGATAAAACTGGAACATTCCGCCGTCTCCATTCTGATGATCAATCGAGAGCCAGCAGCAGCGCCAGTGCAACAGCGAAGTGTTCGTGGTCCAGTCGCTATGGGCGAGAAACATTCCTTGCGGGCGGTCAAAAATCAGCGGCGTCAACGTTGAGCGCGGGTCAACTGGCGGCGCAAGGGTGGCCGGATCCAACGACAGAAAATACAAAATACCGTGCTGATTGATTTCGCCGCCACCATACGGATTGCTCACGCGATTGAGCAGCCCGGCGTAGCCGCCTTGCGGTTCCTCCATCGCGAGCCAGCGGGTTTTGGCGGTCCGGTTGGTGACGCCCGCTTGCGCATCCAGGAGCATGAGCAACGAATGCGCTTCGGAAACTTCCGGCGTCAGGTAGAGCCGCAGCATGTCGCCATAGCCCATGAGCTGATATGCCGGCGGATCGTAACTGGTAATCTTGGTTGGCAAAGGCGTGACGATGCTCAGCCACGCATCGCAAAAGCGGTCCCACACCGGCGCACCGATCAATTTAATTTGCGGCCCGGTGTAATCAATCAGGTTGGTGCTAAAACCGGCGGTTTGCATCGCGAGCAACTGCCCAAGGAGGAATCCCATCGAATGACCATACAGCGAGCCTTCGGGTGCCATCCCGCCACTGGCCAACCCGAAGTTCGCACCGTAACCAGGTAGGCCATAATCTTCTGCAACCTGCGCGCCTTCGCCGAACATGGCGTATTCCTGATACAGCCACGCACCGGTTGCGATTGAGAGATAGGAGCGCAACGAATTGGTTGGCGCGTAAACCGGCAGGCTGGGATTGACCGCCGGATCGTCGTCCGGGTCAATCGCCAGCGCCATCATGGTCATCAGTTTGGCGTGGCTCAGATAATAATTATTGGCTGCCATGCGATAAGCGGCATTGTTGGGCAGAAGAATAGAGGCATCGTTGTAGGCGTTAGGGATGGGGGAATCACCGTAGGCCGTTTCAGCGGTGCGGCAATGGTAAGCCCAGTTCAAAAAGCCATTACGAATGGTCAACTTGTCGGCAGCGCTGAGCACAGGCTGACCATTGGTGCCAAGGGCATTGTAAATCCAGTCCACAGCCAATGGCATAACATAAACCTGGGCAAAGGCACGGTTGTAAGTGGCAAATCCCGGATCACGGAACGGCGCGCCGGCCAGCGGATCTTTTGCCGCCTCGCTCATTTCCACCCGGATCAAGTTTGCCGCACGCTCGGCATACAGTGCCCGAGCATTGGGATCAGCATCCACCAGCGAGAAGAAGGCAAAGGCAAACGCATCTTCCTCGGTGATATACTTGTCGTACCCTGCCGAATCGCCGGGATCGGGCCAGTTGGTATTTTGCACGCCACCGGGAAAATATCCCGTATCGTAATTGACCATGCTATTCGTCAGCAAAGTTCGCACGGCCCGGTAAATTGGATTCGAGGGCACAGCCCAACTGCGCAGGCGCGGCAAATCGTTGGTCGTGATCCACAGCCGCGGATGACTGGCAACTGGAAATGGTATTGTACCCCCATAACCATTAGTGGAATGGAAACTGGCAGAAACCACCACGTCAGCCGCCGGCATGGTGAGCGTCGTGTTGCTAGCGAATGCATTCGCCACCGCATAACCGGTCCAGCCAGAGAAAAACTTCCCAGACGGGGAATTATTGGCCGTGATACTCACCACCGCGCCCGGCGCATAAACGCCGCCGCCGCTGCCGTTGACCACAGTGAGATTAAAAGTCGAAGAAACCTGATAGCTGGCAAACACCGTGACATCCCCAGCAGGCATGATTAGCGTGGTGCTGGCCGCATGAGGATTGGCCACGGGAAAACCGCTCCAACCGGCAAAAGTCTCGCCGCCTGGCGGCGTGTTTGCAGTAATCGCTACCACGGTGCCCGGCAAATATAAATTCCCGCCACTGCCGTTGACCACGGTCAGTTGAAAATTTGTCGATACCGGCAGATTGGTGAACGTCGCGGTGACAAACGTGTTGCTGGCGGGCATGGTCAACAGCGTGCCCACCGATGAAGCGTCCGCCACAGCTTGACCGACCCAACCAGCGAAAGCCTGTCCGGCAGGCGGGTCGGCAGCAATGGGGACCGCCGCTTGAACTGGATAATTGCCGCTCCCAAAGCCGTTACTGACGGTGAGGGTAAACACCGAACCATTAAAATTGGTTGAAGTCCCCTCAAACGCCCCCAAGTCCAAGCCCAAGCCATTCACCGCCCGGATTTGAAAATTCGCAGGATTCGTGTATTCCAGGGTCACGTTGTTTGGCGAAGCCAGCACAGCGGATGACTGTGCTCCAGCCGCGTCAATGGCTGGCGACGAGGACAATAAATGAAAATTCGTCGCACTAACGCTGACAAAACCCGGATTATTCAGGCCATTTGAGTCGCCGAACAGCAGTTGGTTGGTGCCCGAAATCAGGCCGTAAAAATTGGTTGCCCCATAGGGCAACTTGATCATTCCGGTGCCGGGACTAATCCAGTTGGTGCCTAGTTTTACCTCGCTATCGTCCGAGCCGAGAAGGGACAACAAAGAAGCATTCCCCCCGGCAGTAGCTGGCAGCGAGGCAAAGATATTGTTCCGACAATCCAGCACATCGTGCACATTCCATTGCTGAACCTCGTCATGGCTCGGCAGGGCAAACACGGTGGTAGCATATCGGGATGCCTGATCCGCATAATTCACCACGGTGTTATTGTAAAAAAACAACGTGCCGTTGCGCGGCTGGCCCTGAATACCCAGGGTGTCATAGGCGATCAGAAGCTGCCCCAAGCTGTCCGGAGTGTTCAGAAAAACGTTGCCATAGACGAAATTGGTCCGATAAGCCGGGACGGCATCAATAATCCCGACGCCGCCCGCCGTTTGGGCCAACCACAGCGCGAAGCCCGCGCTGTTGTGGATAATCTGGTTGTAGCGCACCACCGTGCCGGAAGAACGGTCACGAATCTGATCACCGACCGCGCCCGACCGCATCGGGCCGATGAGATTAAATTGAAGCGTGATGCCTTTGGCCTCGGTGTAGAGATTGTGCGCATCGTAGTTGCCGGGATACCCATTGTTGTGAATCCAGTCGTGCTCAATTAGTACATCCGCGGAGAGTTCGTTGATGTCGTTGTTTCGCGAACTGCAATACAAACCGGTACCGGAATCATTCAGCTCACAGCCGCGAATGACGAGGTGTTGCCCATATTCAATATAAATGGCCGAGGCCGAAGCACTAAAACTAGCGGGCGTGCCGTCCGATTGGGTGAGCGCATTGGTGAGGAAGGCATTTCGCACGTGAAGATTTTGAATCGCAATCCACGATGGGATATAGCCGTAGGGCCGATTGGCCGCCCGACTGACAACAATGACCCCTTCAACATTCAGAGCGATGTCATGCCACGCCGTATTGGTGGCTGTCACGGCGTTTTGTCCGTCAAGGATAGGCAGCGCGCCGGTCGCCGGGTCGGGCACGCCATTGATGGTGATGGGCTCATTGGTCACTCCGCTGTTGGAGAGCAGAACAATTTCATGATAGCCCCCCGGCTGATAATGAATGTTAACGGTGTCGCCCGGGTTCAGCGA
>CAISVF010000269.1 GCA_903888765.1 uncultured Verrucomicrobia subdivision 3 bacterium | reverse complement strand
CTCGCCGCCCAATTCAGCCGCGCCAAGCCCGCCGCCATCGCCGAGATTCTCGAAACCCTCGTCACCATGGGCCGCGCCCGCCAGCAAGGCCAGAAATTCAGCCGGTAAAACAGCTCAGGAAACGATCTGGATTAAGCGCCAATCAGCAAATTACAACTGATTTGAGCGGCTCATTCTCTGGAATAAACTTCTTGCGATTAAGCTTGCACCACTGCCCAAACAGGATTAGGTCTATTAAGCCTTCGAGGTTGATGGGACACCTTAACTGATTATATCATGAAAAATCCATCGCCGCAAAATGTGGTCCACCAGATTCGCATCATCAGTCTCGTCGCGCTCCTGTACGTGGGCCTGCACCCTTTGATTCAGGCGCAGGCACTGCTGCCTGCCGGTAGTTCCGGCAGCATCACGCCGCCGGATTCCATCGTCCAAATCACTGCCGAAGCCCAAGGCTTGCCACAGGTGGCTCCCGACGCTTTGCCGCCGTTTGGCACGTTCTGGTGGGCCATGCCCGGTGGCGGCGGCGCTGCCCCCATGCCGTGCCCACCAGCGGATTCCAGCGTCCCCATTTACCAGATTACAGATGGACAATTTCTCGTGGATCAAACCGCCGGTCAGGTTCTGACAGGATCACGTGCTACCGCCCAACAGCCCCGGAGCGAACAGGTCGCCACAGCTTTGGAAGCGCAAGCGACCACGCTGGTTAATTTGATCACCCAAATCCTGTCCACTGCCGCCAATCAGTCCCTGCGCACCCTGGCTCGCGCCATGAATTTAGATGTGCCCACGCCAGGCGACGGTTCTGGTGGCGGGGACGGCGGTTGGGGACCATTCACCAACAATTTTTCCAACTTTTCCTTTAACCGGGAGAAGCTTTGGCTGGAGATCACCAATGTTTCTAACGGCACGGCTTATTTAAACCTGCACAATGCGACGAACCGGGTTTATGCCATCTGGAGCACCACCAATCTGCTGGTGGACTGGCAAGTGGAGACGGAAGTGTGGCCAACCGATACCAACTGCGCGCCGTTCTCCGTGCCGACGCTGGACCGGCAAAACCTGTTTTTGCGTGCGGAAGACTGGACCGACTTAACAGAAAACGGGAACACGACCCCGGATTGGTGGCTTTGGACGTATTTTGGAACAGTGAATGTGGCGGATACCAACCTTGATTATTCCGGCAGCGGCGAGACGTTTGCAGGAGATTACGCTAATTCCAATGCCCCGACCGTTTTCCAATTTACCGGCGTCGAAGTCACAAATAATTATGTCCAGTCCAGTTTGGCGGCGGTGCAATTGAACGTAGCTGGCACGCCGTATTACGTCGCCACCCTCATTGACGACAATAATTTGTCCAACGCGGTTTGGCATACTTACAGCGGTTCGACCGTGATGGTAAATCTCGGCAGCGTGCAAGGTTGGCATGAAGTTTGGATTGGTTTGCGAGGCCATGCCGATGACCCCATGTCCGCAGTTTGGCAGCATAAGCGGTTAAAGCTCGCCTTGACACCTCCCGATTTAATCATCACCAGCACCACCAGCGGTACGGTTGACGTGTCCATGATCCAATTGACCGGGTGCAGTCCGGAGGCGCTGAGCCGAATCAGTTATGACCTGACCAACGCGGTGGGCTTGGTGACAAACCAGCAGGTTTTTGTGCTCGACCAGTCTTTCGATGCTAACAGCAGGGAATTTACGACGACCACCTTCCAGGGATTCGACATACCTCTTGCCAACGGATTGAATAATTTCACATTGCACGCTACGGACATGGCGGGCAATTCTGCCACAACAAATTTTGGTTTCGTGCTGGACTACTCGGGCAAGACCAACCCGCCAACGGTTGAAATCACTTGGCCGCTGGATGGAACGCAAATCAGTGGCGATAATTTTACGGTAGATGGTTTTGTGAGCGATCCAACGGCGATCGTGACTGCTCAAGTTACGGCTGCAAATGGCACCACAAATACATTTAACGGGCTGGTGGAGAGAAATGGAAAGTTTTGGGTCGAGGATCTCCCTCTAAGCAGTGGCACAAACACTTTAATGCTTACGGTAACAGATGCGGTAGGCAAAACAGCTGTGACCAACGTCAGCGTTGTCCAAAGCATTTTGGTTTTTACAGTAAATCAAGTTCCGGACAGCATGAAATTATGGCAACCAACCGTGGGATTGACGGGAACGATTTCTGATCCTAGTTTTGCGGTATGGGTTAATGGGGTAAAAGGCAAAAACAACGGCGATGGCACTTGGTCGGCGGATAATGTGCCAGTCAATAAAGGCGGCACGGCCAGTTTTACCGCCACAGCTTATGGCCCCAACGAACAACAACCCGACAATTCATTCGGCAACTGAGCATACGAAAAAACGATCATGAAAACATTTTTCCTAGTTCTTTGCCTGATCATCACCAGCCGTTTGGCGAATGCCACGACGCAAACCAAATTCAATCCAGACAAACCACCCCGGTTATATGTCAAAGAATACACTGTAACTGATGAGACGACCCAAATACCTTTTGAGCCTGAGTATTGGTCGGATACGCCGATTTATTCACGGGATTTCTCAACTTGGCAAGATGAGTTGGATTCCCATGCAGATACAGAAATGGATTGGGAAGATGGGGGAATTGATTTTATAAATTGTTATTGGCCGGCGGCAACCTGGCCGGATTTACAAGGCGGAACAAAGGTCTTCGTCATGCCCAATCGGCCTAATTGGACCAACTCAACCACTACTCCTGCAATCACTTGGGAACATTGCATACTAAAAGAATCCGGAACGCTCTTTGATTCCACG
>CAISVF010000268.1 GCA_903888765.1 uncultured Verrucomicrobia subdivision 3 bacterium | reverse complement strand
CGCTTCCATTTCCACTCCGATCAATGTGGTCGCGGATTTGTATGGCACTGGCACCAATGGCGCGGCTATTGAGAACACCGTTGCCGGCCAAACCCTTACCATGAGCGGCGCGGTCACTCCGGTGGATGTTGCCGCTATCGGCAACTATCCTTCTGACTATACAACCAAAGCCTACCTCACGCTGAAGGGTGCCGGCAACGGCGTGTTGAGCGCTGACATCATCGGCAGTCCCGTTCTGTCCATCAAAAAAACCGGCACTGGGACTTGGACCTTGCCGGGCAATAACACCTACACCGGCAGCACCGTCGTGAGCAACGGCACATTGGTTCTGCATGGCACCGTCGGCGGCGGCACGACCAATGCCACAATGGTTGCGAGCGGCAAGTTGGCAGGCGTCTGCACCATTGCGGATGTCGTGAATGTGTTGTCTGGCGGCACACTGTCGCCCGGCACCAACAATGTTCCCGGCACGCTCACCATCAACAATAACCTGGACCTATCCGGGGCCGTCGCCGTGACGCTGAACAAGTCCTTGGCCCAGTCCAACAGCCTTCTGGTCGTCAGTGGCATTATCACCAATTCGGGAGGCGCAAGCGTCACCGTCAACAACGTCGGGCCAACACTTGCGGTCGGCAACTCGTTCATGCTGTTCAGTCAGGCGGTCTCCAATGGTGCGGCGATGAGCATTACTCCGGCTCCGGGTGCCGGTCTGGCGTGGCAAAACAACCTGGAGGTGGATGGCAGCATCTCGGTTGTGACCGGCATTGCCAGTTACCCGACCAACATTAGCTACTCCGTCAATGGCGGAACACTGGCGCTCACCTGGCCAGCCACTCACCTTGGCTGGTATGCGCAATCCAACTCAGTGAACTTGGCGGATACGAATTACTGGTTCGACATATCCGGTTCACAATCGGTAACCAATCTGGTGACCACCATGGGGCCGGGGCAAACGAACGTGTTTTATCGCCTGCGCAAGCCTTGAGGAAAGCTTCGGATCGGGTTGGGTGAGGCGCGCCGATTGGGTTGTCGGCGCGCCTTCTTAAAAGACCAGCTACCGATAATTAATATGAAAACAAAATCTTTTATTGAGAGTGACCATAAATGGCGTTTGGCCTTTACCTTGATTGAACTGCTGGTGGTGATCGCCATCATCGCCATTTTGGCGGCGATGTTGTTGCCGGCGCTGGCATCGGCCAAGCGCAAGGCTCAACAGTCGCAGTGTCTCTCCAATTTGAAGCAGGTTGGAGTCGCCATAATGATGTATACCCAGGATAACCAAGACTATCTCCCTGGCCCGGTTTACATGGGGGTGGGCGGATTTTACAACCTACAGGGCAATAATGGGCTTCCTTATTATATTGCAACCTATCTGGGAAGTCCATCGCCGCAAACGGTTGGTTTATTCGGTAGTAATTATGTTCAGACCCTGCGTTGTCCGGGGTATGCTTCTACGACTGTTGCCGCCCAAAACCCGGCCGGGCCGAGTTATTTCAGAACACCTCCGTATAAAGGCCCCACGGTTGACACCACAACCGCCCAATATAAGATCTGGGGCTATCCATCGCTGGGGCTTCCCGAAAAGTTGCCTTCGCTCACCAAATACGGACCGCTGACCGATCTTTTTGCCTTGTCGGATTTGGATGCCAGCTCCACCAATCTTTATTGGACGCCGACTACCACCACCTGGGGCGGCATAGCGCCAACGGCCGTCCATGGCAGCCATGTTCGCAACCATCTTTACTTCGACTTTCACGTCAAGCTGGTTCATGGCGATGATATTAATTCAAACAACTGAAACCAGCTTTGCTTGGCGACTAGCTAGAGTCGGGTAACTGGTAACGAAATCTCGAAAAACTGGGCACTTGCAATGTTTCTGCGGCGGTCTAGTTATGAACACCCGAAGCTCTGTAATGAACTTTCCGGCTGCCTCACACGTGGCGGCCGGGATCTTTTTATTGCTTGCTTCGACGTGCGTGGCGGCGGTAAGTCCGACTACAACTGAACCTGCCAGTGCTACGGAGCTGGCGGCAAAGAAGTCGTCCAAAGAATATGATACCATTGCCGACGCTCGGCGGATGGCGGCGATGACGCCTGCAGAACTGATGTGGGAAAATGTTCTCGAAACGAATCTCGGCTCGTTCTACCTGCCGTTTTACAAGGCAGACAAGCTGGCCGGACGTCCGACGGCCTGGGATTACGTCGCGGATCAACCCGGCTTGCCACGCGTTCTGCTGTTGGGCGATTCCATCTCGCGCGGCTATACGCTCAATGTCCGCGCCGCACTGGCGGGCAAGGCCAATATCCATCGCGCGCCGGAAAATTGCGGGCCGACCGCCAACGCGCTGAAAAAGCTTCCGCTCTGGCTGGGTGACGGCAAATGGGATGTGATTCATTTCAACTTCGGCATCCATGACCGCGAAACTCCCATTGCAGATTATGAGCAAAGACTGGAAACCATTGTCGCCCGCCTGCAAGCCACCGGTGCCAGACTTATCTGGGCCAGCAGCACGCCATTGCCAGAACAAAGCCAATACGGCCCGAACGCAGCCATCATCCAGCGCAATGAAGTTGCCGTCCGCGTGATGGCCAAGCATGGCATTCCGGTGGACGACCTTTATCAACTGATCGTGCCCCGGCTTGCGGACCTTCAGAACACCAACGACGTGCATTTCAAGAATCAAGGTTATGCTGTGCTGGGAAAACAAGTCGCTTCGTCCATCACGGCGAGCTTGAGCAAGACCAATTCAATTTGGCCGCTGGCGCCGGTGAAATGGGGCAAGAACTGGGGTTTTGAAAAA
The DNA here is from genome assembly GCA_903888765.1 of uncultured Verrucomicrobia subdivision 3 bacterium. Classification (GTDB taxonomy): domain Bacteria; phylum Verrucomicrobiota; class Verrucomicrobiia; order Limisphaerales; family UBA11358; genus UBA11358. The sequence goes on along the minus strand of CAISVF010000268.1, from coordinate 3,632 downwards.
GCCAAAGACTTTGATCCAAAGCTCCCGCGCGTGCTGCTCATCGGCGATTCCATTTGCATCGGCTACCGACCGGTGGTGACGCAAATATTAGCGGGCAAGGCCAACGTGGATGTCTGGCTGAATCCGATGCATCAGGCGTCGCCGGAACTGCATGAAATTCTCGCCCAAGTTCTGGCGCAAGGTCCTTACGAGGTCATCCATTTCAACATGGGCCTGCATGGTTGGATCAAAGGCCGCATCCCTGACGGTCAATTCGCGCCGCTTACCCGTAAGCTGGTCACTCATCTCCGCGAAGATTCGCCCGGTGCAAAATTGATTTGGGCCAGCACCACGCCCATCACACTCAAAGGCAGACCCACCAAACTGGATGCGACCAACAACGCCGTCATTCTCTCGCACAATCAGATGGCCGCGGAGGTCATGGCGGGAATGAAGGTGCCGGTTGACGACCTCTACGGCTTGATGACAAAGCACCTTGCACTTGGCAAAGGCGACACCGCGCATTGGCAAGCGGCGGGCTATCAAGTGCTTGGCCAGCAGGTCGCTGCAGTCATCGAAGAACATTTGAAGGCAAAACCAGATTAAGAAGCGCATGCCTAGATTCTCAAAAATCTTGTTTGCGTTGACCTTTTTGGCCAGCGTCGTCCCAACGGCCTTCGCCGTCAACGGCATCTGGACGAACACGGTCAGCGGCGGCTTTTGGAGTGCCCCGACCAATTGGTCCGGCGGCACGGTTGCTGATGCTAGCGGTTCGACGGCTTTTTTTACGAATGACATCCCCAGCGATCAGACCGTTCGGCTGGACACTGCCCGCACCTTGAACGCGCTAAATTTTAGCGACGGGAACACGGGCACGGCGGGAAACTGGACACTCGATAACAACGGCAACCCTGCGAATTCTTTGACGCTCGCGGGAACCAGTCCGACCATCACCGTCAACGCCCTTGGTTCTGGCAAAAGCGTAACCATCAGTGCCGTCATCGCCGGCACAACTGGCTGGAGCAAAGTGGGCTCGACCGCCTTGACGCTGACCGGCCTCAACACCTACAACGCGCCAACCACCATCGCCAGCAGCAGTGCCACCATTAATCTCACCGTCAATAGCATCAGCGCCATCGGCGGCGGCGCGAGCGCGCTGGGGGCGCCCACTACGGCCGCAAATGGACAACTCAACTTGGGAAAATTTGCGGCGCTCGTTTATACTGGCGGTAATGCTGCCAGCGACCGGCTTATCAATTTGAACGGCGTTGGCGGCAACGCCGCGATCTGGAACAACGGCGGCCCAAGCAGCCCCCTGACCCTGTCGGGCAACCTCACCAACAGCGCCTCGTGCGCTCAATTTATTCTGCGCGGCACGGGCGACATCATCGCGAGCGGGAAGTTGAATCTCGGTGCCGCCTCGTTCGCCAAGTATGACGCCGGCACGGTCATCCTCACTGGCTCCAACACTTTTTCCGGCGGCACCACGGTGAACGTCGGCACCTTGCTCGCGAACAACTCCACGGGCAGCGCCACCGGCTCCGGCAGCGTGGCGGCTTTAAGTGGCACGACATTTGGCGGCACCGGAATGGTATCGGGCAATGTGATTTTTTATTCCGGAGCCAGTGCTGTTTTTACGGTGGGTTCGCCGATGATCATTGGCGGCAACCTCACCATCAACAACAACACGGTTCATTTGAATATTCCCGGCAGTTTGACCAATGGCACTTATACGCTCGCGACGTATAACAATGCTGGCACTACGGGTGCATTTGACGTCAGCCCGGTGGTGGAAAGCGGCTCGCTTCCGGCGAGGAAAGCCATTGCCATCGCGGCGGCCGGCGGAACGCTTGCCTTGACCATCAGCAACCCCGTGATTACCGCATTCACTTATTACGTTTCCACAAATGGCAGTGATGCCTATTCGTTAGCGCAAGCTCGGAACCTTGCCACGCCTTGGCAAACGATTTCGCACGCCGTCACCAATATGAATGCCGGGGACACCTGCCTCATTCGGAGCGGCACGTATCGCGAGACGGTGAACGTGACAGTGTCAGGATTCTCGAATGCGCCCGTCACCTTTCAAGCCTACGGCAGTGAGGTCGTGACGATTGATGGCACCGACCTCGTTACCGGTTGGGGCACCAACAGCGCAAATATCTGGACGAACTCTTCAATGAATTGGTCGCTGGGCACGGGTAATCAAATTTTCATCAATGGCGCGATGAAGCCGGAGGCGCGCTGGCCCAACGCCGGCAGTTCATTTCCCTGGCAGAACAGTTCCATCAATCTCTCGCCGGATTGGTCTTATGCCGATGCCGCCGGATATGACGGGAACAACGCCAACGGCTGGTTCAGCGATGCGTCATTGCCGGCCAAGGCGGACGGTTACTGGGTTGGTGCCACAGTGCATATTTTGAACGGCAAAGGCTGGGTGATGAGCCACATGGGCGTGGCCGGCTATACCAACGCGAACAAGTCCATCCTCACCACCGACGCCTCGGGTGCTAACGTCAATTACGCGCTGCGGGCGGGAAATGAATATTATCTCACTGGCAAGATTGGTGAATTGGATAGCCAGGGCGAATGGTTTTACGCCACCAACACACTTTACCTTTACTCCACCAGCACACCCACAAACGTGACCGCCAAACATCGTAGCTTTGGTTTTGATTTGACCGGGCAGTCATTTATCACGCTGAAAAATTTGCGTTTTTTCGCGTGCAACATTGCGACCGACCAAAATTCCACGGATGAAATCTTTGACGGCCTCGTCATGCTATTCCCCGGCAATAGCTCTGTGATCTCGACCAACTCAGGTTTGACTCTGCATGACCGCAGCGTTTTGCGCAACAGCGAACTGGCTTGGGATTCGCTCTCCCTGCTGACGTTTGCCGGCGACGACATCCGCGTGATCAATAACTATTTTCACGACTCCGGCTTCGTGCCGTTCTGGCCGGCGGCGGTGAACGTGGCCGCCACGCCTTGCTCTCGAAATGTGTTCAGTCATAACACCGTCACGAATTCCGGGCGCGAGTCTCTTGGAGCCATCGGCCGCGCATCCATCATTGAATACAACGATATGGCCAACGCCATGAAAACCGAGAGCGACGGCGGGATTTTGCACATCACTTACGAGGCCGGCAACACGGTGGTTCGCTACAACCGGATGCACGATTCGCCGGGACCGAAAGGCCATGCGGGCCTGAGTGTTTGCGGATTTTATTTAGACTCCCAATGCGGCAACTGGATTGTTCACCACAATGCCATCTGGAACGTGCCGGCGAACGGCATTCAGGTCAACCTGCACCGAAACTTCAATCTATTTTTCAACAACACCGTCTGGGGCACGGGCACCGCACTCAGTGGTGGCGGTGCACTTTCCGACGGTCCGTCTGGTGTCTGCCTGTTCAATAACCTTTTCAATAACAGCCCCAGCGGCTCACCTTGGACCGACACCGACCTGCGCTACAATTTTTACACCAACACATCCTTCGTCGCGGCATCGAGCGGCGACTTCCGGCTGCAAGCCACTGCGTCTGCAATTGGCGCGGGCACGGTGATTCCCGGCGTCACGGACGGCTTCAGCGGCGCAGCTCCCGACTTGGGCGCATTCGAATATGGCGGCGTGAATTGGGCCACCAACACCGGCT
>CAISVF010000267.1 GCA_903888765.1 uncultured Verrucomicrobia subdivision 3 bacterium | reverse complement strand
TCAACCTGACCTCACCAGCGCCTTCCTCCGCTTAACAAACCCCTACCTCAGGCCTCCTTTTCTCGCCTTTTCATCACACCAATCCAACATCGGGTCATTACTTCATCTGTGCGAGAATTTGATCGGTGATGGCTTTGACGGCGGCTTCAGCCTCGGCATCGAGTCCCACTGTGGTTTCAGTAGGTTGCGAGGTCTGACAGGTTGCGCCCGGACGCCATTCGCTGCTGTCGCAAAGTTCGCATTCTTTCATCCCGTGCCGGGGATCGACGAAACCGAGGCTCTGCTTGATGGTCAGCAGTTCCTTCATCTGCGGTCCAGTGAAGGTGTTGATCGGCTTGCCGAGCTGGCCTGCCACCACAATGGTGCGGCAGTAGGCTTCAATAATTTCCATGCGCCAGTAGGCTTCCTCAATGTTGTTGTGGCTCCAGGTTACCACCCCGTGATTGGCCATGAGAATGGTGTTGTAGTGGTCGGTCAAATCAGCCACCAGTTTGCCCATGTCCGGTGAACCGGGGGTCCGGTAAGGGGCCACTCCCACGGAGCAAAAAACTTCATATTCCGGCAGCATGCACGTTGGCGGCGCAATGCCCGCTACGGCGAAGGCTGTGGCGTACGGCGGATGACAATGGCAGGTGGCAATCGCCTTGGGCTGGCGTTTCATCATCTGCAAATGCATGAGGATTTCGCTCGTGCGCTTCTTGGTGCCGCAAAGCTGGTTGCCCTCGAAATCCACCAGGCACATGTCGGACGGTTTGAGCGAGCCTTTGCTGACCAGTGTGGGGGTGCAGATGGCAATGTCGTCTCCCACGCGAATTGCCATGTTGCCGCCATTGCCATCCACATAGGCTCGTTTCCACAGCCGGTGGCCCATTTCGCAAATCTGCTCCTTCAAGCTCTGCGCATAGGGGGAGTGGAAGAAGGCTTCCAGTTCGGCTTTCGGTGACTTGGAAGTAAGCTTCCGGGCTGGTGGAGTAAGTTTGTCCGCGCTGGCGGCGGCCGCAGTGCTGGGCGCATTGCCGGTGGCCAGGGCGCGCGCCCCATTGGTTTCAAGGTCCTGCAACATTTCCCGCGCGGAGGGCGTGATGATGGCATCCGCCGGGATACCGGACATGCCCTGTCCGTTGCGGATCATTTCCTGAATGTCACGAACACTGATTACTTTGCTCATATAAATTTAATTTTGTTTTGTCGGTCTATTTGCCGCCTCTCAGGCCAAATTCGAAACGGCTTGCCTAAATTCATCCCTTCCATGGATGGTAAAACATTTCATCCACGAGGGCTGCATTGATGGCGTCGATGGGCGGTGGCACTGCAAACGGTTGGGCTGCTTCTGCCCCCTCTTCATATCCAATGATATCTCCCACGCCCCCGCCGATATCGTCATACACGACCAGGCTGGGATCGGTCCCCATGCCTGGTTTAGCGTCGATGCCTTTGGCATATTGCTCGCGGCTTAAAGGGCTTACCACCAAAAAGCGCCCGCCTTTCAGCAAATCAACCGATTTGCTCAACGTGACCCGGCCGATGACGGTTCCCAGTTTCAAATTCTTATTCCCGGTTCATGCTCATCCACGATGCCGGTGACGAGCCAGCGCACGGGACTCCGGTCCACCCCAACAGCGTGACGCGCGGCTTTGCCGTCCGAAGAAATGACCACTTGCTGGTGCATGCCCGCGCCATGCGAATCAATGGCAATCACTGGCGCGCCTTCGGGCTGTCCGGTGCTGCCAATCGGTTGGCAGATAACCAAGCGCCAGGCGTCCAGGCTCGGATGTTTCCGTGTCGCCACGATATTGCCTTCCACTCGAGCTAGTAACATAGCAGTTAGATTCTAACCGGGCGAAAAGTGACCAGCCCTCCGCATCAGCAGAGGCGTTCTTTTCCAGGCGCTCCGTGTTTTTAAGCTGGTCACGGCAGTTTTCATTAGCGTCGTCAACTTCCCGATTCCCGTTTCAATAAATTCTGAGATTATCCACCATCACACAACGGCGGACGCGGGTGAACGTGCGTGGATTGGTGATGCCTTCGCCAGTCGGCGTGGCGATGGAGAAACTTAAATAGCCTTCGCCGCCCAGGCCAAGGCCCGCAGCGGAAGGTCCATTCTTCACGAACAGCGTGGTGTCCAGTGCCCGGGCCATGGTGGTGATGTTTTCCACGTCATGCGAATGAATGATGGCTGTGTGTTTATAATTGTGTTCGGATTGCAGCGAGCGTTCGATGCCTTCCTCCACAGTCTTCACCCGCACGATGGGCAGCATCGGCATCATCTGTTCCTCTTGAACAAAAGGATGAGTTGCATCGGTTTCACCAAAGAGCAGCTGTGTGCTGGTGGGTATATTCACTCCCGCCGCCTGTGCCAGCACAGCGGGATCTTTGCCGATGTAATCCTTGTTAGTCGAGGCATGAGCGCAGCCGCCGCCTTGGCCTTCTTTGAACGTAAAGGCTGCTTTGGTGAGTTTTTCCACCTGCCCAGAATTCAATTTTACCGCGCCATTTTCCGAAAGCTTCTGCATCAGCTTGTCGGCGACCTGGTCGAGCACGAACACCTGTTTTTCGCCAATGCACAAAAGGTTGTTGTCAAATGCCGCACCGGAAATAATAGCTCTGGCCGCGCGGGTGAGGCAGCACGTATCATCCACAAAAACCGGCGGATTGCCGGGGCCGGCACAAATGGCGCGTTTGCCGGTCTGCATCGCGGCTTTTACCACCATTGGCCCGCCGGTGACCAGCAGCAGGCGGGTGTTTTCGTTTTTGCAAAGGGCGTTGAAAGAATCCAGCGAGGGCTTTTCAATGATGCATGCTATATTCTCGATGCTTGTCTCGCGATAAATCGCTTCGTTATAAGCGCGCACCGCCAGGGCGGCGCATCGTGCGGCGCTGGGGTGGGCATTGAAGACCACGGAATTCCCCGCTGCGCAAATATTGACGATGTTGCCGCTCAGGGTCGGAATGGAATGGGTGCTGGGCGTGATGGCCCCAACCACTCCAAACGGGGTATATTCCTCCAGCGTGATACCGTGATCGCCGCTGCGTGCATCCGGTCGCAGCCAGTCAACGCCCGGCACGAGTTTGATGATTTGCAGTTTGGCAATCTTGTGGTCGAGCCGGCCGATTTTGGTCTCTTCAAATTCAATTTTGCCCCACGTTTCGGCATTTTTTTCCGCCAGGGTTTTGACGATTTCCTCGATCTTGCGGCGGGCGGCAATTCCTTTTGATTTGAGCTGCAAAAAGGCTTCCTGGGCCGCTTCGCAGGCTTCATCCGCCGTGGCGAACACCCCGAATTTTCCGCGTAGCGCCGGCGCTGCGGAGGCTTTTTTCACGCCGCATCCGCCGGTGTCCGCTTTCGGTGCCGTCGCCGGGGCAGGGGATGGCTTGGCTGGGCTCGTTGTGCTACCTCCCAGACGGCTTAGCACTTCGGCCACCACATCACGGATCAAAGTTTCATTCACAGCACTCATATTTTGGGCGCGGACGGTTTTTCCGCGAGTTTTTGTTAAATTTGTTTTCTAGGTGTGATCGCTGGAGCGATAAAATCATTCCACGTTGTTATCAGGTCTTCGCGCTGAAAATTTGCTTCCCGAATACATCCACGCTATCGACCAGGCCAATGACCACGGCGTCAATCGGGGCTTCCTTCATGCCCGGGGCCAGGCGGGCACTGCTGCCCTGGCAGAATAAAACCAGTTCTCCTTCGCCCGCTCCCAGATTATCCACGGCCACAATCGTGTTTGCCCCCGGACGGAATTTGGTCGGGTCTTTTTCATCCACCAATTGCGGGCGGAGCAGCAGGAGCTTGCGACCCGACATGTTCGGGTCTTTCTTGGTGGCCACCACTTGGCCTTCGACTTTGGCGAGGAACATAATTGGTGAATGGTAGTCAGGATACTGGATATGGATTTCCGGCGGCGCAGTCTGCGCCGTTCCCGGTTCCATCGGTCCGCCGCTGACTACTTTTTCTTGGGCAGCACCGCTTCCACATCGCTGTGCGGGCGGGCAATGACATGCACGCTGACCAGTTCGCCTTTAATGGCTTTGATGGCCTGCGCTCCCGCGTCAGTGGCCGCTTTAACGGCGGCAACATCGCCCACGACACAGGCGGTGACCAAGGCGTTGCCGACCTGCGTCATCGGGCCGACGAGTTCAACGTTGGCGGCTTTCAGCATGGCGTCCGTTCCCTCAACAAGGGCTACGAGTCCGCGCGTTTCAATCATTCCAATGGCTTGAGGCATAATAGTTGATAATTAATTGTTATTAGTGGATGGAAATTACGGTTTATTTTGTTTCTAAAAATCTTTTGGCTTCACGAGCTACCACGAGTTCTTCATTCGTGGGAATGACAAAAATCTTTACCTGCGAATCGGCGCTGCTGATGATCGCCTCGACCGCACGCGTGCCTTGGTTTTTCACCGGGTCGAGCTTGATCCCCAGATTTTCCAGGTTCGCGCAAATGGCGGCGCGCATATCCGCGCGGTTTTCGCCAATGCCAGCGGTGAAAACAATGGCGTCGGTGCCATTCAATTGCAAAAAGTAGCTGCCCAGCCAATGCCGCGCACTGGCAACATAGGTTTCCAACGCCAGTTTTGCCTGGGGGTTGCCTTGCAGGGCCGCCTCGCCGATATCCCGAATATCATTGGAAAGACCGCTCAGGCCTTTCAAACCGCCTTCCCTGGTAAGCTGGCGTTGCGCTTCTTCTACGGTGATTCCCAGGGTTTTTACTGCATAAGGCAAAGCCTCGGCGTCTAAATCGCCCACCCGGTTATTTTGAGGCAGACCGGATTGCGGGCTCATGCCCATGCTGGTGCCGATGGATACCCCGTTCAAAATTCCTGTGATGCTGGTACTGCCGCCCAGATGACAGGAAATCACTCGCAGCGGTTCCCGTGAAATTGGCGTGGTGCCGTGGTTGACATACAGTTGGCGCGCGCGTTCCGCGACGTCCGCCCGGCAGAGCAGTTCCGCCGAGCGTTCGGCCATAAACTTGTGGCTGGCTCCATGAAAGCCCCAGCGGCGCACGCCGATTTGCCGCCAGGCTTCCGGCACGGCATAGCGCTGCACCGCTTCCGGCGCAAACTGATGAAACGCAGTTTCAAACAAACCGATCAGCGGCACGCCGGGCATCCGCTGCGCAAATAGTTTAATGCCGGTGATATAGGGCGGATTGTGGGCCGGTGCCAGCCCGTTGTAATCCGCCATGGCTTGCAGCACCCGCTCATCAAAACGCACGCATCCGGTGATGTCTTTCGCTATCACGGTTTTGAACCCGACGGCGCTCAGCTCGGTTTCACTTTGGATGGCGTTCGCCTGCTTCAACTCGGCGAGACAATCTTCAATCGCTTTGGGGTAATCGGAAACCCGCTCAAAGCCTCCCTTGTGCAGTAGGCGCTCGGCGTTATTTGAAAAATCAAACAAACGCCACTTGAGCGAGGTTGAACCGATATTCGCGACTAAAATTTTCATCGACAGCTTCAGAATTTACCGAACTACCGGGCAGCTTTGCAACTTGCCCGGATGGCCGTTAAACCCTTCCTTGGGCGGAGGATTTATTCCAGCCACTTGCCGAGTCCGCACAAGTCTTGATGCGGGCGCGGGATGACCTGCACGGCAACCACAGCCCCCACTTGGGCGGCGGCAGCGGCACCGGAATCGGTTGCGGCTTTGACGGCGGCAACATCCCCACGGAAGAAGACCGTCACATATCCGCTGCCGACTTTTTCCCAGCCGGTGATGGTGACATTTGCGGACTTGAGCGCGGCATCGGCGGCCTCCACGGCGGCGCAGAAACCTTTGCATTCAATCATTCCAACAGCTTGCTTTGACATATTTATTAAAGGTTAAATGTGGCTGGCGATGGGTTATTTCTTGGCGGTACCAGTGCCGAGGAAAGCGGCGAGCAGCTCTTCGTGCGGGCGCGCAATGATATGTGAACCTACCAGTTCACCGACTTTGGCGGCGGCTTTGGCTCCGGCGTCCACGGCGGCTTTGACGCTGCCGATGTCCCCCTGGGCGATCACCGTGATGAGGCCCCCGCCGATGGCGACGGTCTTCACCAACGTTACGTTGGCGGCTTTGACCATGGCGTCGCTGGCTTCCACACTGCCTACGTAGCCTTTGGTTTCGATCATTCCTATTGCTTCGTTCATATTTTATTTGATTTATTTGTTGAGAATTGCGGGAAATTTTTTAGCCACAGATTAACGCAGATGGAACACAGATTTTTTCAAAGCAGGAAACATGCAAAATGCGCGAGCACAGAAACTCCCTTTGGCGCGGCTTCCGCTCATTTTGAATCTTTGTTTTATTTGTGTGCATTTGTGGCTATTTAATAAGTTCCACCGGCGTATGTGGTTCCAGATTGCACGCATTGCCCTCGTCGGTGTCAATGTGCACTTCCAATTTAAAACTGGGATCCACCCGCACTAGCATCTGGTCAAGGGTGATGGCGCAGGGCCCCCCGATTTTCAATTTCATATGGTCGCCCGCCTTGACCCCGTAAAACTCGGCATCTTTCGGGTGCATGTGTACATGGCGCTTGGCGCGGATGACGCCTTGCGGCATTTCAAAAAATCCCGCCGGCCCCATCAACATGCAGCCGGGCGTGTCCTTGATGTCGCCGGAACTCCGCAACGGAATTTCAAAACCGAGCGCCACGGCATCGGTGTACGCCAATTCAATTTGATTCAGGTTGCGGCACGGACCCAGAATTCGCAGGTTGGATATTACCCGGCTGCGCGGCCCGATCAGGGTGACAGTTTCCTTTGCGGCAAATTGTCCATCCATGTAAAGCCACTTATGAACGGATAGCTTGACGCCTTTGCCAAAGAGTGTTTCTACGGCTTCCGGTGTAAGATGGCAGTGCCGGGCACTGACATTCACTACTAGCGGACTCTGCCCGCTGGCAATTCGCGGCAGGGGCTTGCCAAGCTTGGCGTAAACGGCCTGTCGAACCATGTGTTCAACAACAGCGCGATGAGGTGCAGGGGCGGCAACAGCCATAAAAGTATGACTGAATTTGACAGATTTTAGATTTTAGTCAACATTTATCTTGCAAATAATTCCAAAATCTATCAATCTCATTCAAAGCTGATGCCAAATGCCGTCAAATCCGTGAATTTCGCGCAGATGAATAAATTAAACGCGGAGAAATTTTCACCACAGATAAACACGGATTAACACGGATTGGGGAAAATAAATGACAACGGAAGACCAACTTCACGCTCTGCGAGAAAAGTTTGAACCTGTAAGGCAGGGAAAGCAATCTCGCTATCGTGAATTGGAGAAGATCCGACGAGAATTTGTATCCAGATTTCCACCAAGTCGGATACCGCTGTTGAGGTTGAACGAATATGTCGTGGGCAAACGTGACAAGGATGGCGAAACTAACAGGGACAGCTTTTGTTATTGGGTTGAATATCGAACCGATAAATTAGGGTGCATCAGACCTCTTCCCAAATCCTTTGGAGTGTTCTGTGACCAGAAAACGCAACGCTACAAGTTCAAAAAGAATTTTAAGGATGAAAATGACGCGCTTAAATTCCAACTTCAGCAAATCGTTCGTTTGCTTGAAGCAGGACGCACCCATGACTTGGAATCAATTCACCAGATTGACATTTCTGCGACATTCAAAGGGAAGATTTTATTCATGTATTACCCAGAAAACTATCTGAATGTTTTTTCCGAGAGATATATTGACGATTTTTTGAGAGAAATTCCACTGGCGGTTCCGAATGACAATCCAGATGTTTTTAAGAAAGGGGAGTTGTTGCAGACCT
>CAISVF010000266.1 GCA_903888765.1 uncultured Verrucomicrobia subdivision 3 bacterium | reverse complement strand
GGACTTGCGTTCACGCAGTCCTCGATGGACAGCGGATGGAAATGAAAGATTTGTTCCAACACCTCTTTTGTCTCAAAAGCCGTTGGCTTTTCCAAGTCTAGCCAAAGGAACAAATTGGTATCCGCCAGCAGAGTCGGCATGAGAAATGTCTCTATGTCCTGCGTGTGCAGCTTGCCCTGGGTGGTGAATGCAAACGAACGGATCATGTGGTTCTGGTCGGTTTCGGTATCGTTCATGCTAGGCGCATTTGGCCTCAAAGCAAGTTTCCATTGCCGCCGGTTTTATGCCTTTGCCTCCTGGCCGCAAACGGATGCGGCCTTCCCGTGCGCTGTCAGCAAGGCTTGCCGGATGATTCCGCGCTGGCTTTGCGGCCGGTGACAAAAATAAAAATCAACGCTGCTTTGCCGGCGATCACCGCCGCGATAAATGCAATTCCCCAGGCTGGAAAGACAAACTTGCTTACCTGCACGCTCGCCATCACCGATAAACCCGGGCCAATCACTTTGTTCGCTGGCAGCGGATCGTCAAAGATGATTTTCACCGGCACACGCTGAATGACTTTTACAAAATTGCCCGTGGCATTTTCCGGGGGCAGCAGGCTGAAAGCGGCACCGCTCCCGGCTTGGATGCTGTCCACGTGCGCCGCGAAGGAGCGTCCGCCCAGAGCATCAATTTCCACCACCACCGGCTGGCCGGCGGCCATTTTGCCCAGCTGTGATTCTTTGAAGTTTGCCACCACCCAGACTTCCGGTGCCACCAGAGACAATAAGGGCTGGCCAGCGGCAACATAATCACCCGCCTCAACAGCTTTGCGGGTTACTCGCCCGGCGGCCGGTGCGAAGGTTTTTGTGTACGATAAAGTTAATTTCGCCATGGCCACATTGGTCTGCGCTTCTTGCCATTGAGCCATGGCCATGCCAGCTTCCTCGTACGCGGCGGCCAGTTGTTTCTGGGCTTCTTCCACTTTGGAGGCGCACTCGGCGGCATTCTCCAGCGCGGATTTCCAATCCGCTTGCGCTTTCGTGTGGGCCGCCTGCGCGGCATCAAATTCCTGGCGCGATAACGTGTTTTGCTTTTGCAGATCCTTTGCCCGCTCAAAGTCCGCCCTTGATTTTTGGGCGGTGGCAGCGGCGGCATCCGCATCGTCCTGCGCCCGCCGGCTGGCGGCTTTCGCGGTCGTTACTTTGGTCTCCATCAGCTGGTAGGCGGCCAGGATGGTTTTATAATTTGAACTTTGTGATTCGGCCGCGGCGGCTTTCAGGGCCACGGTCAGCGTAAAATCCGCCGGATCCAGTTCCCAAAGTAGATCGTTGGAGTGGATCAGCTGGTTGTCTTTGAACAGCACGGATGTCACCGGACCGGCAATTCTGGAGGAAACCGAAACAATGTGGCCGGCGATGAAGGCATCATCGGTGGATTCGTGCGTAAACACTTCGATGAGATAAGCGATGCCAAAATACAGCAGCACCACGATCACGCCGGCAAGCAGCCATAGTATCCATGCCCGTGGTCTAGCCTTCGCCTTCGTTGCCGGAATTGATCCCGCTTCACTCATAGTGCATCATTGAGTATCCAGTTTTTCCTCCCAAGACTAACCGCAAAAAACCGATGCGTCTTGCGGAAAGTGAATCCCGCCTTTGATGCCGCCCTGCTTTGGTGGAAAAGTAGAAATTTAATTGCGAGCGCCAAAGACGGCTTCCAGTATCACTTCCTTTGTTTTCCAGATGAGCGCCATGGTCATCGCCAGCGGGAGCAGGATGAAAAAGATGAGCAGTAGACCATTGCAGCGGTTGACCCAGAGGAGCAGCCGACCCACTGCCGGCGTGGGCGATGGCAGTTGCGCCAGCATCGCCACGCCGATGGCAAAAAATAATAGCACCACTAGCAGCCACCGGTTTAGCACGGTGAACTGGCGAGTTTCCTGGCGCAGTGTTTCATCCGGGAGCATCGCCCCCAGGCGGCGCAGCACGAGGTTCAGATTGAACAGGAATAGCACGGCGGATAATTCCAGCACCAGCACGGCGGCGCGGAAGAAAAACTGTTCCGGCACGCGGTTATGCCAGAAAATGAACGGGCAGAGGCCAAGATTAATGAGCGCCAGCAGCCGGGCGCGATCCAACGCCAGCCGCCAGGGACGTTCTTGCCGCTGAAAATCGGCCATCAGCCAGAGACCATACAGCAGCAGGGCATTGATACCCAGTGCCGGCAGAAAGCCGAGTGGCTTGAGCCATTCCGCCCGGGCGGTTTGGGCGCAGACTAGCAATGCTGCCGGCAACCCCCAGAACAGCGCGGATAAACCCCGCGCGAGTTTGCCAAGCGAGCGGAGCAGTTGCGGATTGGAGGTCACGTCAGACATGCGGATAGATTGAATAACCCCTTTTGAAAGTCGAATGAAATCCGGGCGGGCAGTCCGGGCGGGCCATGGAAACCTGACGCTGCCTCATGCTAAAAACTCAAATAAGTGTAGGCCTTCAGCCCGCGTTCATAGTCATCGAGTAATCGCATGGCTTCGCTCGGTTTCATGCGGTCCGTTTTGATGGCTTCATCCATCTGCGACTTCATGCGGCGCTTGAGTTCGTGCTCATCATATTGCACGTCGGCCAGCGACTCGACAATAGTTGCGCCTTCAATGATCTCTTCGATGTAATAGCCGGCGGGTTCGTCAGGTTCCAGAAAGACATGCACCTCATTGACTCGGCCAAAGAGGTTGTGCAGATCCCCCATGATGTCCTGATAGGCACCCATCAGGAAAAAGCCCAGGTAGTAAGGCTCAAACTGGCCCGCACCATTGATGACCAGTGGATGCAGCGGCAGGGTGTCGCGCACATCGCGCAGGTCAATGAACTTGTTGACCTGTCCATCAGAATCACAAGTGATGTCCACCAGGGTAGCTTCGCGTGTGGGGCGTTCGTTAAGCCGCGCAACGGGCATGATCGGGAACAATTGTCCCAGCGCCCAGTGATCGATCAATGACTGGAACACGGAGAAATTGCACAAGTACTGGTCGGCCAGAGTATCTTCGAGTTTGCGGATTTCCTCGGGCGTATAGGGTTGGCCCTTGAAGCTTTCCACCGTGTCGCGGCTGATCTGCCAATACAAATCCTCGATTTTCGCCTTGTCCGGCAAATCCATCATGCCCAGCGTGAACATTTGCTGGGCGTCATCCCGGCGCTCCAATGCATCGTGGTAGGCCTCTAGTTTATTTAGCTTTGTAAGATTTTTACGGATGTCCAGCAATTCGCGAACCAGCGGATGCTCGGTGTCTCCGTATTTCAAAAATTCGCCGGGCCGGATTTTTTCAATGGTGCCAAACACTTCAACCAGCAGCACGCTATGATGCGCTACAATGGCACGTCCGCTCTCGCTGATGATATCGGGGTGTGGCACCTTCTCGGCGTTGCAAACGTCAGCAATGTAATAGACCACATCGTTAGTATACTCCTGCAAGGTGTAATTCGTTGAGCTGTCGAACGCAGTGCGGCTTCCGTCGTAGTCCACCCCCAACCCGCCGCCCACATCCAGATGCTCAATCGCAAAACCCATTTTGTGCAGCTTCGCGTAAAATCGCGCTGCCTCTTGGACGGCTTTTTTCACCGTCAAAATATCCGGCACCTGCGAGCCGATGTGGAAGTGCAGCAGCTTGAGGCAGTGGCCGAGTTTCTCGGTCGTGAGGAGTTCCGTCGCCGCGAGAATTTCCGCCGTGCTCAGACCGAACTTGGCATTTTCCCCGCCGCTTTCGGCCCAGCGCCCAGCCCCCTTGCTTAGCAACCGCGCCCGGATGCCAACGAGCGGCTCCACGCCAAATGTTTTTGAGATGGCGATGATCTGGCGCAATTCCTCCAGCTTTTCGACAACGAGAATGACCTTCTTGCCCAGCTTGACGCCTAGCAGCGCCATGCGGATAAACTCCGCGTCCTTATACCCGTTGCAGATGATGAGACAGCCTTGATGGCTCTGCAGCGCGAGGCCGGCGAAGAGTTCTGGCTTGCTGCCGACTTCCAGTCCGAAATCATACGGCTTGCCGGCGTCAAGAATTTCTTCCACCACCTCGCGCAGCTGGTTTACCTTGATGGGAAACACTCCGCGGTAATGGCCCTGGTAATTAAATTCGGTGATCGAACCTTGAAATGCCTTGTTAATGGCCTCGACGCGATGGCGCAAAATATCCTGAAAGCGGATGAGCAAGGGGAATTTCAGGCCCCGCGCCTTGGCCTCCTCAATCACGTCGGTCAAGTCCACGGCAGCACCTGTTTCTTGCAAAGGATGCGCCACGACGCGACCGGCATCGTTGATGTCAAAATACTTCGCGCCCCAGCGCTGGATGTTATAAAGCGCGCGGGCCGAATCTATGGTCCACGGCAGCGCAGCGTCACTCGGATGGTTCATCGCATTAATTGCAATGTGCGAACTATAAAAAGCCCCGCGCAGAAATCAATCAGCACATTTATAAAAATGCAGCGTCCATGAGGCGAGCCAGTACCCGGCGCACGCGGATTTGTTTCCAGAGCGCCCCGGATTCCATGTTTTCGCCGAGCCAGGGCAGCCGGAAAATCTGGTCGCCCTGAAAATAATTTCCGAGCAACTTCTCGTTGGAAGTGGTCGCAGCATTCGGCTTTGCCGGTGTCATCAAAACAATTTGCGCGCGATCGCGAAATGTTTTTGGCAGCGCCGCCAGCGTCAGCAACAAATGGTTTACTGCCCCTAGCTGATTGGGTGCCACGATGATGGGGGCGGCTCGCAAGGCGATCAACAGATCGCGCGAATCAAAATCCTCTCCGAGGGGGCTCAGCAAACCCCCTGCGCCTTCAACCAGCACCACCTCAAATCGTCGCTGGGCTTGCCGCAGATGCGCCAGCACGGTGGTCAGGGTGACGGTTTTCTTTTCCCGCCGCGCCGCCAGCAATGGCGCAATCGCCGCCCGGAAATGCCATGGGTTTATTTCGTCTAGCGCCAGTGTTCCCCCCAGTGCCGCCTGCAGCGCCAGCGCATCGCTGCGACCACCGGAGCAGACCGGCTTGAAGGCGGCTGGATTTTTCCCGCCCTCCCGCAGAAAGTGCGCCAGCAGCGCCGTCAAAACAGTTTTGCCGGTGCCGGTGTCGGTGCCGGTGATGAAAAATGTTCGCTTCATGGGCTTTGCGAAAGTGCCGCCGGCTCAATGGCGTGATAGTTGTGAGCGTGGTCGAGCGGTTCTAGTGGCATGGGTTCGGTGTGGTCCAGCGCCTGTTCGCACACGCGCCAGAAATCTGCCTTGGTGTTTGCCCGGCGAATATCATGCAGAAAGGGGCCGGTCATGCCGTCACCGATGAAATTGGTAAATTTTTTCATGCGCTGCACCTGGGCTGATTCGCGAACGCTCGGAGTAATTTCGTTTTCCCACAGCTCGTGAATATAATGCAAAAGATCACGGCCGGTCGGCACCAGTTTTTTTTCTCCGCGCAGCTCGGCACGGATCTGGTCGAACAGCCACGGGTTGCGAATCGCGCCGCGTCCGATCATCAAGCCGCGCACCCCGGTTTCGGCGAGCAGTTTTTTTGCCTGCCCCGCACTGAATACATTGCCGTTCAACAGCACAGGGTATTTCAGTTCCCGCGCAGCGTGAGCAATCAG
Organism: uncultured Verrucomicrobia subdivision 3 bacterium; assembly: GCA_903888765.1. Classification (GTDB taxonomy): domain Bacteria; phylum Verrucomicrobiota; class Verrucomicrobiia; order Limisphaerales; family UBA11358; genus UBA11358. The sequence goes on along the minus strand of CAISVF010000266.1, from coordinate 31,762 downwards.
GTCGTAGCGCACCCCGGGACGGTACATCTGCGCGACGGTGCGCGCATGGATAGTCAGCAAATCAAGCGAATGTCTGGCAAACAGTGGCAGCAGTGTGTCGAATTCTTCCGGCGACGCGAAGCCGATGCGGGTTTTCACCGTAAACGGCACAGTCACAGCCTCCCGTAACGCCCCGAGAATGGCATCGATTTTCTGGGGCTCCCGCAGCAATCCGCCGCCGGCGCACTTGCGATAGACGATGGGGGCGGGGCAGCCAAGGTTCAGGTCGATGGCGGCAATCGGAAATTTTTGCAGCAACTTGGCATTGCGAACAAGCGCAGGGATGTCGCTGCCGATGAGTTGCGCCACGACCGGCTTGCCGGTCGGGTTTTGGGTGATCGAGTCCAGGATCCACTTTTCCGGCCGTGATTCGCCGTGCACGCGAAAATATTCCGTCCAGTAAACATCCGGTCCTCCATAGCGCGCCACGACGCGCATGAATTGCAAGGTCGTGACATCCTGCATGGGCGCGAGCGCGAGCACTGGCGAGGGGGCTTGGATAAGGTTGGAAAATGATTCGGCTGCAGTCATGGAGTCAATACCTCAAGCCAGGTGCCTCAGCTTCACTCGACGTTTGATGATGCTGCGAGTTACAGCGCCATCATGCGGCACAGCCCAGGTCATCGAATGGGTGGTGGCGTACTGCAAAACAATGCGGGTCAGAAACCGTTATTTGAAAACAGGACACATACCGGGGCTCCCACCGTGGCGGTTTGGCCGATGGCCGTAAGGTTGCCATTACGTTGATCTATTTTGAGGACCGTGATCTGGTTGTCCTGCTGGCCGGCGCAGATCAGCCAGCGTCCGCTGGGATCCAGGCCGAAACCGCGCGGGACTTTTACCGGCACTGGAAATTCCTGCTGCCAGGTAAGTCGTCCGTCCGCGCGGATGGCAAACACCGTCAGGCTGTCGCGTCCGCGCCCGCTGACGTCACGGTTGGAAACGTAAAGCCACCGGCCGGATGGATGACAGAAGATTTCCGCCGTGGTAAATCCTTCGGTATCTGTCCCGGGCGTTAAAGTGGGCTGGTCTGGCAGCATGGCCGAAAGCTGGCCGGATTTTTCATCCACCCGAAACGCGGTGACATTCAGCCCCATCTCTCCGTTGACGTAGGCAAATCTGCCGTTCGGATGCCAGGCCAGATGGCGTGGTCCGCTCCCCGGTGGAACCTTCGCAGCGGGTGGAACTGCCGGAGTCAAATCGCCAGTGGCGGCGTTAAGATCAAATGTCCAGATGGAATCCGTGCCCAGATCACACGTATAAACTCTGGTATTTCCGGGACCTGCATAGGCTGAGTGTAAATACGGTTTGGTCTGGCGCTGCGGATTTGGCCCGGACCCCTGCTGGGGCAGAAAAGCGACTCTTTTTTCCAACGAACCATCTTCCCGCGTGCGGAAACTGGCCACGCTGCCGCCACTGTAATTAGCCACAAACACGTTGCGTCCGGTCGCATCTACCGAGACATGGCAGCCGCCGTTGCCCGAGGGTAAATCATTTAGCCGGGTCAACCGCCCCTTGGCTTCCACCCTAAATGCCGTAACGCATCCGCCATTGGTCGCCGTGTTGGCGTAGAGAAACCTGCCGTCCGGAGACAGTGCCAGATAGTTCGGGCTAGGCGCGGCGGCGGCGAGTTCGAGCGGGCTTAATACCCCCGTATCGGCGTCGAGGGTGCCGGTGTAGATTCCGTGACTCAAACCTTTATCGGTATACGTGCCCAGGAAAAAACGCAACGGCCCCGCAGATGCGGCAACTCCGGCGAGTAACGCGAGCAAGAGAATCCATTTCATGCCGCCGATGATGGGCTGCGGGCGATGGACACGCAAAAAGAATCGGATGGCAGGGTGGCGCTTGCACCATGAAGCGAAAACGCTACAATGCCCCGCATGAAATTTGTTCTGGCCATTTTGGTGTTTCTGGCATTCGCGTTTTTCATCAGTTGGGGCGTGCTGCTGATGTTGCACGGTCAGCCGTTGTTATTGGCTGCCGCATTGCTGGTGTTCCTCGGAACTTTCATCAAATACGGCTGCCTGTCGCACTGAAAGCCGGGCTCTTGACGATTCCGGGCGTGTCAGCTCCTGCCGGCTTTGGCTGGTTAGTTTTTCGGTACGGGAAACTTCTGTTGCATCATTGTCTGAATCTGCGACCAAGGGGCGCAGTTGATGCCTTTGTAGCCCGCAGCTATGCCGCTGGCATAGGCGGTGGCGGGCGAGGTTCCCTGCACGACATACGCCTGGTTCCCAAGATAGACCACACTCGCACCGGGCAGTGCCATTGAGATAAAACTGCCGAAATTGGAATACGGTGCCAGCTGTGACCCCTGCGTGGCAGCCACGGCAATTACTCCCGGAAGAGCCGCCGGAAACGTTTGCGTATCCACCGGCTGATTGCCCGCTGCCGCAAAAATCAAGACCCCTTTGGCTTGGGCTTGTTGGATAATCCCGTTGAGAATCGAACTATCGGTGGAGCCTCCCAGGCTCATGTTCAGCACGGTCGCGCCCCCATCCACCGCCGCTTTCACGCCCAGGGCCACGTTCCAGGTCGTCGCTGTCTCGCTGTTGCCATATACATCCACCGGCAAAATCCTCACCGCACTGCTGCTGCTTTGCTGCGAAACCGCGCGCAGAATGGTTTCCGCCATCGAGGTGGCGTGCGTGGGGCCCGTGGCGGTGGCGGGCACGGCGGTGTCGCCGGTCACGGAAATGGGTTTCAGGATGAATGGATCCAGCTGGCTGCCGAGCGATTGCATCGGCGTGTCAATCAGGCCCACTACGGGATGGCAGGGATCGTTGGCGGTTGCGGCATCGAGGGTGAGCGCTACGGGAGCGGACCCCGGTGCCCCGTCAATTTTTTGCGCCGCCACCGGCGGATCCAGCAGGTAATTATATTCGACCGCCTCGACGTCAGGATTGGTTTTTAACTGTCCCAGTGCGGCATCGGTCGCCGCGACATCGGCAAACTGCAATCGATAAATCCCTGACTTGTCGTCCCGGCCAATGATCTTGGCTCCCAGCGATTTGGCCAGCGCTTCAATATCCGTGCCGGGCTTGACCTTGAGCAGCAACTCGTTTGGCAAATGCTTGCGCAACACCGGTTTTGCCGCCGTCGCGCCCGGGACTCGCTGCGTGGCATGGTTGATGGAAGTCATGAAAACATATAGCTGATCAGCTTCGTTGGTCTTCGGCACATAGGCAAAATTAAGGTCGCCCAGCAATTTTTTCAGCGCCTCGCTGGCTGGCAGATCGGAAAACTTGACGTCGGTTTTGCGGTTTGCTTCCGGCTCCACAAAGATATGCCAGCCCGTCTGATGCGCAATATCCTCCAGCAAAGGCCAGAGCGCCTCGCCATGAATGTCGGCGGTGACCCGGTCAACCGTCGTCCGCCAGACCAGGCCGTTGGTCGCCGTGCTCGCTGCGGCCGCAATCACGCCGTTGAGCAGCAGCGCTAACAGAAAAATTTTTATGACTTGGCGCATGAATCGATCGTTCCTTGGATAGTGCCGTTGCGGGAAACGTTCAGCAAATTATTTCTACCCGCCTGCGGGCACCCCATGGAGATGACCGGCGGGGCTGGATAAGAGGCCGGATATCGCCATGAATCGGGAAGTCTCTTCGCCGTTACCACACCTTAGCGGCACTCTAACGAGTGCCGCCATTTTTCTTTGCCTCCCCCACTTGCTTGCCGCCGGATTCGCTAGGTCGAAGCTGCCGTAGCTCCTTCAGTGGCGGCTTTCTGGTTGAACAGGAGCTTATCCTTGTCGGCAGTGACCAGAATCAGCTCCCCCTCGTGCAGTGCCCCCTTGAGAATTTCCTCGGCCAGCGGGTCTTCAAAATATTTTTCCACCGCCCGGCGCATTGGCCGCGCACCGTATTGCGGGTCGTAGCCTTTTTCCACCAGCAGGTCTTTGGCTTGATCATCGAGCTGCAAACGGAGATTCTTTTTCCGCAGCCGTTCCAAGACCTTTTCCACTTCCAGACTCAAAATCTGGATGAGGTCGGCCTTGGTGAACGACCGGAATACGATGAGGTCGTCGAGCCGGTTTAAAAATTCCGGACGGAAAGTTTTTTTGGCTTCCTCCAGCACGCGTTCGCGGGCTTTCTCATAGCTGCCCTCATCGGTGATGGGCGCAAAGCCGAGGGTGGACGCTTTCTTAAGCGTGTCCGAACCAACGTTGGAGGTCATCAGAATAATCGTGTTCCGGAAATTCACAATCCGGCCCATGCTGTCGGTGAGTTTCCCTTCCTCCAGGATTTGCAGTAACATGTTCCAGACGTCCGGATGCGCCTTTTCAATTTCGTCAAACAGCACAACCGAATAGGGATTCCGGCGCACCTTTTCTGTGAGTTGCCCCCCTTCTTCATACCCCACGTAGCCGGGCGGCGAACCCACCAGACGCGATACGTTAAACTTCTCCATGTATTCGCTCATGTCCAGTTGGATGAGCGATTTCGCGTCGCCAAACATCTGTTCCGCGAGTGTCTTGGCGAGCAGCGTCTTGCCCACTCCCGTCGGGCCGAGCAGCAAAAAGGTGCCGATCGGCCGGCGGGGATCCTTGAGGTCCGCGCGCGAACGACGCAGGGCCTTGCACAGGGCGGAAACCGCTTCGCGCTGGCCAACAACCACTTTTTCCATCTCCACTTCGACAGTGAGCAGGCGTTGCATCTCGCCCTGCCCCATGCGCTGGAGCGGAATGCCGGTCCACTTGGAAACGACCTGTAATATTTCCTCTTCGCCCACCACGATGCGGTTTTCCTCCCCGCGGGTTCTCCATTCCTTGAGCAAATTTTCCAGCTTTTCCTTCGCTTGTTTTTCCTGGTCGCGCATTTTGGCCGCGCCCTCAAAATCCTGGTTTTTAATGGCACCTTCCTTTTTGGCTTTGATCTCTTCAATCTCGGCCTCTATGGCTTTGATTTCGGGCGGCCGCGTCATCGTTGTGATGCGGGCGCGGGAGCCGGCTTCGTCCAAAACATCAATCGCCTTGTCCGGCAGAAACCGGTCGGTGATATATCGGTCGGATAATTTTACCGCCGCCTCTACTGCCGGGTCGGTAAACTCTGCCTTGTGATGATCCTCGTATTTTCGGCGCAGTCCTTTTAAAATCTCAATGGCGTCCTCAATCGAGGGGGCTTCGACTTTAACGGATTGGAAACGGCGTTCCAGCGCAGCGTCCTTTTCGATGTATTTGCGGTATTCGTTCAGGGTGGTCGCACCTACGCATTGCATCTCGCCGCGCGAAAGTGCGGGCTTGATGATATTGCTGGCATCCATGGTGCCTTCGGCGGAGCCCGCTCCCACGATCGTGTGCAGTTCATCAATGAAGAGAATCACATTCTTGGCGCGGCGGATTTCGTCCATGACCGCTTTGATGCGCTCCTCAAACTGGCCGCGATACTTCGTGCCCGCCACCATTAATGCCAGATCCAGCGTGATGACGCGCTTGCTGAGCAAAATTTCCGGCACATTGCCTTTGACAATTTCCTGCGCCAGCCCTTCCACAATGGCGGTTTTGCCTACGCCCGCTTCGCCTAGCAGCACGGGATTGTTTTTTGTGCGGCGGCAAAGGATCTGAATGACCCGTTCAATCTCATTCTTGCGCCCGATCACCGGATCCATGTCCCCTTTGCGCGCAATTTCTGTCAAATCCCGGCCGTAAGCCCTTAAGGCGGGGGTTTTGACCTCGCCTTTTTTTTCCGGCGCACCGCCCGGCGGAACTTTTTCGGCTGGCTCGCCCGGCGGCACGTCCTCGCCCGGTTGCGGCTGACCGGAAAAATTAGGATCCAACTCCATCAAAACCCGTTGCCGTGCTTCCTCAATGTCCACATCCAGGGCACGCAGTACTTTGGCCGCCACCCCGTCCCCCTCCCGCAGGAGCCCGAGCAATAAATGTTCGGTGCCCACGTAGGTGTGATTGAGGTTTTTTGCCTCTTTCTGCGCGAGCGCGATGACTTTCTTCACCCGCGGTGTATAGGGAATATTGCCGGCTTGCTTCTGGTCGGGCCCGGTGCCGACTTGTTTCTCGACCTCCATGCGTACCGTTTCGAGGTCGAGGTGCATTTTCTGCAAAACATTCACGGCTACCCCCTGACCTAATTTGATCAGGCCAAGCAGCAGATGCTCGGTGCCGAGGAAATTATGGTTCAAGCGGTCTGCTTCCTTGCGTGCGAGCGCCAGCACCTGCTGGGCGCGCGGGGTAAAATTGCTCATGGCTTCATCGCTCATACTCTCTTATTTTGCTATGAACGGATCAATTTGTCCAATTCCAACCTGAAAAAACCAAACCTCCCGCCGCTGGTCCGGATTCCTCCTCGGGAAATGCGGAGGTTATCCCCGCCCCTCCTTCCGCGCATCGGTCGGTCATTGGCCTGATTGTTACCTTGCAAAAAGAGCGCTTGTTTTGTTCAATCTGGCGTGCTCAATCAGCAGACTCTCAATCATTCCGCCAGTTTTTCCGGGATCGGCCTGCACAGTGGGAATCGAGTCAATATGACGATTCTGCCTGCGCCCGCCGGCTGCGGCGTGCGTTTCCGCCGCGTGGATCTGGATGGCCGGCCGGAAATCGAGGCCCGCGTGGAAAACGTTTCCGAAACGAACCGTTCCACGACGCTTGCCAAGGGCAACGTCAAGGTCCACACCGTCGAACATGTTCTCGCCGCCCTCGCCGGCTACGGGATCGATAACGCCATTGTGGAGTTGGATGCCAATGAACCCCCCATCGCAGACGGTAGTTCCCGCGAATTTTGCAAAATCATTCAGGCGGCCGGCATCGCGCCGCTGCCGGAAAAGCGCGAATATTTCACGCCGACCGAACCGATTGAATTGCAATTGGGCGAGACCACAATGACCCTGTTCCCGGATACCCGGTTCAAGATCACGTGCACCAGCGCCGACAAAAAAGGCCGCTTTACCCAGTTTTTTTCTACCGAGGTCAATCCTCAGACCTGGGAAACCGAGTTGGCTCACGCGCGCACCTTTTGTTTCTACGAGGAGATCGAATTTCTTTTCAAGAATGGCCTCATTAAGGGCGGCAGTCTGGAGAATGCGGTCGTGATCCGCGATGACGCGGTGCTGACCACGGAACCGTTGCGGTATCGCGAGGAGTTTGTGCGGCACAAGATGCTCGATATTGTCGGCGATCTGTCGTTGCTCGGCCGCCCGGTTTGCGGACATCTCATCGCCGTGCGCCCCAGCCATGCGGGCAATTGTGAGCTGGCAAAAAAAATCGCCGCGCAAATCCAGCAGCCCGCTCGCGCGGCGCAAACGTTTGCGCCGCCGCCCGCCAAAAATGTGCCCGAGCCGCTGCCTGCCGCCGATGGCGCGATGAATATCGAGGAGCTGATGAAATTTTTGCCGCATCGCCCGCCATTTCTGCTGGTGGACCGGATTTTGAAAATCGACGGCATGAAAATCGTCGGCATCAAAAATGTGACGATGAACGAGCCGCATTTTCAAGGGCATTTCCCCGGGCATCCCATCATGCCGGGCGTGCTGCAACTGGAGGCCATGGCCCAGGTGGCGGGGGTGCTGTTGCTGAAAATCATCAAGGCCGCCAACCAGGTGGCATATTTTATGGCCGCCGATAATGTGAAATGGCGCCGGCCGGTGGTGCCAGGCGACGTGCTGGTGATGGAGATTGAACTGCTGAAGGCGCGCGGAAAAATCGGCAAGGCCAAGGGCGTCTGCAAAGTGGACGGTGAAATTGTGAGCGAGGCGGAGGTTACTTTTATGCTGCGGGACGCATGATTCACCCGACCGCCATCATCAGTTCGCAGGCGCGCATCGGCACCGGCTGCCACATCGGGCCGTATTGTGTCATTGGCGAAAACGTCACCCTCGGCGATGCATGCCGGTTGCATTCGCATGTCGTCGTTGATGGCCATACGCAGCTGGGTGCGGGAAATGAGCTGTTTCCTTTTACCGCCATCGGCATGAAGACGCAGGATTTGAAATACAAGGGCGGGGCTCCGCGCCTGGAAATTGGCGACCATAACGTTTTTCGCGAAGGGGTGACCGTCCACTGCGGCACGAATGATGGCGAGGCCACCGTTATCGGTTCGCACAACCTTTTTATCATTCACGCGCATGTTGCGCACGACTGTATTCTGGGGAATCATATTATCATGTCCGGCTATGCTGGTTTGGCCGGGCACTGCGTGGTGGAAGATCACGCGATCCTGGCGGGCTACGTCGCCGTGCACCAGTTTTGTCGGATCGGAAAATTTTCCATGATCGGCGGTTGCTCGAAAATCGTGCAGGACGTGCCGCCGTTTATGATCGTGGACGGCAACCCCGGCGAAACGCGCACCATTAATAAAATCGGCTTGGAGCGCGCTGGTTTTTCAGACGAGACGCAGTCCGCCTTGCGGGCGGCCTACAAGCTGATTTTCCGCGAAGGCCTGTCCACGTCCAACGCTCTGGCAAAAGTCGAGGCCGACCTGCCGCCGCTGCCGGAAGTCCGGCATCTGGTTCAGTTCGTCCGCAACAGTCTGCGCGGCGTCTGCAAATAATCCGGGTTTCCGGCAGGCGCATTGACTGAAAAGACCGCTGCCCTTTGGGGCCGGCGGCACCGCATTACCGGTCGGCTGGAACTATTCTACCCGGCTTGCGCCCGCGTTCGCATGTAGTGAAAAAGATACTGCTGTGCGTAGCCGGCGTGCGGGCCAAAATGCGTGTTGGCAAAATTGCGCAGCCGCTGCGCGCTCGCCCGCCAGCGGGGAAAATAAAGTTCCTGCAGCGCGCGTTCAATCCATACATCCACTGGAAATGCGGTATCGTAGCCATAGGCGAATAGCAGTACGCAATCGGCTATTTTCCCGCCCACGCCGCGCAGGGTCATCAGCTTCATCCGCGCCTGGCCATAGTCCAGCTGGCGGATTTGCTCTAAGTCAAATTCCCGGCCGGCAATCTGCCGTGCCGCGTTCAGCAGGCTGGGCGCGCGAAAGCCCATTTTACACGCGCGCAATTCTGCTTCGGTGGCCGCCGCGATTTTTTGCGGGGTCGGGAAGGTAAAAACCGTTTGGCCGTCGCAGTTTTTCATCGGCTCGCCAAACCGTTCGCCCAGTAGCGCTATAATCTGGCGGATTTGCACAATTTGCTTGGTGGACGATAGAATGAACGATGCGAGACATTCCCATGGATCTTGCCGCAGCAGTCGCAGCCCCCGGCAAGCCCTGATAGCCCGGCGCATCGGTTCGTCGTCGGGAAATGTTTTCAGCACTGCCGCAAGGTCGGTTTTCGTCTGCAAAAACTCTCGCAGAAATTCCCAGGATTCCACCGGCCTGGCGGCCGCGGCGTGAATGCCATTCTCCCTCTGGGTGAGTTGGAGGCAATGGCTGCCGATTATCCCCTCCCACGCCTCCCGGTTTTGTCGCCAGCGAAAAACCTGGCCGGAATCCAGCGTGGCGGCCAGGTGGTAATCGCAAACCGGCAGGAAAATTTCCAGCGCCCCCATTTTATTTCAAGTGGCAGCAGCCGAACAGTTGCACGCGCTGGAAAACCCGATGGTCTGGCAGGGTGATTTCGCGCACGCCCAGATTGGTGACGGATTCAAATTGCGATGCGATCCGTTCGGACACGGGTTGTGGGGCCGGAATGTCGCGATAGTGAATTTCTTCGTGGCGCAGCCATTTTTTGAGCCAGCCCTGCTCCAATGGATACGGTTCCAGCCTCACTACAAACAGGGCATTTTCTCCGTGCCGATGTTCGCGATAGTTATAGTCGTCCCAGAAAAAAAACTGGTTGATCGGTTTGTCCGTATCGATGCAGTAAACCAGCGGAGTATGCGTTTGGACGGCCTGGCGGGCGGTGGGCGAATAGAAGGAATACAGCCCGGTAGTGCCATAATGGTCGGCGATGATGAAGGCGTTGGTATCCCATTGAATGCGCTCCGCTTCGACGAGTTGTGCCGTTTCGCGCCAGCCGCGGACCCGGTGGGACGGATCCTTGTCGCCGGGCAGTTTGGCGGCGACATGCTTCAACAGGTCGCTGTCGTGCATGAAAGCGCTGGCAATAATGCCGGTCAGCATCGCGGCGGCGAGCCAGGGTTTCCAATGGTGCCGGCTTTCGCTGCCCACGACCACCATCAGGCAGAGCAAGGGGGGCACGGCGGCGGCAATCCAGTTCGGTTGCACCCGCGAATGGAAGGCAAATAGCCAGTGGCCGAGCAGCACCGGGGCGCTCAGGCACAGCAGAAACAACCATAGCGGCTTTTCCCTGCGACGCTGCCAGGCCGCCCACATGGCGCCCAGGATGGCGAGGAAGAAAAACGGATTCAACAGGCCGAATTCCGCTCCCGTGAATTCCAGAAAATAATTCAGGCTCCTGGCCAGTTGCTCCGGCAGGCTGGCCGGGGCGGCGTTGTGGTTCAGCAGTCCGGCGTCGCCGGCGACATGAAAGATCGTGATCCAGCCATGCTGCGCATTCCAGAGCAGCACGGGCAGCGTGCAGACTCCGAACACCAGCAGACCGAGCCACGGTCCGGCTTTCTTGAGATGAATTCGGGCGGAGGGTTGCAGCGCAAAAAACACCAGCCAGCAGATTATCTGCAGCATGGCCGTGTATTTGCACAGAAATCCCAGCCCCAGCGCGAGCCCGACGACCAGCCAATCCCGCGTCCGCCCGTCCGCCTGCACGGCCCGCCAGCCGGCCACGACAGCCCACATCCAGCACAACACGAGCGGGGGATCAATCGTCATCAGGATGGATCCCACGGTGAGCAGCGGCACTGCGAAGGTGATCCCCAGCAGGCAGAAGGCCGCGCGGCCGCCAACCTCCCGGGCCAGGAACCGCAGCACCAGCACGCTTAAAATCGCGGCGAAGAGCGGCGAGCCGCAGCGCACGCCAAAATCCGTGTCGCCAAACAGCGCCGTGCCCGCCCATTGAATAAGCGCTATGCCCGGCGGCTTGCTGTAAAACGAGAGCGCCAGATGTTTGGACCAGAGCCATTGGTAAGCCTCGTCCTGGCTCAAGCCAATGAGTCCGCTGCCCAGATAAAACCACCGGCCCAGCAGCGCAAGTGCGATGACGACGTACCCCAGCCGCACCCATTCAATTTCCGCGTTCCGCCTTCCCGGCTCCGGTTTTGGAACGGGCAAGGGATTCACCAGGTTTGGCAGGCGTTCCTGCCACGCCGGGAAAATTCGCTGCCCCAAGGTGCTCCACAGTCCTTGTACCGTTACGACCAGGGCAATGGCATAGCCTGCGCCCAGAATCGCCCCGACCGTCACATCGCTTGGATAATGCACCCCGCAATAGACCCGCGAGAACGCCACCCCCGCCGCCAGTGGATACAGGTATTTTCCGCTGCGCCGGTAAAAGAGGTACGCCACCGTCGCCAGCGCGAACCAGTTGGCGGCGTGGGCGGATGGCATGCTGCCGGAAGTCGTGCAGCCCAGGCGGGCCACCACCTCATTCAACGCAAGACACGGGCGCGGGCGCGCGACGGCATTCTTAACCGCGCCAATGACCAGCGGATCGCCCAGCGCAACGACGAGCACCATTAATAGGACGCAGATTTTCAGTCGCGTGGAACCAAACATCAGGATGGCTGGCACCGCCACCAGCACGGCGGGCAGCCATGGCACCCCGCGTCCGCTGAGGACCGGCATCAGCCAATCGAAGAACGGGTTGCTGATTGCGCTGTTGATGAAATGAAAAAGCGCTACATCGAGCGATAGGAGCCAATGCATCCAAGTCAGCTTAAAGGAAGATTTCCCCACCGAAAACCCAAAAGATCATTCTGGTTCTGCAACTTTATTTCTTGCTTGGTGTTTTCTAGGCAGAGCTATTATATTGAAAGCCATGAAATTCGCCGGACGTTTTTTATGCCTCCTTGCCTTCGGCTGGGGGGTGTCCGTCGTGTTTTCTGCCGTGGCAGCGGATTCCGGCAACCCCTACGCGCTGATTGTCTCGCGAAATGTTTTTGGGCTCGTGCCGCCCCCGCCCCCGCCGGATCCGGCCACCGAAGGTCCGCCGCCTGAACCTCCTCCCAAGATCACCCCCAACGGGATCATGGACATTTTTGGCAAATTGCAGGTGCTTTTCAAGGTGGCGGTCAAACCGCCGCCCGGCCAGCCGCAGAAGGACGAATCGCATGTTATGGCGGTGGGCGAGCGGGAGGACGAGATTGAGGTGACGAAGATTGATCAAGCCGCCGGGGTGGTCAGTTTTAATAACCATGGTGTGCCTCAGGAAATTGCGTTGGTGGTGGCTGCCAGCACCGGACCGGCACCCGCTACTCCCGGTGCGCCTGGGGCTCCTGGCACGCCCGGCTCGGCTCCCGGGTCACCCCTGGGCACCCCGGGCTTCCGCCCCGGTGGACCGCGTAATCCGTTTCAGCAAAATCCCGGCAGCCCGGGGCTCGGAGCTGTTCCCGGCAATCCTGGTGAGATGAATCCTAACAATAACCTGGGCAACGGCCTGCCGTTTAATCCGGCGGTTATGAATGGTGCCATGATGAATCCCGGGGGCAACCCGATGCAGAATCAAAATGAGCCGCTCACTCCCGAGGCCCAGATTCTCCTGATGGAACATCAGCGGGCCCAATTGATCGACCAGGGCAATTCTGCCGCCGCCATTCTTCCTCCCACCCCGTTGACCGAACTGCATGGCTTGGGTAATAACGTGGTGAATGAGCCAAGCAACCCTAGGGCGCATTGACCCCGCGACCAAAAGGCTGGTTTGCAGACTTGGCTGCGGAATAAAACCGGATTTACAGGAATCAAACAAAAGTCAGGCATCGTTATCGATGCAGGGATTTTTGGATCCTGTTGGCCCTGTCTATACACTGTCAAAAAAACCACCGCATGATTGCCAATCTTGAACTCGTAGGGTCCAAATCCGTATCTCCTGTCTATCAGCTGAAAATTGAGCTGGTCGGCACTGACCCGTCCGTCTGGCGGACGCTGCAAGTAACAGGTCAGGCGAATCTTGGCTGGCTCCACGCGGTGTTGCAAACCGCGATGGGGTGGACCAACAGCCATCTGCACCATTTTCTCACCAGTGACGCGCGTTATTCGGATCCTCGCGGCAACCAAGACTCCGGGTTTGGGGACGAACCGGACCGGGATGAGACCAAGGTAACGCTAATGCAGATTGCGCCGCAGGCAGGCGCGCAGTTCGGCTATGAATATGATTTTGGCGATTCTTGGGAGCATGCCATCACGGTTCAGCAGATTCTGCCGGCGGCTGGCGGTCCCGGCCGCTCTTTGTTTGAAAGGCGCGGGAGCGTGTCCGCCGGAGGATTGCGGGGGCATCTGGGGTTACGCCGACCTGCTGGAAGCCCTGAAAGATCCCCGGCACCCGGAGCACAAGAACACCCGGGAATGGCTGGGCCGTGCCTTTAACCCCAAGGCTTTTGACCCGGCGAAGGTCAATTTCTGGTTGGCCAAACTCAATTGGCCGCGCGTCACGGAAGCCCAATTGCGGAAGGTGCTCATGGGTCGGGACAACGCTGCCGAAGACTGAAATGTGGAGACTCGGAGACGACTTATCTGGCTGCTATGAAACCCGTCAAACTTTCCGAACTGATCGAAGCCCTTGAATTGGAGTGCGTCGAGCAAATCACGAAGGTGGATCTGCATGAGGGGTGCATCGTAACGGTGGATAGCTCGGTGGTCAGTGCGGTGGAAGCGGGTGACGAATCGTCGCTGGGCGAGCTGCCGGACTGGCAGAAACACGAGTTGAAAATAGCCCGGGCCATCGTGGACGATGCGGACGGGCGGTTTGTCGCTGCGCCGGACAAGTTTGATTTTCACGAATACCGCCAGATGGAGCGTTTCATCAGGACCGTTGCAGACAGCGCGGATGCCGGGGAATTGCAGCGTGCCCTCAAAGGGAAAGGTGCCTTTCGCCACTTCAAAGACACGGCCAATCGGTTGGGCTTCTTGAACGAGTGGTATCAGTATCGGGACGACGCCATGAAAGATTTTGTAGTTGCCTGGGCTGAGGCGCGCCATATTCCCGTTCTGGACGACATAAAACCAAGACCGCCGCATCCCTGAAATCCCTCACCTCCTTGCCAACGTATTACAATCCATTGTCGTCACTTTGACAGTACACTGCTCTTGCCATAATCTTTCAGCCATTCAAACGACGAGTCAACTGGATGATACCTTGCTTGACCAAGCCACCACACTGGCAAAGGCGAAAGGCAGCGACTGGTCGCATTTTATTGAGGCCAAGTTACGCGATAAAATCATGACCAAGCTGCACGTTTCCTGGCTGCCGGTTTTTTGTCTGACCACTCTGAGCGGACGGGCGTTCACTCCGGAGTTGACGGGCACAATTCCACCGCATGGCTTGCCCTGATGGAAGAGGGTGCATGATTCTGCCAAACTTAACACGGCTTGGGCGCTGGCTTCCGTTCTTCGGCATGGCAGCGGTATTGGCTGGTATGCCGGTTTCGATACCGGCGGCAGGTGACTGGTTGATTGATCCCGCGCCTTTCCGCGCTTTGATTACCACGAATCCGGCTCTCCACGAAATAAGTTTGGAAAACGGCCTGATCCGGCGGGTTTTAAAAACCTCTCCGGCGGTGGCAACCGTGGCCTTTGATAACCTGATGACGGGAGAGTCCATCCTGCGCTTGGTGCGGCCCGAGGCGCATCTCGCGATCAACGGAGAAAAAATGGACGTGGGAGGGCTGATAGGTCAGCCGGCCCAAAACTATTTGGATCCTGCGTGGCTGGCGCAAATGCAAGCCAACCCGACGCCGATCCAGTTGCTCGGCTTTACCACTGGACGGACGAAGCCCCGCTTTCCCTGGCGGCAACATGCCGAATGGCTTTCCCGGACAGCCCCGTGGCCTCCGCCGGGCGTGTCCGTAAACTTGATATTCGGCGTGCCTACCCCTTCCGGGATGATGCAACTGGAGGTCCATTATGAATTGTACGATGGCCTGCCGGCACTTTCCAAATGGCTGACGCTCCGCAATGATTCATCGCGGCCAGCCACGCTTCATTCCTTAGTGGTTGAACAACTGGCCTTTGTTGAACCGGAATCTATGGTGGACGGTCCGCCGGTCGGTTTTCGCGCCAGCTATCGGTCGTTTGACGCCTTTAGCGATTATTCCTTCGGCGGCAACATGAATCCCGCCACCGACATGCCGGCCATTCATTGGGAAAGCGATCCGGAATATAAAACGCAGGTGCATTATCGCCTGGCCACCCCCTGCCTTTTGAAATGTGCTCCGCCCCTTGGTCCGGAGGCGGAAATCAAACCGGGGGAAACCTGGAATTCGTTCCGGGTTTTTGAATTGGTCCATTCCAGCACGGACCGCGAATGCCGCGGCCTGGCGTTGCGCCGGGCGTATCGGTTATTGGCCCCCTGGGCGCAGGAAAATCCCATTCTCATGCATGTCCGCAGCGCGCGTCCGGAGGCGGTGAAAACCGCCATAGACCAATGTGCCGAAGTTGGTTTTGAAATGGTCATCCTGACTTTTGGCAGCGGGTGCGATCTGGAAAACGAGCAGCCGGCCTATCAGGCGCAGCTGCAATCGCTGTCTGCCTACGCCCGGCGCAAAGGCGTGGCGCTCGGGGGCTATTCCTTGCTGGCCAGTCGCTCGATTGATGCCGCCAATGACGCGATTAATCCCCAGACCGGCCGGCCGGGCGGCGCGCGGTTTGGCAATTCGCCCTGCCTCGGCAGCGCTTGGGGCGAGGATTATTTTCGCAAGCTCCGGCAATTTTTTGAGCAAACCGGCTGCGGCGTCCTGGAAAATGATGGCTCCTATCCCGGTGATGTCTGCGCTTCCACCAATCATCCGGGGCATGTCGGCCTTGCGGATTCCCAATGGAAGCAATGGCAGGCTATCAGTGGCTTCTATCAGTGGTGTCGCGCCCGCGGAATTTATCTTAACGTTCCCGATTGGTATTTTCTCGCGGGTTCGAGCAAAACGGGCATGGGTTATCGCGAGACCGATTGGTCCCTGCCGCGCGCCCAGCAGGAAATTATCGAACGCCAGAATATCTATGACGGCACCTGGGAAAAGGCACCCAGTATGGGGTGGATGTTTGTGCCCTTGACGCAATATCACGGCGGTGGCGAAGCTGCCACGATTGAACCACTGAAAGACCACCTCGAACATTACGAGACGCGGTTGGCCAATCTTTTCGGCGCCGGGGTCCAGGCCTGCTATCGCGGTCCGCGCCTGTTTGATACGGCTGAGACCTGTGCGGTCGTGAAAAAGTGGGTGGATTTTTACAAACAGCATCGCGCTATTCTCGATAGCGACCTGATTCATTTGCGCCGTGCCGATGGCCGGGATTGGGATGGCTGGCTGCACGTGAACCCACAATTAACCGAACGTGGGCTGGCGGTATTTTATAACCCGCTGCCCACACCTATCGACCGTGACGTACGCCTGCCGCTGTATTATGCCGGCCTGACGGAGCGGGTTCGCGTGCAGCAGGAGGATGGCCAGGTGGACGTCATTCGGCTGGAGCGGGATGGCTCGGCGGTGGTCAATATTAAAATTCCGGCGCACAGCCGGAGCTGGCTGACGATCCGTAAGCCGGAGCAATCCCGCTGAAAATGCCTTCACCCGTTTGTGGTATTCCGGATTTTGCCAGCGGCGGTTAGACTATGTCCACCGTGTTGCTGGTTTTGCTATGTAAACCAAGTGCCAGTAAAATGCATCGTTATCCCGAATGTCCGCAATATCATATTGGATGTACCATCATAGGCCTGACAAAATTGGCTTTTTCTCACCGGCGGGTGAGGCAAAATCGAGGTCAGCCAAACCAAATTTACAAATCATGAAAAAATCATTCCCCTCCATTCGCCGGCTCGGCTTGGGCGCCGCTTGCTCGCTCCTGCTGTTCGGATTCGCTCTCGTGGCTGGTGCCAAAAACACCTTCACCATCAGCGGCTGCGATTTTTTGCTGAATGGCAAGCCCTTTCTCATCAAGGCGGGCGAGATGCATCCCGGGCGTGTTCCGCACGAGTATTGGGCGGATCGGCTGCGGATGATCCACGCGATGGGCTTGAACACGGTTTCGATCTACGTTTTCTGGAATCAGCATGAGCCGGCCGAGGGCAAATTTAATTTTTCCGGCGATGCCGATATCGCCCAATTCGTGCGGCTCGCTCAAAAGGAAGGCTTGTGGGTGATTCTCCGGCCGGGCCCGTATTGCTGTGCGGAATGGGAATTCGGCGGCTATCCGTGGTGGTTGCTGAAGTCGCATGATCTGAAAGTCCGCAGCCAGGACCCGCGCTTTTTGCGGGCGGCGGAAACTTATATGAAAAAGCTCGGGGCCCAACTCGCCCCGCTGCAAGTGACGCATGGCGGGCCCATTATTTTAGTGCAGACCGAAAATGAATATGGCAGCTATGGAGCCGATCATGTTTACATGGGCAAGATCCGGGATATGGACCGCGCCGCCGGATTTGAGGTGCCTTTGTTTACTGCCGATGGTGGCGGGCACATGATGGCTGGCGGCTCGCTTCCGGATGTCCTGCCGGGATTGAATGGCGGCAGCGGGCCGGGCATCTTCAAGGAAGTCGGCAAATATCGCCCACATGGCCCCTGGTTCGTGCCGGAATTTTATCCCGGCTGGCTGGATCATTGGGGGGAGGCTCATGCCGTGGTGGGGCTGGGCGGGTTGGCCCGCGAAACGGTGTGGAAGCTCACCAATCACGTTTCATTCTGTTACTACATGATCTACGGCGGCACGTCCTTCGGCTTCATGAACGGCGCAAATTATGGCGGCCATTTTCAGCCGCAGCCAACCAGTTATGATTATAATTCGCCCATGGATGAAATGGGCCGCCCCACCGAGAAATTCTACGCCCTGCGCGAGGTGTTGGCCAAATATCTGGCGCCAGGCGAAACCTTGCCGGAGGTGCCCGCCACCGCCCCGGTGATTGAAATTCCGCCGGTCGAGTTTACCGAATCCGCAAGCCTGTTCGACCTGCTGGCCCGACCGGTCAAAGCCGATAAGCCTTTGAGCTTTGAAGACCTGGATCAGGGCTATGGCTATGTTTTGTACCGCACCAAAATCTCCGGGCCGGTGGACGCCATGCTGAAAATCAAGGAGCTTCGCGATTATGCCCTGGTTTTTGTGGACGGCAAACGGGTTGCGGTGCTGGATCGCCGGCATAAGCAGGATTCGGTCGCACTGGTTATGCCCCAAGCCAGTGCCACGCTGGACATCCTGGTGGAGAACGGCGGGCGCATCAATTATGGTGGCCAGCTTCCTGATAATCGCAAGGGCATTACAGAATCCGTGACGCTCGGCGACCGCGAACTGACGGGCTGGGAAATGTATCCCTTCCCGTTTGCCCAAGTTTCCGGCCTGAAATGGAAACCCACGCCAGCGGCGGCCGCTCCGGCGTTGCATCGCGGCACTTTTAACCTGTCGCAGATTGGCGACACCTTTCTCGACCTGCGCGGCTGGGGCAAGGGCATCGTTTTTGTCAACGGCCATAACCTGGGCCGTTTCTGGTACATCGGACCGCAGCAGACGTTGTATTGTCCCGGGGTCTGGCTGAAAAAAGGCCGTAATGAAATCGTCGTTTTTGAACAGCTAAAGGATGAGGTGCCTCATCTGGCAGGTGTCAAGACGCCGGTCCTTGACCAGCTGAATAAGGACGAAAACGCCGTTTCGCGCGAAAAAGGAAATAACAAATCAGAAAGTGCCGGGCCGCGGGCGAAAATGCAGGAACCCAAATTTCCCGCGTCCGCTCTGGCAAAAACCGGCACGCTCGCCAACAGCGAGGATGAGCAGATTGTGCGTGTCTCGGCGCAGAAGGTTCGTTATTTGGGTTTGCAGGCGCTCTCTTCCCATAACGGTGACGAGTTCACCACACTGGCCGAGTTGGATGCGCTGGATGCCGCCGGCAAAGTGCTGTCCCGTAAAAATTGGAAGGTGGCATATGTGGATAGTGAGGAAAATTTTGCCGAAGGGGATCAGGCGGAAAAAGCGTTGGATAGCGATCCGGAAACCTTCTGGCATTCATTGTGGAGCGCACCGCATACCAGCCATCCGCATACGCTGGTCATTGATTTCGGGGCCGAGTGCGAAATTTCCGGGGTGCGCCTGCTGCCGCGTCAGGATTCGCCGAACGGTCGGATAAAAAATTACCGGCTATATCTGGCGGCCCAGCCGTTTTAATACCGTGCGGCGAAACTTCCTCCACCCTCTGGCGTGCCTTGTGTGGGCGGTGGGCAGCTTATTGCCCCGGTCCTCCTGTGCGGCGGCTCCAGCCATTGAGCGCCCGAATATTCTGGTTATCGTTTCCGATGATCAGGGGTATGCGGACCTTGGTTTCCAGGGCTGCCAGGATATTCCCACGCCGCACCTGGACCGGTTGGCGCGCAGTGGCATCCGGTTCAGCAATGGTTACGTGACCCACCCGTTTTGCAGCCCGACGCGCGCGGCGCTGCTCACCGGACGCTACCAGCAGCGTTTCGGGCACGAGAATAATCCGTTCTACGATCCCAATAGCCATCTGGAAGGGCTGCCGGTTTCGGAAAAGTTGCTGCCCCAATTTTTGCAGGAAGCAGGTTATGCGACCGGCTGGATTGGCAAATGGCATCTCGGTGCCGCGCCGGAATTTCAACCGCAAAATCGGGGCTTTACCGAAACTTTTGGCTTTCTTGGAGGTGGTCATCACTACCTCAATTGGCAGGCCGAAACGAATGCAACAGCTCGCGAATATAATATTCCCATCGAACGCAACGGGCAGCCGGTGGCGGTGACCAATCATCTTACCCTGGCTTTTGGTGACGAGGGCGCCGCTTTCATTCGCCGGCACCAGGCCGGGCCATGGTTTCTTTATCTGGCGTTTAACGCACCCCACACTCCGGAGGAACCGACCCCTGAGCGACTGGCGCGCTTTGCCTCCATCGCCAATCCCAAGCGCCGTGCCTATGCGGCCCAGGTCAGCCTGCTGGATGATGCCGTTGGCCAGGTCCTGGCCGCGTTGCCGGCTTCCGGTCAGGCTGAGCGAACGTTGGTGTTTTTCTTCAGCGATAACGGCGGACCTATCATGGTCAACGGCTGGAATGGTTCCAGCAACCTGCCGTTGCGCGGCGGCAAGGGGGAAGTTTTTGAAGGCGGTATTCGTGTTCCCTTTGTCATGAGTTGGCCGGGCACGCTCGCTGCCGGGCGAACCTATGATTTGCCGGTGAGTTCCCTGGATGTATTCCCGACTGCCCTGAATTTAGCGGGCCGGGCGATGCCGACGAACCATCCGCCGGATGGGGTAAACCTGTTGCCGTTTCTCACGGGGGCCAATACCAATACCCCGCATTCCGCGCTTTTCTGGCGGGTAGGCGGTGGCAAACAGTTCGCCGTCCGCGCGCTGGACGCCAAACTCATCCGTCGTTTGCCGTCGTCCCCGGCTCTCTTTGATCTGGCGGCTGACCAAGGTGAAGCCCACGATCTTTCCGCCCGCCGCACCAACGAGGTGCATCAGCTCATCAACGCTATCGAAGGCTGGAATCAAATGCTGGTGCCGCCAGTTTTTCCCGGCCTGGCTGGCCGGGCTGGAAAATCACCCGCTGCCACTAAACTATTAGTTGAACCATGACCTTCCTGAAATTGTCTCTCCGCTTGTCTCGGGTCTGACTGGCGGTGGACCACTCTCGGGCGGCACGCTTGGATGATTTATGACGCGGGCGGCGGGGCGCCGAACCGGCCGTAGCGCAGTGCCAGCGTGGGCAGCACCAGCAGATTCAAAAAGGTGGAGGTCACGAGACCGCCGAGGATCACAATGGCCATCGGGCCTTCAATTTCACGGCCGGCTTCGCCGCTTCCGATGGCCAGGGGCAGGAGGCCCAGCGCAGTGACAAGCGCGGTCATCAGAATCGGGATCAGCCGCTCCGTGGCGCCGCGCAGCGCCGTTTCCATGCCCCACGGCCGCCGCTCCTCGATCACCAGATGCTCGAAATGAGAAATCATCATGATGGAATTGCGCATGGTGATGCCGAACAGCGTCACAAAACCCACCAGGGTACCCAGCGATAGCGAGCCGCGTCCCTCGCCGAAATAGCCGACCAGAAAAATCGCCAGCACGCCGCCCACCAGCGCGAACGGCAGGTTCGCCAGCACGAGCAGCAGGTGGCTGGCTTTGCGGAACACGATCGCCAGCAGCAGGATGATGCCCGCCGTGGCGGCGAGCGAGTGCAGCAGCAACTCGGTTTGCGCCTGCTTTTGTTCCTGCGCTGCGCCGCTGAATTCGGCATACACCCCGGCCGGAAATTTGACCTGAGCCGCAATTCGTTGCTGCGCGGCCGCCACGAAGGACGCGACGTCCCTCCCCGCCGGATTGCAGGTGATGGTTTGCCGGCGCCGCGCGCCGTCGTGCAAAATGGCGTAGCGCCCGGTGGTGAGCGAGATGTCCGCCAGTTGTTTCAAGGGCAGGCGCGCGCCCTGCGGATTGCTGACGAGCAAGTCCCCGATGCGCTCCGGCAGTTGCCGGGCGGCCGGCTCCAGAATCACCTCCACATCAAACACTTTTTCGCCCTCATAGGTTTGCGCCACGACGTCGCCTTGATACGCCGTGCGCACGGCTTCCAGCACTTCCACCGGGCGGAAGCTGAATTGCGTCAGCCGCTCGGGCCGCAGTTTGATCAGGAGGCGCGGCGCGCCGGGCGGCGCGGAAACCTGCACGTCCGCCGCCCCCGGAACTTTGTTCAGTGCCGCGGCAACCTCGTTCGCTTTTTTATCGAGCACATCGAGGTCCTCCCCGAAAATATTCACCACCACCTGGGCGGTTTCGCCGGAAATTGTCTCGCCGATGCGGTCGCCGAGAAACGTCAGCACCTCCGTCTGCACGCCGGGAAATTTCGCCAGCACTTCGCGGATGGCGTCCTGCACTTTTTCCTGATCTTCGCCGGCGGTGGGTTTCAGCTCCACGTGCATCTCGCCCCGATGCGTGCCCCAGGTGTCTTCGCCGCCTTCCGCGCGGCCGATCTGCTCCTCCACGCTCTGAATCTGGGGGATTTTCAGCAGCTCTGCCGAGATCTCGGTGCCCAGGCGCTTCATTTCCGTCAGCGAGGTGCCCGGGGCCATGGTGAGGCCCACCACAAAATGGCCTTCGCGGAAATCCGGCAGAAATTCGCCGCCAAAAAACGGCAGCGTGGCCAGGGCTCCGACGAAAGCCGCCAGCGCCACGGCGATGATCGTTTTCGGCCAGCGGCTGACTTTTTCCAGCGCGCCGCGGTGCAGCGATTTCAATTGGCGCAGATACCCCGGTTCCGCATGCGGCTTGGAGCGCGACAGCAGCGCGAAGCACAGCGCCGGCGTGACCGTGAGCGCCACGACCAGGGACGCGAGATTAGCGAGGATGAATGCGACGCCCAGCGGGCCGAAAAATTTTCCCTGCAAGCCGGTCATGGTCAGCACGGGCACAAAGACCATAGCCACGACAAAGGTTGCGTGCACCACCGAATTGCGCACTTCCAGGGTGGCGTTCAAGACCACGCCGGCCAGCGGGCGCGGCGGCGCGAGCGTCAGGTTTTCCCGCAGTCGCCGCAAAATGTTTTCCACCGTAATGATAGCGTCATCCACCACCACGCCCAGCACGGCAGCCAGCCCGCCCAGCGTCATGGTGTTCAGCGTCACGCCAAAGCGGTCCAGCACCACCACGGCCGCAAGCAGCGACAGGGGAATCGCCGTGAAGGAAATCAGCGCCGTCCGGAAATCGAGCAGGAACAGCAGCAGCACCACGGCAACCAGCACCGCCCCGAGCAGGAGGGAGGTTTTCATGTTGCGGAGGGCGATTTCAATAAAGGTCGCTGGCCGATGCAGGGCGGGCGTGTAATGGATGCCTTCCGCCGCGAATACCGGGGCCAGGTCCGCTAGCGCACTTTCCACCCCGCGCGTGGCTTCCATCGTGTTGGCCCCATATTGACTGGCCGTGGTCATCAGCACGCCCGGCCGGCCGTTGATCAGTGCGTCGCCGAATTTCGGCTCGCCGCCTTCCACGATGTTCGCCACGTCCTGCAGGCGGATGCTGCGGCCATCGCGCTGGGTTACGACGATGCCGCCGAGCTGCGCGGTGGTGAGCGACTGCCCCTCGGTCTGGAGCACTAGGCGCTGCGCTGCCGTTTCAATGAAGCCCGCGCCGCGCACGCCAGTCGCAGCGCCAGCCGCGCTGGCCACGTCCTGAACGGAAATTCCCAAGGCGAGCAGGCGGTCCGGACGGATTTGAATCTGCAGCTGCCGGACCTCGCCGCCGAACACTTTCACCGCCGCCACGCCGGGCACGGACAGCAGGCGCGGACGGACGGTCCAGTCGGCAAAGGTTCGCAGCGCCATCGGGGAAAGGGTTTCCGAGGTCAGGCCGAATTTTAACAGGTCCATGGTGGACGACGTGAGCGGCTCCATTTTCGGCGCCGCAACGCCGGCGGGTAGTACGCCGCCGAGTTGCGCCAGCCGTTCCGTGAGCATCTGCCGCGCGAGGTGAATATCCGTTCCTTCCTTGAACACCGCCGTGACAACCGACAGGCCCTGAATGGATTCCGATCGGATGGAGTCGAGACCGCCCGCGCCGTTCAAGGCATTTTCCACCGGCCGCGTGATGAGGGCCTCCACCTGTTCCGGCGCGAGGCCCGGCGCCTCGGTCTGCACGGTGGCCTGCGGCTGGACAAATTCCGGAAACACGTCAAGCTTGGCGTGCGCGGTGACGAACAGCCCGTAACAGATAAAGCCCACCGCCAGCGCGATAACCACGCCGCGCGAGCCCAACGATAGTTCAACGAGTCGCCGGAGCATGATTAATCACGTTGGCCCGTGTTAAAACCGCCGCCGCTCAATTCGGCAGAGAGCAAGGTCTGGGTGCCGTTGATAATGACCTGATTGGTCGCCGACAAATCGGCTGAGAAAAACCCGTCCGCCACCGCGCGATCCAGCGCCAGTTCGCGGCGCACAAAACTGTTTTCGGCTGTCTGCACAAACACCCAGCCCTTGCCGGCGTGCCGCAAAATCGCGTCCGCCGGGACCACCACCCCGCTGACCGGAGCGGCGGAGCTTTGAATCGTGGCGCTGACAGCTTCGCCCCGGGCCAGAAAATCCCGGGGGTTCTTCTGGTCCTGCAAAAAGAGCAACCCTTGCTGCTGCGTCTGCGCATCCAACGAGGGCAGCTTGTCAAAAAAGATCGCTTTCAGGGGCTGGTCATGTTGGGCCAGCGTTTCAATTCGGGCGGTGGCCGGATCGGCAAAACGCTCGCCTGCGGACAGGTCCAGGCGGATAAGCCCGGCCGACCTCGTCAATTCATCCAAGAGCGGGTCCATTTTGCGCGGGGTGCCCGGCGGCACCACAATTTCGCCGGTCAGATTTGCCAGGCGCTTTCCCCAGGTCGTCTCGATTTTGAGGCGGACCGCCATCACGGCGGCAAAATTCTGGCGATAGGCGGCTTCCGCTTCTTGAAACGCGCGCGCGGAGATATTTTCGTCCCGCTGCAATTTTTTGGCCCGTTCCAATTCCTGGTGCGAGCTATCGAAGGTGAGCAGCGCCCGCCCGAACTCCATCAGCACATCGGACAGCGGGGCGGTATCTAGCGCGTGGCCGGTCACGCGGATTTCCGGCAGCCACTGGGTGGCAGCCGGATTGGCGACCACCAATCCGAGGCGTTTTTGCGTTTCCGGTTCCAGGGTCAAAATCGTTTCCCCATTGGTGCCTTGGGTGAGTTTCACCAGTTCAGCTTTCGCCTCCGGCTTGGCTTCCGCTTTAGCGTCCGGCTTGGGTTCGGGTTTCGCTTCCGCTTTCGCCTCGGTTTTTGGCTCCGTCTTCGCGTCCGGTGCGGCGGCGCGGGCGGCTGCCGCTCCGGCGAGCAGCAGGGTGAGCAGGGTGAATCGGGGAATTATTTTCATGGCTGGAAATGGGCGGGCAAAAATTGTAGCGCGGCAAAATCGTCGGACGGCCGCTGCACGGCATCTTCGAGGGCGCCGAGGGCGGCTTGCAGTTGCGCCTCGTCTTCGATTTGCGTGAGCTGGAGGGTGTCTGACTCCACTTCGGCGGCGAGCAGGTCCAGCGGTTCGGCGGCCCCCGCTTTCAGCTGGGCGGCCAGGGATTTCTGCCGCTGTCCGGCAAGGGCAAGCAGCGTGCTGTCGTTGCGCACCTGCGTGCGCGCGGTGGACAGGGCGGCGGTGGCGCGATCAATGGCGGCGATGGTTTGCGCCTGGAGCTGGATAAATTTCGCGGCCGCGAGTTCGCGCCTGGCCTTCGCCTCGGCGATCGGCCCCTGATTTTGATTGAGCACCGGCAATTCGAGCGAAAGGCCGAAGGTCCATTTGTTATCGCCCTGATCAAATTGATAGCCGGGATTCAGGTGCACGTCGGGATATTGTTTGGCGATTTCGAGCCGCAGATTATCCTCGCTGGCCGCATAGTCGGCCAGGGCGGCGCGCAGGTCTGCGCGGCCCACCAGCGCCGCGCGGCGGGTTTCCGCCGAGGTTAGATCGGCTGCGGGTGTTCCCGCAAACTGCGTTGGTAAGGAAATGCCGTCCAGGGCGGCAAGCGGCAGGCCGATGGCTTCCGCTAGCCGCGAGCGGGCAGCGGTCAGCCGGGCTTGGGCCGCGTTCAATTCCGCGCGGGTGGTATTCAGGGCCATCCGGGCCGGCAGAAGTTCGCTGGCGGCGAGGGCACCGGCAGCCACCCGCTGTTCCTGCCGGTGGATTACCTGTTCCTGCGCGGCCAATAGCTTTTGCAGTCCGCCGACACGTTGATCGGCTGCGGAAAGTTCCACCAGCGCGGCGCGCACGCCGGTGCGGAGCTGCCAGGCGGTGGAAAGATAAGCCCAGCGCGCGGATTCAGAGGCTTTTTCGGCGGCCGCGATGCGCTTGCCCCGTTTGCCGGCAGTTTCCAGCGGCAGATCCACCGCGCCGAACGGCATCCACGGCGTGACGCCAGCGGCGTTAAAATTGTAACCGGGGCCGCCCGAGAGCACCGGGTTGGGCCGGCCGCCGGCGGTGGTGATGCCCGCCCCGGCGACGAGCCATTGCGCGCGCGCCACGTTGAGGTCCGGATGAAAATAAAATGCCGCGAGCGTAAGCGCGTTGACCTCCCATTTCTCCGGCGGCCAGTGGCTCCAGCGCCCGGCCGTGTTGGTGAGGACAAAGCTTTGCAGCCCGGCATCGTCGAGCCGGCGCGCCTCCCATTGCCTGGCGGCGGGCTCCGGCGCCAGCGTCCGGGGCTGATAATGCGCGCAGCCGGCCAGCAGGCCGGCGGTCAGGAGGAGGCAAAATGGTTTCACGTGGTTGATTTCCCCGCCATGCCCGGCAGTCGTACCGTGACCGTCGTCTGGTCGTCCGCCGAGGCGATGCGGAGGACGCCATTGTGCGCAGAGACAATCCACTGGGCAATACTCAAACCCAGGCCGCAGCCTTCCACTGAGGAATGGTGGGATGCATCGCCGCGAAAAAACCGGTCGCAGACGCGCGGCAATACTTCCGCCGGGATGGTCTTGCCGGTATTGGTCAGCACCAGTTCCGCGTCCGGCCCGGCCCGGCGCAGGGAAAAATCAATCCGGCCGCCGGGCTGGTTGTATTTCACGGCGTTATCCGCCAGGTTCAGCAGCAGCTGGCGTAGCCGATGCTTATCGCCGCGCAACTGAATTTCTTCGCAGGCGAGGAGGCGGACGGC
The DNA here is from genome assembly GCA_903888765.1 of uncultured Verrucomicrobia subdivision 3 bacterium. GTDB lineage: Bacteria > Verrucomicrobiota > Verrucomicrobiia > Limisphaerales > UBA11358 > UBA11358. The sequence goes on along the minus strand of CAISVF010000266.1, from coordinate 5,141 downwards.
CAGATTGGCGGGTTTGGCCAGAATTTGGGCGTCGGCCAAGGCATCCTGGACAATTTCGGCCAGGGAAAAGGTTTCCAGATTCAGCGCGATCTGGCCGGCGTCCGCCTTGGTGAGCAGGGTGAGGCCGTCCACGATCTTGGTGAGGCGCTGGATTTCATCGAGCTGCCCCGCCAGTTTTTCGGATTGACCCGCCGTGAGCGGCTCCTCGTGCAGGGCGGTTTCTATTTCGCCGTGCAAAATGGTCAGCGGCGTCTTGAGTTCATGCGAGGCGTGCAGGGTGAATTCGCGGATGCGCCGGAACGAGCCCGCGAGCCGCGCGGTCATGGCATTGAAAACCTCGGTAAGGCGGTCCAGCTCATCCCCATTGCCGGAGCGCGGGAGTTGCTGGTTCAGATTGCCTTCGTGGATCTTTTCGGCCGCCGCGGTGAGCGCGGCCACCGGCGTGAGGGCGCGGCGCATGAGCCACCAGCCGCCGGCGAGGGCTAGCAATGCGGGCGGAACACCGCACCAGAACAGGATGTGCAACATCTCTCTGAGGTCGCCCTCGTCACCTTCATCGGCCGGCGCATTGTGGGGAACCGGGTCGGGCGCAAATTCGTGATAGGTCAGCGCGCTCATCGCCAGCAGCGAGACGAACATGATCGCGGCATACCAAAGCGTGAGGCGCGTGCGGATGGTCATGCGGCCTCCTTTAAGACGTAGCCGATGCCGCGCACGGTATGTAGCAATTTCGGCTCAAAGTTGTCGTCTATCTTTTCGCGGAGGCGCTTGATGTACACGTCCACCAGATTGGTGCCCGGATCAAAGTCGTAGTCCCAGACTTTCTCAATGATGGTCATGCGCCCGCAGATGCGGCCGGCGGAGCGCAGCAGGAATTCCAGCAAACGATATTCGCGGGTGGTCAGTTCGATCCGGGTGCCGCCGCGCTGGAGCTCCCGGGTGATGGTGTCAAGCGACAGGTCGGCTATCCGGAGCACGGTGGCTTTGGTGTCGCCGCCACGGCGGACGAGGGCGCGCACGCGGGCGACGAGTTCGGCGATGATGAAAGGCTTGGGCAGGTAATCATCGGCGCCGGCGTCGAGCCCCTGGATCCGCTCATTCACCTCGCCGCGGGCGGAGAGCAGCAGCACCGGCGTGCGGTTGCCACGCGCGCGGAGCTGCGCCAGCACCCCCAGCCCGTCGCGGCCCGGCAACATGATATCCAGCACCAGCGCGTCAAACGGGGTTGCCAGGGCGGCGGCCAGCCCGTCATCGCCGTTGCCGCAGGCATCTACCGCCCAGCCTTCGGATTGCAGCGCCTTGCGAATGAACGAGGCGGTCTTCTTATCGTCTTCCACTATCAGAATGCGCATGCAAAAAATCCTGCCCTCCGGGTGCAGGCCATCCTCAGCGGACGGGCTGGCCGGCCAGCAGGTTCTTTAAATCCTTGTAAGCCTCGGCGAAGGCGTCGGCGTTGACCTGGTCCATCGCCAGCGGAGCCAGCGCCTCAATCAAGCGCAGCCGGTTGACAATCAGCGGCACATCCTGCGGACCGGGCTGTTTGGGGTCGGACAAACCATCCTCATTCAGGTCCTCGATCAAATCCTTGCGCTCATCGGGCGGCAGGGAGGGGTCATTGATGGCGGAAACCCAATACTGCTCCGCCTCCGGATCGACGCCAACGAAACCCAGAGCCTGGCGCGCAGTGGGATCTTGAATGGGTTCCTTCCCTTTCCCGGCCTGTCCCTTTTGGCTGGAGGTCTTGTTTGGCTTCATTGGTGCCACCTCCGGCACGCTGGCAGGCGGGACCGGGGCTGCGGGTTCCACTGCAAGCGGGTTGCCAGGCGGCGTGACCGGCGCCGGAGAGGCGCTGGGGGTTGCGGATGCGGATGATGCCAGAACAACCGGCTTATCCACTGCCCGAATATGCTTATGCAGTTGGGCCGCAATGATCGCCAGGAAGATGCTGCCGGTGATCAGGAGAGTCGCACTTTTAATATTCATACCCCTTTACTGGCAGGCACAGTCTCAAGGTTTCGTGGCCTGTTCCAGCTTCTTCAACAAATCTTCCAAGGCGGCTTTGCCCTTGGGAATATTCGTGTGGCTGCTGCGCAGGGCGGAGATCGCTTTATCCAGCGTCTTATCCAGCAAGGTCCAGATGGCCTCGTCTTTGGGCCGCAACACTTTTTCCTGATCGTCCCAGGCGGTCTCCAGATCGGTGAGTTTGGCCACCATTTCGGTAGGTTTACCGGCGGCAAGTGCTTCGATCGTGGCCTTGGCCAGGGCTTTGAATTCCTTGGTTTCCGCCGCCGTATAGATCGCTTTCAAGGGGGCGGCGGCGGTGGCAGCTTTGGCTTCGTCGGCGCGGCCCGAGGTCGGAAACAGGGGGGCCACGCTGCATAGCAGGGCCAGACCGAACAGTTTTAGAATATGCTGTGTTTTATTCATATTATTAAGCGGATGGTTTAGTGGTATGCCTGGTTTCATTGGGCGGAAATTATCTGGCGGTGTGGGAAATCAGCCGTTCGTCGCCGGTGGCAAGCGTTTCCCGCACCACGCCCACGCCCGGCGCGTACCATTTGAACTCGACCGAGCCATCGGCCAGCGTTTCCTTGATCTTCAGGCAGTTTTCGAACGTTCCGGCCGGCACCATCGTGCTTTCACCCACGGCCACGACCTCGTCGGATTCTTCAATTTTATCGGAGACATCCTCGGATTTGAATTTATCGCCAAGTTTCGGATGCGCCGGAATAATGACGCCCGGCACAGGCGTGTCCTTGCCGGTCAGCCAGGCATCGTCCGGCGGATTGTGCCTGGCCAGCTTGCCGTGCTCATCAAATTCATCCACGTCCTCGCCCAGGTAATATACCGTGCCGGCATCATCCTGCGCAAAATAATCCAGCGCCACTTCCTCCAGCACGCCGCCTACAAAAATCCGATCCTCCATACAGAGCGACGCGACCTGCTGACCGGCCACCGGGAAAACTTTTTGCACCTCCGGTTTTAAGGTGCGTTCCACGCGGGTTTTCTTGCCGTCTTCGGAGCCTTCAATGATGTCCTGCTGTAATTTCGCCAGCGGCAGATAGGGATTATCAATGTCGCGCGGGTGACTGAACTTCACGCCTTTCAGGACATGCCGGGCGTGAGCGGCCCGCAGTTCGCCCGCAGTGTCCGCCGTATCGTCGTGTTTGATTTCGACCAGTTGGCCATCTTCCTTCACCACGATGTCGGACACCTTGCCGTGCTTGTCTCGGACGCTGGCTTCATAAACTGTCTGGCCGTCCACATTGTGGCCTTTCGTTTCCCGATCCACGGTTTGGCCCGCCGTGCCGCCATGGGCCAGCACCGCAGCCGGCACGGCCGCCCATTTCAATTCGGTCCCCGCCTGGCAGGTTAGGGTCAAAACGACGCCGAGCGTCGCAGTCATCCATCGAGAATTCATGTTCATGGCTTACTGGATTTTCTAGCTGCACCCAATCAGGGACGGGATTCCGACCCTGACTAGTTTCCAGCTAAGGCCATCAATCTTTGTCTTCCTTGTCTTTGCCTTTTTTATGCTGCTTCGCCGCGTCTTCCGCCGCTTCCTTCGCCTGGTCTGCCGGCGTTTCGGTGTCCACGGCCAGCACTTCGCCTGTGAGGGCGTCCACGGCAACTTCCTTGATATCCTTGGAATCCGGCAGCGCAATGTCGAATGACCAGATCAGTTTGCCTTTTTCCTTTTCTAATTCGCCGTCCTTGACCGTTCCGCCGGGAACCTTGGCGAGGGCCGCCGCCTGCGCGGTTTCCTTGCTGACTTTGGCCTGCGATTGAAGCGCCGCCGCTTCGCATTTCCCGCATTTGCCGGCGGCGCAACCGCTGCCGCTGACCGTCACTAGCGCGGCTGCGAGCAATCCGCCGAGGATGAGTTTTATTTTCATTTGTTTAATTTTTTGTTTGCGGAGTTATTTCCGTGCGCTGATGAAACCACAATAACCTGAATGCCGCATGAACGGTAAATGAATTGTTTGTCATTTGCCGGATGGCTAAACCGGGCAGCCCACGACGCCAGTTTGAACAACGAGGCGTTCGACAAACTGCCGGCGCGGTGAACAGAGAAGTCGCTCCCTCCGGAAGGAAATCGTTGCCGTCCCCCGGCCGCCTCGGCGCGCGGCGTTCACGCCGCTTCACCTCACGCACACCAGCCCGCGTTAAACTCTTTCAACGCTCTCGCCCATTCACACGTTGAAGCGGCATCAATGTCGCGCGGCTAGGCGTTTGGCTGACACGGCAGGCGTTCGTATTCGTCGCGATGACGGGCGCTGCTCCACGGCCATTCGCGCGCAGGTTTTTTTAGAAATGCTTTTACGGGATTTTGTTCCGTGTAACGGATGGATCGCGTTAAATGCGCCTCATCGCGGATGAGCGTGTCGTAATAATCCTCCTGCCAGAAATTCCCGCTGCGACGCAGAACCACGTTCGCCAGACGCGATGACTTGCCTTTCCAGCCGTTGATCAACTTCACGAGCGGCACATCCCAAACGTCCACAACCAGATGAACATGATTCGGCATCACGACCCACGCCTGCATCCGATAATCGCGTCCATCGCCTTCGAGTAAAATCTGCTCGACGAGTTCCGCCATGTCACGCCGCCGGAGCCAGCACTCGCCGTGTCCACGATCCAGCCACGCTTCGAGCTTCCGACGTTTCACGGAATCATCCGGCTCTTTCAGAATCGCCTCAAATTCCGTGCGCCGCGTGACTGGAAAGGAGTCATGGAGCTGATACGTGACGAACTGCGTGACGCCCGGCGCGTCGAAGTGCGGCAGAAAACCGCGTTGATGCCAACCGCGAAAACCTTTCTTCAATTCGGCAACCGAAGGTTTCCAAGCGCGCTCGCGTTTGCCCCGAATGAGTTCGAGCAAGCCGAAATTCTTCGGCGGCGTGCGACGAATGGGTTTCGGCGTTTCCATTGCATAAGGCGCGCGGCATTTATGCCTTGTCATTACCCACATCTTTTCGATGCGTGTTGCAGAGTTTCTAATCCCTGGCACATCCACATCAATTGGTGCCAGCCACGCCAGATGGTTTGCCAGCCTGGTTGGCCGTCGCCTTTGCGCGCCAGAAAGCCGCCCAACCGCGCCACCGCCACCAGCACGCTGCGCTGCGTCCAGCCGCCGGGGG
>CAISVF010000265.1 GCA_903888765.1 uncultured Verrucomicrobia subdivision 3 bacterium | reverse complement strand
GAGCCTTCGGCCAAAGCCAGGCGTCCGGACACGCCGGAATACTGGCAACTTTCAGCCGCCGGGGCCGAATAAAAACTCATTCTCCCAGCCCCCGGGGCAGCTACCACAACCACCTCAGCTTTTCCCAAAAACTAAGTCCGACAGGCTGCTAGGCAAAAACAATCTTCGTCGTGGCTTCTTTTTCATCCCAACCGCGCGTTGGTTCAGCGGTGACGGAAGAGATGTCTTTGATGGAAATCTGCCGCCCCAGGGTTTTCGGGCTCTTGACCTCAACCTGGCTGGGGTCGCAGGTTTGCTGGGAAACTTTCTGGTGCGGGGCTGGCTTGTAGCGGACGTACAGCAGCTTGGGGGTGTCCGGCGCGAAATACAAAATGCGCGATTTTTCCGGAATGCAGCCGTACACTTTGTTCAAAATCGTGCCGCCAAAGGTGAAGCGCTTGAGGTAGCTCGCCTCGCGATCCGTGTAGGCGCAGGTAAAAACTTTTTCCCGGTCCGGCAGCCCGCAGTAAAACAATTCCTGCCCGACAAATAATTTTTCCGGCAATTCCGTGACTTTGTAGGTGCCATCGCGGAACACCAGCAGGAGTTTATCAAATTTGGTGCATTCCAGTTTGAATTCCTCGCCGCCGGCCTTGTATCCCACATAGCCGGTCTCGCGGTCGTAGCTGACCTTGAAGGCTTTGAAGGCCACCGCTTTGGCATCTACTTCTTCATGGCGGGCAGATTTGGTGGTCAGGCGCGGGTATTGCTTGCGGTATTTTTCCAGCAAGGCTTCCAGATGCCCCACCACATGTTTGGTCAGGTTCTTGAGGTTTTTGCGGACTTCATCGAGTTCCGCCTTGGTCTTCTCCATTTCTTCCCGATGCTTGTGGATGTCAAACAGGGAAATGCGGCGGATGCGCACCTGCAATAATTTATCCACGTCCGCATTGGCTATTTCGCGGATCAGTTCTTTCGTAAAGGGCTGGAAACCTTCGTAAACCGCCGCGATGACAGCGTCATTGGTCCGGCACAGCTCAATCTTTTTATAAATGCGCTCTTCGATGAAAATGCGTTCCAGCGTGCGATAATGCAGTTCGTCGAGGAGTTGCTTTTCACGTAAATCCAGTTCCCGCTTGAGAATGGCGACCAGCTGGCTGGTGTTCTCGTGCAGCACTTCGCTGACGGTCAGTTCCACCGGGCGGTTGTTTTTGATGACCACGATCCGGCTGGAAATCGTCGTTTCGCATTCGGTGAAAGCATACAGCGCATCCACCATTTTGTCCGCGTCCACGGCGAGCGGGCATTTGATCTCAATCTCGACGGTCTCAGAAGTGAAATCATTGATGGACTTCACCTTCAATTTGCCTTTGCGGGTGGCGTCTTCAATGGAGGCCAGCAGCGAATCCGTCGTGGTGGTCGGCGGGATTTCCGTGATGACCACGGTGGATTCATCTTTGATCTTGATGCGGGCGCGGACTTTTACGGATCCTTTGCCGTCCTGATAATCGCGCGCGTCCATCAAGCCGCCGGTGGGGAAATCCGGCAGGCATTTAAACGGCTGCTGCTGCAAAATCGCAATCTGCGCCTCGAGTAATTCCGGGAAGTTGTGGGGCAGAATGCGCGCGCTTAAGCCGACCGCAATGCCTTCCGTGCCCAGCATCAAGGTGAGCGGCAATTTGCATGGCAAGGTCACCGGCTCCTGGTTGCGGCCGTCGTAGCTGGGAATGAAATCAGTGATCTCGTCATTGATCAGTTCGGTGCGCGCCAGTTCGGTGAGCCGGCATTCAATGTAGCGCGGCGCGGCGGCCGGATCGCCGGTGAAGATGTTGCCGAAATTTCCCTGCCCCTCAATCAGGTAGCGCTTGTTTGCCAGCACCACCAGCGCATCGCCAATGGATGCGTCGCCGTGCGGATGATATTGCATCGTATGGCCGACCACATTGGCGACCTTGATGAAGCGCCCGTCATCTTTCTCATGCAAGGCCCAGAGGATGCGCCGCTGCACCGGCTTCAAGCCGTCAGCCAGATTTGGAATCGCGCGGTCGCGGATGACGTAGCTGGCATAATCAAGAAACCCGCGGTCCACCCGCACATGCAGCCCGCCACCCAGTTTCTTCGGGTTAAACGGCTTGTGGGCAATGGCTTCCACCACCTCGGCTACGACATGCTCCGGGGCGGAACCGCTGGCGGCATGCGGGGCCACCGGCACGGGTGGCACCGCGTTGGCGACGGGCATTTCGGCCTGCTTGGATTCGGCTTTTTTCTTGGCTGCGCTCATGGGCGGCGCGCATTAAGCCACAACTAGGCCATGGCGGCAAGATTCTCGCGTGCAAAATTTATCGGGGCCCGGCCGGCGGCACCGGCAGCAATTGCAGAATTTCCTGCTGCTGCTGATACCATTCGCGCAGCGGGCGGGAGAGCAGCGAGGGGTTGAAGTCTTTGAAATGTTCCAGGTTCAAGGCGTCATTAAGCAGCTTTTTGAGCTGCCCATTCAGATCGCCCTTGGCATCATCGGCCCAGCCTTTGAAGGAGCCGGTCTTTTCATTCAACGCCTTGGCCGCAGCGAGGCGGGTCTCCTGATCGTATTTGAACTCGGCCACCTGCACATAGCCCTTATCCATCTTTCCCTCGATGCGATTGGTTTCCGCGCGCGCGGTGACCACATATTTGGCCAGTTCTATGATGCGCTGCTCCAATTTGGCGGTCACATCATCCTCGCCCACCGTGTCATTGGCCTCGGCCCCGAGGTTGCGCGGCGCATTTTCCAGCCGCAGGCAGACTTGCTTGATGAATTCCTTTTCCAGCTCGGAAAAATATTTTTTGCCGCGCAGCCCAATCAGCTCGCGCTCCTCCTTGGTGAAGGAATATTTTTTGTCATCCAGTCCCACAAATACCGCGTAGTTGGTGGAAACTAATAATTTTTCCAGCCGGGCGGCGAGGTTGGTCGCGTTCAGCCGCTGCACGACCGGTACCCCGGACGGCTCCGCTTTTAAGTCCAGCTTCAGGTCCGCGGGCAACGCCGAGAATACCGCGCGGTCCACCCCGCCGAGTTGGTCCAGTTGGGTGTTAAGCGATTTCCAGTGCGCGGCATGGCGTTCTTTGAGATTGAGGTCGCCGATGAAATCAAATTGGTTTTCCACGCGCAGCGAGCGGGTATCGGCGCGGAACCATAGCAGTTCATCCGCGAATAACCCGGCCAGTTCGCGCGCGATCCGGGTATAGCTCAGATTGACCTGCTCCAGGGGAATCCGGTCATGCGGGTTATGCGGGGCGCGGGCGCGAATATACGTTTCGATCACGTTGTTGGGTAGCAAATCGACGAGTTGCGCGGTTTCCGCATAGGCGTTCACCACCGGGTCCGGGCCGTAGTCAAACGTGCGCACGTCCCCATAGCGTTCAATATCGTCATCCGTCGCAAATAACAGCTTGTTGGTGCGCGCTTCGGGGCTGTCAAAATAACCCCAGCGGATGGCTGCGCGATCGTGCGGCAGCGGGTCTTTGACCGTGCGCATGCGCCAGCCCACAAAGGCGCTGGCCTTGAATACGGTGTATTCCATCATTGCGCTGCTGGTCAGTTTGTTCGTAAACGCATCCAGTGGCTGGCCGGCAATGTAGGCCTTGAACCAGGCATCCAGTTCTTTGCGCGAAAGCGTCGCCGCCAGGCTGCCGGCAAAATTGTGTCGCAAACCGAGGATGTGTCCCACCTCGTGCGCTACCACTTCGCGCAGGTAATCCTGTGCCACCCGCAGCACGGCTTCGTCGGTCAAGGCGTCGCTTGCCAGCACCTCTTGCAAGCCATGCGCAAATTGCCGCGCAAAGGCCGATTGATCCAGGTCGCAGCCGGCTCCATGGCCAAGGAAGGGCAGCCCCAGATGCGCCGCCCCTTTTTTATCATCCTTTTTCGGCTCGGCAATCTCTTCCAGGGTGCGCAGCAGCGCCCGCGCCCGCGCTTTGCCGCTGAAAGTGAAGGCGCTGGTCATATAGGCCTGGCCATGTTCCGATTGGCCGTTCAAGGGATCCACCAGCACATCGGCGTAGGCAAAGCCGGCATTGTCCCACGGCACCCATTGCACGATGTTGCATTTTGCATCCGGCGCCGTGGTCCCTTCCGCCGCCTTTTTCACCTGCACAATTTCTTTACCAAAGGCGAGATTCCAATAAAGAATGCCGTCTTTGACCGCCTCCACGTATTCCGGTGGCGTATTGGCCGAGTAATAAAAAACAACGGGCTGCTTCAGGTCAAAATGCGCGATGCGCGCTGAAATGCGCCCGGTTACGGGTTCCAGCCGGCCTTCGGTCTCAAAAAACTTGGTGTAGCGGGTGTCCACCACGCTCGGCTCTTTGCCTTCAAAATTCCCCGGCTGATACGGCGTGAGGAAATAGCGGACTTCGTAGCGTGATTCCACATCGGCATTAAATTCCCGGCTGCGCGTCTGCACGCTTTGGCGAATGATCAGCTGCGCGCCATCCGCGCGCGTTTCAAAAACCCGGCTCTCCGGCACCTCGAGTACATTGTCGTGAGCCGAGAAATCCAGTCCGCCGCCATCCGTCCAGGATTGGGTGAACACGCGCCGCATGCCCTTGTTGAAATCAATGACGACCCGATCCGCATCCTGCCTTACCACCGGGAAATTGGCCAGTAATCGCCGCGCCGGCAGATCTTCGGTGACCACCAATCCTTTCGTGGATTCGTACATATCCACGCCGTCCGGAAATAGCTCAAACCGCACCACCTTGCCCGCCAGTCCGTGGCTTGTCGGTGACTGTCCCTGCGGAATGAGCGAGGCGCTAAAGAGATAATCTTTGCCCAAGCCCGGCTTGGGAATCGCCAGCAAAAACTGGTCCGCCACTTGGAGCGCGGGGGCCACGGTGGAATTGGTTTCAGCCGCCACCAGCGGGAAGGCGGCGGTCCCAACCAGCGCTGCCAACAGCAGCCCATTGCGGAAAAGCATGACTTTCATCATCAAAAAATGCCGTTCGTATTTGCTGTCGGCAAGCGCAATTCCACCCCACAAACGGGGGAGCGCCACCGTAATTGTCATGCAGTCGTCCCGGTTCCAACCGGATTGCGGTGGCTCAAACCGCCTTGCCGCGCGCGCTGGTTTACGTTAGGTTGCGCGCCAATATGGAAAGCACTCCGATTTCTCCGTCGTTCCCTCCGCCGCCATTGCCCCCGCCACCCATTATCACCCCTCCGCCTGGCTCCCGGCCCCCCAAGAGCCGCGGGTGGATGGTTTTTGCGTTGGTGGTGCTGGGGTTGCTGGGCATCAGTCTCTTTGCGAACCTCGTCCAGATGGCCGCCAATAATTTTACTTCCCGCCATGGCGGAGGTCGCGGCGAGACGTTCGGCTCCGCGCGCGAGGTGGGGCCGAAATTGGAAGAATGTTCCTTGGATGGCAATAAATCGCCCAACAAAATCGCGGTCATCACGGTGGACGGCGTCATTTCGGGTCAAACCGACAATGAAGGCAATAGCGCCGTGGAAATCATCAAGGCCCAGTTGGATCGCGCCGCCGATGACAAACACGTCAAGGCGGTGGTGCTGAAGATGGATTCGCCTGGCGGTGAAGTGCTGGCCTCCGATGAGATCTACAAGGCCATCCGTGATTTTGAGGCCGATGAGCCGGTGCTCAAGGGCAAACCCGGTCGCAAGGGCAAGCCGGTCATCTGCTCAATGGGCAGCCTCGCGGCGTCTGGCGGATATTATATTTCCTCCGGCTGCCGCTGGATCGTGGCGAATGAACTCACCATCACCGGCAGTATCGGCGTGATCATGCACGGCTGGAATTATCGGGGGCTGATGGACAAGGTGGGCATTGCGCCGATGACCTTTAAAAGTGGCCGCTTCAAGGACATGTTGAGCGGGGAGCGCGCGACTAATGAAATTCCTGCGGAGGAACACGGGATGATGCAGGCACTGATTGACGAGACGTACGGCAAGTTCAAGGACGTGGTCGCCGATGGGCGCGCCGCTGCCCATGAGCGGAATAAAAAGGACGGCAAGGCGCTCGCTAGCAACTGGGAGGCCTTTGCCGATGGTCGCGTGCTCTCGGGCACGCAGGCGCTGGAACTGGGGTTTGTGGATGAGTTGGGCGATTTTGATGACGCCGTGGACCGCGCGGAAAAGATCGCGGGCATCAAGGATTCCACGCTCATCGAATATCGTGAGCATTACGACCTTTCGAGCTTCCTCTCGATGTTTGGCCAAAGCAGCCAGTCTCACGAAATCAAGCTGAGCCTGGGGACAGACGTGCCAAAGCTGCGCGCAGGCTATATGTATTTCCTCTACCAGCCCTGAAGTGTGAAAAACGTCACGGTCATCACTCATCCGCTGGTACAGCATAATCTGACGCGCTTGCGGGATCGGGTGACCCAACCGCAGGAATTCCGCCGGCTGCTGGGCGAAATTGCCGCTTTAATGACCTACGAAGCAACGCGCTCGCTCGGGGTTAAGCAAATATCCGTCCGCACTCCGCTGGAAAAAACCGTGGGGGCGCAACTCGAAAAGCAGATTGTGCTCGTGCCGGTGTTGCGGGCCGGCTTGGGCATGTTGGAGCCGCTGCTGGAGGTTATCCCGCACGCGCTCGTCGGCTTTCTGGGCCTGAAGCGCGAGGAAAGCACCTTGCGCGCGCACTTTTATCACAAGAGCCTGCCCAAGCAACTGCACCGGTGCGAGGTCATCCTGATTGACCCCATGTTAGCCACCGGCGGCAGCGCCGTGGCGGCTTTGGATTTTCTTTGTGAGCAGGGAGCAACGAGCATCCGCCTGGTCAGTCTCGTGGCCGCGCCGGAAGGGATTGCGCGAGTGCGGAAAAGTTACGCAAAACTGCCGATTTTCACGGCGGCCATTGACCGGCAATTGAACGAGGTGGGTTACATACTGCCGGGCCTGGGCGACGCCGGCGACCGATTGTTTGGTACTTAAAACAAAACCGCCGCTCCGCTGGCCCGCAGCGGATCGCTAATCCCGGTAAATTTAACGGCGATGAGCCTGGCCAGCGGATCGGTGCGGCCGGTCTTGACACTTTTGTGTTCATCATCCCGGTTGCGCGGGCGGATGACGTGATTGGTCACGCCCAGCGCGGTGGGTTCCCGGTGCAGGCCGTAACCAAACCTTCCAGCCGATAACGAAAGCGCAGCCGGTTGGGCGACATTATATCCAGTCCGCAGCGAATAATCCCTTCATCATCCGCCTCGTTTCGCTCACTGAGCCGCAACTTTTCAGCCCGGCGATCTTGGGTAACTCGCTATTTGGTTTCAGTATAAGCGGTCCGCGCGGACAATCTTATCGCGTGCTGGCGAGCACGAGCGTGTCCCTGCCAGTTTCAAATTGGTGGACGCTTTCAACCGGAACTTACGGGCCGGGCGCGGTCATTTATTCTGGGTCGCTCACGAACAGTGCGCAAAAATATTTCCGCATCGGCTCGCCTTGAGGCAGACTTGCGCCACCAATTTATATGAAACGAATCCTTCTTTTTGCGTTCGGACTGCTCGCGGCTAACGACCTCCGGGCGGAGTTGAAACTACCCGCCATCATCGGCGACCACATGGTGTTGCAGCAAAAACAGAATGATCCCATCTGGGGTTGGGACACGCCCGGCGCAAAAATCACCGTCGGTTTCGCCGGACAAACTTACTCCACGCAGGCCGGGGCCGATGGCAAATGGATGGTCAAACTCACGCCGATGCCCGCCAACGCCACGCCGCAAATTCTTAACATCACGGGCACCACCACCCGTGAAATCCACGACGTGTTAGTCGGCGAGGTGTGGGTTTGTTCGGGCCAGTCAAACATGCAGTTCCCACTGTGGAACCCGGGCGGCTTTGGCGGCGACTACAACGGTGACCTTGAAGCGGCGGAATCCAACCTGCCGAATCTGCGATTGATCACGGTTCCCAACGTCGGGACGCAGGAATTGCAAGACACTTTCCAGGGCGAGTGGCAGGCGTCAACGCCGGCCACGGCGAGTAAGTTCAGCGCGGTGGGTTTTCTTTATGGTCGTTACCTGCACCGGATTCTTGGCGTGCCCGTCGGTTTGATTGACAATGCCTGGGGTGGTTCGGCCGCTGAGGCCTGGATCCGCCGCAGCGCGTTGGCGCAGGATTCTCGCTTTAATCAGCTCATGGCTGCGGCTGTCCAGCAGGAGGCTTTTTGCCAGACCGAAAAGGCCAGTCAGGACTATGCAGCGGCTTTGGCCAAATGGAAAGTCGCGGCTACCAAAGCCAGGGCACAATTAATCCCTCCGCCTTACGCTCCCCAAAGTCCCACCAATTGGTTGGCTGGCAACAAACGTCCCGGCAACATCTTTAACGGCGTACTGCATCCCATTATCGGCTATGGCATCAAGGGGGTGATCTGGTATCAGGGCGAGAGCAATGCGGATCACGCCTACGAATACGCCAGCCTGTTCCCTTTTCTGATTGAGCAATGGCGCCAGGAATGGGCGCAGGGCGATTTTCCATTCTACTGGGTGCAGTTGGCCGGCTTCAAGGACGTGCAACCGTTCCCGAAGGAAAGCGCCTGGGCGGAACTGCGCGAGGCGCAGACTAAAACCATGCAAGTTACCAACACCGGTCAGGCGGTCATCATTGATCTCGGCGAGGGAAAAGACGTCCATCCCAAGAATAAGCATGATGTGGCCGCGCGACTGGTGCGGTGGCCGCTCGTCAAAGATTATGGAATGAAACTGCCGTTCCGCAGTCCTGAATTCAAAATGCTCACCGTCAACTCCAACAAGTTGCTCATCGAGTACGACTGCTTCGGCAGCAAGCTCCGGCCGTTCGGAACTTACGAACTGAAAGGTTTTGCCGTCTGCGGTAAAGATAAGATCTGGCACTGGGCGAAGGGAAAAATTGTCGGCGATAACAAGGTGGAATTGTCCTGCGATGAAGTTCCTGCACCCGATGCCGTTCGCTATGCCTGGGCGGACAATCCGGTCTGCAATTTGTTTTCAAACGAAGGCTTGCCCGTCACCCCGTTTCGGACGGATGCTTTTGAATTGAGCACCAAGCCAGCGAAGAACTGAAACTGCGCACGTTTATGTTTAGTATTAAACCAAGCACCATCGCCAAACTCCTGTCGGTCGTTATGTTCACCGCTGTTGCCGCTGCCGCGCCGCCGCTGCCGCCCGGCGTGCAGGTCACTCACCCCGAAGGCAATCCGCTCCGTGCCGCTCTCCGGCCGGTGCCCCCATCGGCAATCTTTAAAATGGACGGCTGGTATCTGTGGGATCCGTCGGTGATCAAGGTCGGCGACACCTGGCACCTGTTCGCGTCCCGCTGGCCCGCCGCGGAGAAGATGAACGGCTGGGTCAGGAGCCAGGTTATCCGTGCGACTTCCAGGTCGTTGTTCGGGCCGTATGAGTTTCAGGAAGTCGTCCTCTCCCCGCAGTCCCACCCTTGGGCCACCCAAGCGATTCACAATCCGAAGGTGATGAAGAGCGGTAACCGGTTCCTCCTCTATCATCTCGGCATCCCGATGTGGCAGACTGGATTCGCCTGGGCTGATTCGATCGAAGGCCCGTGGACGCCTGTGACCAAGCCGGTGATCCCGATCAACAACCCGGCGATCGTCGAGCGTCCGAACGGCACGGCCTACGCCGTGGGCAAGTTCAAGGCGAAGTCAACCAATGACGGCGATTGGCACGCCTATATGCGCGCCTTCGAAGCTGACAAGCTCACTGGCTCCTACCGCGTCGTCGGTTCCGGCAACCGACTCCCCGGCAACTTCGAACTGGAAGACCCCACCGTCTGGTTCGCCGGCGGCCGCTATCAGGTCGTTTGCACCGATTGGGAGTCGAAGGCCACCGGCATCCGCAAGGCCATTGTTTATTACACCTCGACGAATGGCATTGACTACGAACTCGTTTCGCAGGAACCCGTCTGGTCACAGAACGACCCGGTGCCACTTGCGGACGCTCGCTCGCTCACCATTGCCGGCGTTGAGCGCCCTCAGGTCTGCCTCGACGACAAGGGGGCTGTCATTGCCTTGCTTGCTTCCGCCTATCCTTCCGCGAAGAGCGAGCCGACCTTCATCATCATCCGGCCGGTTGACCACTTTCTGCCTGCTGGAAAAAAATGAGCCCCAACTTCAGTTAACTTACTTTGCCCATGCACTCAAATTTGTTTCATTCAAGCAAACGAACCACAGCTATCGCGCTCGCCGCAATCCTCCTCTCCATGGCGAGTTTGGGATTAACCGCATCCACCGCCGGCGTCTCAGACGAATTCTCCACCAATGGTTTCAGTTTCAACATCGCGCGTGGGCCTTTCCAGCCGGCCATGAAATCTTTGGCGGAAAATTATCACACGCCTGAGTGGTTTCATGATTTGAAGTTTGGCATCTACATGCACTGGGGATTGAATTCCGTCTCCGGCTTTAACGGACATTATGCCCGTTGGATGTATCGCCAGGATCAGCCCGAGGCCGCATACAATTATCACGTTGAAACTTTCGGCCACCCTACCCGGTTCGGTTACAAGGATTTTATTCCGCTTTGGAAAGCGGACAAGTTCGATGCGGATGCTTTGGCGGAACTTTACAAAAGCGTCGGGGCACGCTTCGTCGGTGTCATGGCGGTGCATCATGATAATTTCGACCTCTGGGATTCTACTTATCAGCCATGGAACTCGGTCGCGATGGGGCCGAAGTTGAACGTCGTCGTCGCATGGCAACAGGCGGCGCGAAAGCAGGGGCTGCGGTTTTTCATCACCACGCATCTCTCCAACCAGTATCACGAACACCTCTTCTATCAAGGCATCGCTGATGCCAGCGGCCCATTAAAAGACGTGCCTTACGATACGGTGGATCCGCGTTATCAAGGCTTGTATAGCAAGCGCACTCCCGATGGTAAGCGTGTCATCAATCCCGATTACGCGCGGCGCTGGTTTCTGCGCCTGAAAGATCTCGTGGACAAATACGAACCCGATTTGCTTTATCTCGATACCCAGGATTTGCCGGACGGAGCCTACGGTTTGAATTTGGCGGCACACTTTTACAATCAGAGTGCCCATGCGCACGACGGACAGCAGCAAAATATCCTCACCATCAAGCGACCCACGCGCGGCTTTTCTCTCGATATCGAAGCTGCCGGTGCCGACAACATCCGGCCCGAGCCATTCCTGCTCGATACCAGCCTCAACCCGGGCTGGTTCTATCTTGGTAAAAAAATTCACAACGCCCCGACGGCTGATGCTGGAAGCGGCGCGGCGGTCGCCAATAGCGTTGATCCCGATCGCCTGCGCCTTACCGGTGGTCAGGTGATTCATCTGCTTGCTGATTGTGTAAGCAAGAATGGAAACCTGATGCTCAATGTCGGCCTGCGTCCTGACGGTAGTTTGCCGGACACGTTCCGGCGGGAGTTGCTGATAATCGGGGACTGGCTCAAGGCCAACGGCGAGGCGATTTACGACACTCGGCCTTTCCGGGTCTTCGGTGAAGGCCCGTTTCAAAAGCCAAAAAGCAAAAGCCAGTTCAACGACAGCGAATACCAGTTTGTCGCCCAGGATATTCGCTTCACCCAATCAAAGGACGCAAAGACGATTTACGCTATCTCGCTCGGTGTGCCGACAGAATCGTTGCGAATCAAAACGCTCGGCGCTGATAAAATCAGCGGCATCACGCTCTTGGGCAGTGACGCGAAAGTTGATTGGAAACAAGCAGCTGGCGCGCTCATCATCCAGCCGATCCCCAAGTGGCCTAGCCAATACGCCGTTACCTTCAAGCTTCAACGATAAAAGCCAGGCTCTGGTCCATCCTTCACCCGATCCTATGTCGCGTAAACCCAATCAAACGTCCTCTATTATGGCTCGGTATTTTTACCAGATGCTCATCCTGGTCTTGCTGACGCAAGGCAGCCAGATCGTTGCCGCTGGCGCTGACCTTCATGCCGATGGCGAGTTAGATCCGCAACGGATCAGCCAGATTGAAGCCATGCTTTCCGCCCAGCCGGCGGGCTTCGGCCGTCCGATTGCGGACCGTATTTTCTGGGCTTCAGCCAAAACTCGCGAGCAGTTCCGCAGCAATATTGTTGCGGAGGCCGAATCGCTCTTGCGCCACAAATTCCCGGCTTGGAATGACACTTTGTATTTGGAGTTTTCCCGCAATGGCAACCGCCCGCCCGGTGAGCGGATGCTGCGGCAGCGGCATGGATGGCTTTATCCGCTGGTGCTGGCGGAATGTTTGGAGGACCAGGGCCGCTTTCTGCCGCTCCTAAACAAAGTCTTGCGGGAATACACCCGCGAACGCACTTGGGTTTTGCCGGCGCACGATTGGGAACTGGTCAACTTCCGTGGCGAGCGATGCACCGTGGATCTTGCTTCTTCGGCCTTCGCTGCCGACCTCGCGCAAAACCTCTACTGGCTGGGCGACCGGCTTGATCCGGCCGTGCGCAAAGACGTGGCCACCGCGATTGATACTCGCATCTTTGCCGCGTTCAAGCGGTCACTGGCGACCGGGCATGATGCTTTTTGGTTGGGCAGCACGAATGACCCGGTGAAGAACAATTGGAACGCCGTGTGTCTGGCGGGTGTCGTGAGTGCCGCCCGAACCATCCTGCCCGACCGGCACGATCGCGCCGTGTTCCTTGCGGCTGGGGAACACTATTCGCGTTACTTCATCAATGGCTTTCGCGAGGACGGCTATTGTGACGAGGGCGCAGGTTATTGGGCGTATGGTTTTGGAAACTTCGTGCTGCTACGGGAAGCACTGGTCAACGCTACGGGCGGTCAAATTGATCTTTTCGCGCAACCCAAGATTCGCCGGATAGCCGAATATGGCGTCCATATCCAGATGACCGATGGCTTGGCACCGCCATTCGCCGATTGTCGCTTTGGCACGGTGATTGACCCGGAGTTGCTCAGCTATTGCCGACAAACCCTCGGTTTGGAGGTTGGCTCTAACGATGCAGCCGGGGCCGTCAATCCGCTTCATCAGATCGCCTTCCTGTTCATGAGCCAGACGCCGCCACCAAACTCGTCTGGTGGTGCAACCAAAGATATTGAAACGCTGCAACTCCGTTCGTTTTTTGACCAGGCTGGTGTTCTACTTTGCCGTCCGGCGGATGGCCAATCATCATGTTTGAGCGCAGCCATCAAAGCCGGCGGCAACGGCAGCCACAGCCACAATGACATCGGCTCGTTTGTCATCGCCGTGCAAGGCAAGCAAGTGGTGGGAGACCCCGGTGGGCCGTATGCTTACGACGATAAAACCTTCGGACCTCATCGCTTCGATAGGAAATTGCTAAATTCTTATGGCCATTCGGTACCCGTCGTGGGGGGGCAACTCCAACTCGACGCCACCAAAATCCAACCCAAGGTAATCGGAACGAACTTTACCGGGGTTGAGGATGAAATCGAAATTGATCTCAAGCCGGCTTACCCTGTGGCGACCTTGAAAAATCTCGTGCGCACGATGCGCTTCTCCCGCCAAGGCGAAGGCAGGGTGACGATTGAGGATACGGTTTCATTCAGCCGGCCGGAGAAATTTGAAGCGGCGATTCAAACTCCCGGCAGCATCCGGCGAACCGGCGAGCACAGCTTCGAATTCACTTTTGAAGGCCGGCGATTATCCGCCGAGGTGCAAACCGCCGACGGTTTTGAAGTGAGCCAAGAGCGGATCACGGAGATGGGCGCACCGACCTTCACGCGGCTGGGAATGAAACTGAAAAAACCGATTACCGATTCAAGAATCACAATCACCTTCCGTCCGTTGACCTCTCCCCGCTGATTTTCATCAACGGACTGCTGTAAAATCTGAAGTAGGCAGGCTTGCTTCCACCGATTCAATCAGCATTGCCTTACCCAACGCCCGCGCCACGCGCGCCACCGTCGATACGCCGCGCGCTAAGGCATTGGACGCAGCACCGTTTACTTCCGGATTAAGAAACTCGCCGACGCCATCAAGCAGCATCCGCTGTTCCCCAAGATCGCCGCTCCCTTAGCGGCCCAGTTCATCCCAGCCTAGCCGGCCCAGCACATACGCCCGATGCCCCAGCGGCACCGGGCGTTAAAATTTTTTTGCGGCTTCGCCTTGGTGGCTCGCCGCGATTTTTCCGGATCAGGGATGCCGCATCCGCGAACTCCCGTGCCAAAGCGCGAGCGCTCTGGACACCATCGCGTTTTTGCGGACTATTATTTTTCACCAGTCGGATAACGATTCTGGACAGGCTTGCCACACAGGTATAAATTCGATTCCATTCACTAGGTAAAACACAGAACCGTGGCTCATTTTCATAACGGCGGATCGACATCGCCGGGCAATGCATTACGCGTTGATGAAATCGCTTTTACCAGCATTGGGGTCGATTTTGGATTTGCGGTTCGGGTCATCATGAAAACTAAACAATGAAAATACGAACCATTGCTGCGATTGCTATCATATCAATCCTGGCCCTCATTCCACAATTGTGCGAAACCACCAGCCGTGCCAGCGAATCGCCGGAACACGGGCATGGGCTGGTTGGTCTTCGTCCGCTGCCGAGGACGGTGGCGGATAACAAGGCTAATCATGGCGGGCCTTGGGCGGGCATGCCGACGTTTGACGCGCAAACGGGAAATTATCCCTTTGTGGCCAAGGAGTTGGATACCGTATGTGACTGGCTGGACGGCGACTTCACAACCAAACGGGTCTTCTTCGAGTATTACTGGGGACTGAGCGCGGCCGGCGATGATCTTGATCCGGCGAAGAATCGGCTCATCAAGACAATCCGCAACTGGGAGTCGAAAGGCGGCGTGGTCGAACATATTTTGATCTGCCGTGAATACCGGCTGGTGAAAGCCACGAATCCGGAGGCAAAACCGGGTCCTTTCATGGAAGATACCCGGATTCTTTTTGCGAAAGACGTGGACGATATACGCGCGATGTTTCGCAAGGCGCACCAGCAAGGCTTGCTCCAGCACGATAATTACAAGCTGATCCAGATGGTGGAACATCCTTCGTTTTTCGCCGAAGATGAAAGGGTGCAGCCGATCCTCGCGAAAATGGAAGGCATCGCCTATGAATGCCACCAGTTCAACCGGCATTGGCCGCTGGAGACAGGCTGGTCGCAGCCTGCGAAGGTGGTCAAAGGGGCAAAATGGACACTCGCGCAGGGCAAAGAATATATCTTTTACTATGGTCCGATCATCTGGAAATCAAAGCAGTATCATGATTTCATTGAGCGGGATTGGCTGGAAACCTACTGGCAGGCCGGGTTGCCCAAATGGCAGCCGCGGATGCACTACTACCTGAATCTGTTCCCACACGACAGCGGCCGCGGGCGGCCGGTCGGACCCGAAACGGATCCCCATTCCATCCTGGGCTTTACCAAGTGGCTCATCGAGGAAATAAAATTTAAGGGCGCTAACTGATACCCAAAGCCTGCGCACGCCTACGGTCCGCTTTCCTGCCTTTTGCTTTTGGTCCCATTTCATCGTTGTCACAATCACCACCTCAGACCCCGTGCGGCTGGAACCTGATCGTGTTCGCGTTGCTCAATAACTAAGGGCGTGTGACCAGAGGACGGTTTCCAATGGTGAATGATACGGCTCGCGCGCGACGCCGGTCACTCATGCTGGCGGCAGCGCCTGACGCCACTGCTACGCCAGCACCGGCACGGCTCCCCGGCACTGCCCAAAACACGGCAGCGACGGCGAACGCTCAGCTATCGCTTGCGTTCGCCCGTTTTGTGGTGTACAGAGTAATCAGCAGGAGCAAAGTTCAAGGTTACCAAACAATTTAAAAGCATGTTTTCATCCGAGCGACCTTCGCAATCCGATTGGCGACCCAGTCAGCGCCAAGGCTACCAACCAACCCCACGACCATTCGTTCAGGAAGACACCATCCGATCTGCCGAAATTCAGGTCGAGCGCAAGCTGTTCATCCTCACCCTCAAGGAAAACCCGCGCGGCCGATTTCTGCGCATCACGGAAGAAGCGGGAACCAAGCGCAATACCATTATCATCCCCATCACGGGGTTGCAGGATTTCCAGCACGTGGTGAACGAAATGCTCAAGGCGGCGGAAACATTGCCAGCACCATCACCGGACGAAGTTCCCGGTGATTCCATCGGCAATCGCTAATCTTCAATACCGCAAGCGGTGGCAGTCCGCGAGGCCACTCGTAGCTGCGCTCCTCGCGCGGCTTGAGCAGTCCTTGCACTCCGGTTCTCGCTGATCGCGCTCGGGCGCAGCGGGGAAACGGCAAAGCCAGCAGATCCCACTCTTTGGGTGGGGTTATTTACTTTCGAAAGCCGTTAGCCTCCGCCAAAGTAGGCCAACGACAATGATAAATAGTTTCATTCGGAATAACTTAAAAACGATAGAATTGGTCGCCGTCGTAATGCGCATTGGCAGTTTTTCGCTGGTCAGTTGGCTCGGCCCACACAGCCCTTTTATGCTTGTTTGGGTGGTAAATACCATTGACGCGGTGGGGCTTTCATGGTGTGCCATCCTCAAGCGCGATATGGCTTACACTTTACTCAATGTTTTTTGGGTGATCATTGGCCTAGTTGGAATTGTCCGTGCGTCCGGTGTCGTCGGTTGATTTCAAATATTCCCGATGCGGCACGGTGCCCAATGACCGGCGAACCAAAACCAGAAAATGGCCGCGAGGCTGCGCCTGGCCAACGGAATATCACGGCGCGAGGCGCTGCCTATCGCCGAGGACCAAAGCAATAAGCCCGCGTGACTACTTCCGGGCAAAATCCAGCAATAGACGCCAGCAGCGTTGTGGCGCGCAGAAAGCAGGCTTGCCGTTTCATGCCGACAGGTTATTCAACGCCTCGCCATAGTGGCTGCTCGTCTGGTGGCCGTGCGCAAGCACCGGAATATGCCGCCCCGCCTGCCGCCCCGAAATCGGATGAAGGCGGGGGAATGGGGCAGCGCGGGGGCGACAAAGATTCCGCTCCGGACGGAGCTGCAAATCAGCTCACTGCGACTGCAGTTTGAAGAACGCCGCGGTGTTCGAGCCGGGGAAGGTGAACTGCAACTTGCCCGCGCCATCAATCACCGTGCTCGCGCCGGCGCTGTTCAGCGGGAAAGCAGTGAAGCTCGTCAGGTTCGTGGACTTCTGCACGCCGATGGTGAGGGTGAACTGCCCGTTCGTGCCCTTCGCGAGCAACGGGCTGTTCACGTTCAACGCCTGCAACTGGTTGCTCGTGTAGAGCCCCGCGATGTTGGCATTCGCGAAGTAGGTATTCACCAGCGCGGGCTGGCTCACCTGCCAGTCGAAGCCGAGTGCGGACAGTTTGAATTTCGCCGCGTCGCTCATGCCGTCGCCAGTCGTGGAGGTGCTGGAGGAAAGGGCGTTCCCGAAGAGATTGATGACATAGGGTGTGCTGGCGTCGTCACTGGGGATGGTCAGCGTGGCGGTCTTCAGCCCGGCGGTGGCGGGGGCGAAGCGCACGGTGAAGGTGGTGGTGGCACCCTGCGCCACGGGGCTGGCGGGCTGGGTGAGGACGCTGAAGTCACTGCTGCCGCTGAGTGCCACGAGGTTGGGCGTGCCGGTGAGCGTCAGCGGCTGAGCCCCGACGTTCCGAAT
>CAISVF010000264.1 GCA_903888765.1 uncultured Verrucomicrobia subdivision 3 bacterium | reverse complement strand
GTCCTCCTAGAGCGCCTGTGCCAGCGAACTCCATCGCCGGCTCAACTTCCAAACCAAACGCGCCAGCATGCGCCGCTGGGCCAGCGCAAACCAACTGGCTCCCGACACCCGCTAAAAAGCCGCCCCCAAAACCGCCAGCAATGCCCTGTTCAAAAGGACATCCAATTTTTCATAATGAATCGCTTGATGATGTGTTCCGCACTGACAACTCAAGGTGCCGATACCGGTTTGAGCCGTGCCACTTGTGCGCTGGCAGGCGGAACCATCAGGCGCAGTTCTCCCGGCCCCGCCGGATTCAATGAGCCCCAATTGCCCGACCAACTGCCGTCCGGGTTGATGCCTTGGCCGCCGACCTTCATTCCCGTTTTTACAGCCACATCCCCCTGCGGAGTGGTGAGCCAAATGGCTTTTTCACCCAAGTAATGCTTAGCGGACACCTTGACTTGCGCGGTAACAGCCTCCGACCCGAAACTTTTATTGATGACCGTCAACGTCAGCGTTCGATCATCCTGCAATACCGCAAAAAGCGATATATTCGTCGAACCGGTGCCTCTGCCAGTGAACTCCACCGGCACATAGCGCCCATGTCCGCCCAAGGCAAACATCTGCAGGCCATACCCCAGCGGACGGACACTATAGCCGTTGGCGCTGGTAGCTATCGCCGAATATTTTGACGGGAAGAGATTAGCGCCAGCCGCAACCCGATCGCCGGTGTGAAAATTGATGCCGGCGGCCCCATGCGCAGCCCACCAGTGCATAAATTCCAACCCCCACAAGGCCGCGGCATACGTGTCACTGACATCCTTGGCCCCGCCGTTGTAGAAGTTATTCACCTCCTCCAGTCGGAAGGCCAAAGAATTGGCGCGCACCGCTGGCAGTGACCCGGCCCATAGTTTTTCATACCCGGCCAAAAAATCACTGGACAACATCCGGGCGCGGCCGGCTTCCGGAGTCGGCACTTTGCCGCCGGCACCGCCGGGATAGAGGTGCGCCGTTGCCAGGCCCACATGGTTTGATCTTCCGAAGTTAGCCAGAAAGCGCTGGGTCCATCTGGCATTGTTATGAACTCCCGGTCCGGCAAATCTCGCCGCCGGCACCGCCTCCAATATGGCCGCGGCAAATCGCTTCCATTCAGCGCGGTAAGCTTCATAAGAGTAATGCTCGGCCCCCTGTCCCATGCGCTCATTCGCGGGACGTTTGTCTTCCGTTTCAACCGGATAGGCGCTGGGTTCCTGGCCAATGGAAATGGCATCCAGAAACTCAGCATAATGATCGTACAGATATTTTGCCGTGCTGGCCGCCTCCGCCGGGCTGCCGTGATGCAGACGCAAACAATAAATGACTTTGACCCTGGCGGCGCGGGCGAAAGCGAACAGGCTGTCAAAGTCGGCCGGGACGGGCAAATGTACCGCATCACGATCCGAAGTATTTCCGCCAATCCGGAGATGGCCTATCCCTAAAGTCTGAAAAACGTTTATCAACGGCTGGTTGGTGGGGCTGAAATAATAATGCCCGTCCGGATACGGTAAAATCGCCGCCACTTCGTAACTCAGGCCGGCATAGTCGCCCGGAATTTCCGGGCCCGATCGGGTGGGATCCACTGCGACAGAAATCTGCACCTCCCCACCCGATGTAGTCATTCCGCCCAACGATAGCAGACCAATCAGGAATAGCTGGCAAATGCGAACGCCCACCGGATGGTTGGCAAATGCTTGAAGCGACTCGCGGAAATTGGGGAACGGTGCAGCCGCGCGGTTCCAAGACAAATTACGCGCCGCCCGGAGGTATTTCGTCCTTCTCCAGGCGTTCTGACCCGTTCCAAGGTTCATAAAATCATGCTCGCATGGCAAGGGAACCTCCGGCAGCAAAAGCTGCGGATGGTTACGGCCCGGTTGCTGACCGGGTGCCTACTTTCACTCTGCCGGATACAACTGGAGTTCGGCCACACCAGGCGACCCTTTGTCGCACTGCATGGTCAGGCGGAATTTTTGCGCCATGACCGGCTCGATGGATTGCTTGATCCCATGCCCGCTGGTTTTGCCGGCGGCAAAGCCCTTCCATTCTCCATTAACGAAGGCTGCCAGCGTGAATTTCTGACTCATGCGCGGCCAGACGTCCGGCTCATCCAGACCAAATGCGCCAATGGCCATCGCTTGTTTCAGTTCCACTTCCAGCCAGGCAGACTTCACATCCTGCGGAGCGCGCCAGCGTTTCTCGCCGGTGCCATCAATGGCATTTTCGGGCGGATTCCCCGGCAGGGCAGCGGAAGCTGTGATTTTTGCCCCCACCGTCGGCAGCGGCTCCGTAGCCGGTTCGCCATCAACTTGCAAGGCGATCACTGAGTCCGCCGGGTCCGGCGCATTGGCCGGCAGTTGAATAATCAGTTTACCATCAGCTCGCTGGCAGGTAAGTTGGTCGCCAGTGGCGAGCAATTTCGCCGATTTCGGCTCGTTGCTCAATGGCACGCGGAGCTTGCCATCTTTGGGCCATTCAAAAACGTGGAGATACAACGTACCCGCTTTGCGCGTGGCAACCCCCCAGGCCAGATAGGAAAACGGACTGCGACTCGTTCCATAGATGGCGTCACCATTGGCTCGCAGCCATTGCCCGACTTCGTGGAGGCGCTCCACACAAGCCGGCGGAAATTCGCCTTCCGCCGTGGGCCCCACGTTCAATAGAAAATTACCGCCCTTGGCACAAATATCCGCCAGCTTGCGGATCAGGTCGGTGGCGGATTTCCAGTTTTGATCATAAGCGTTGTAGCCCCAGTGTCCATTGAGCGTCATGCACGTTTCCCAGTCGCCGGGATAGCCTGTCACCGGCACAAACTGTTCCGGCGTGGCGGTATCTCCACCAAAGCCTCCGCCCAGGCGATTGTTCATGATCAGTCCCGGACGCAACTTCGTGAGTGCCGCCAGGGGCGCGGCGCGCTGGGCCGTCATGAACATCGGCGTGTCCCACCACAGAATATCAATCGGGTAGCGCGTCAGGATTTCTTTTACCTGCGGCACAGCGACGTTGCTCAAGTAGTCATCGTAACTGCCCTTGTGCGCGTCATCCCAACCATCGCCTTCCTTAAACCCGCTTTTGGCCCCTCCCGGATTGTTCCAGTCTTGGGATTGCGAATAATAGAAGCCGATCTTCAAACCCTCCGCTTTCGCGGCGTGAACGAGCGGTCCGAGTAAATCTTTTTTGTAAGGGGTGGCGTCCGCCACGTTCCACGGGCTGACCGCCGAGGGATAGAGCGTGAAACCGTCATGATGCTTGGACGTGATGACCATATATTTCATACCGGCGTCCTTCGCGGTTTTTACCCAGAGTTCGGGCGCATATTTTACCGGATTAAACTGGTGGGCAAACTCGCGGTAAGTCGCCACGGGAATCTTCGCCGAATTCATGATCCACTCCCCATAGGTCGTGTTCTCCCCATATTTTCCAGCGGGCACAGCATACACGCCCCAGTGGATGAATAACCCGAACTTCGCCTCGCGCCACCAGGCCATCCGCGCATCACGCTGCGCGAGCGTTTCCTTGGCAGCCACCTTTTCCCCGCCACTCGTCTCGACCGTCACGCCTTCTGCCGGGGCCGGGTTGGTTGGGGTCGCGGCCGGGGCCGGAAGCAGGTTCCCCGCAAGCAATACCGCCATGATGATTTTTGTATTCATAGTTTAAAAATTTCCGCAACCGTCACCCGGGCCAGCACCAAGCTCCCCGTCCAATCAAATAAGCGGTCATCCTGACCGGTTTGACTTTTACGGCAATGTGCCATGCATAACCCATATTGAGTCAAGCCCGGATTTAAAATCACTTTGCCTGAAATTTCAAATTTCACAGCGGTTACCAAACCCTGGCAACTATCTGGCCACCTCCGGATTGGCACCGCCGCGCGCGGGTGGCAGGTCACTTTACTTTCGCCAATTCCCGCAAAATGGAGTCCGCCGCCGCTCCGGCCAGCAACTGGTAGGCTGACAGTTTCCAATGCACCCCATCCCCGCGATTCCATGCTCTTTTGTCCACCAGCAAAGTATAGAAGTCATTGATCGGCACGCCCGCCCCGCTCATGATCCGGGCATCAATCTGGTTGCGTTTGACCAGGATCGGATTGATGGTCTTGTCCAGTTCGTTGAGGTTTGTCTTGTTCAGAAAGGGGGTCGTGCTGGCCCAGATGAATTTCGCCTTGGGACATTTTTCGCGGATAATTTTGACGAACGCCCGGGTCAGCGGCTCATAAGCCTCTGCTTTGATGCGCCCTTCAGGCCAGCCGTGCAGGCCGATGTTCATATGAATCACCGCATAAGGCCCCTGATCCAGCACGCTGGCCAGGACCTGGTTGAAATGCTCCGACTGCCACAGCGGGGTCACCCACAGATCAACATACGCCTTGCCTTGGAGCACTTGAATCACCCTGCGGCTGTAACCTTGGAGAATGGAATCGCCAATGAGCAGCACGCGCGGGCGGTTGGTATCCGTAATCGTGGCCTTCTCCAGACGCCAGCCCGGTCCGTCGGCAGGCAAGCGGGAATTGCTTTCATGTGCCTGCCCAACGGCCGTGTTCGTTGGCCCGGCTTGCGTCGCAAAGGATAGGGCCAGCAGGCCGAGCCACGGCGCGACACCGCGAACCAGCCTTTGAGCGATGCGGCCCGCACGGTTTTGCGCTGGCTGGGTGACGGTCACGGTTGGGATTTGATTGCGATCAGATTGCCTGGATGGCCACTGGCGCTGCTTCACCAGTCAACTCGGTGATTACTTAACCTGCCTGGGCTTATCTTATGGCCTTCGGCGCAACCGGCACGGCGGGCAATTTCATAACCTCGGAATCAAACTCCAGCGCCACGACCGTGACCGGTTTTTGCCGGTCGGATTCCGCAACGGAAATTTCCAGCCCCGCCTTGGTCTGTTTCGCATCCGCTTTGCCGCCGCCCAACTCGCGCGCGCTCACGAGTTTCGCCGCGAGTGGTGGAAATTTCAGCGAGCCTGACTCCGGCCATTGGAGCACCTGGACATAAATCGTTTTGCCTTTGCGGGTCGCGCCGCCATATTCGCCAGGCTTGAACGGCCCGCCGCGTGTGCCATAAATCGCCGCGCCGTATTGCTGCAGCCATTCGCCCATCCCCAGCAGACAGGCGGATTGATCGGCGGGAATCCGGCCCGTCGCATCCGGCCCGACATCCAGCAAAAGATTGCCGTCGCCCGTCGCGCAAGTCACCAGCATGCGCACGGCTTCCTCCAGCGGCTTTACTTGACCATCTTTTCGATACGACCAGCCGCCGCCGGGCGCATCTACCATGGTCATGCATGATTCCCACGGCCGCGTATCCTGATATTTGCCAAGCCGCTGCTCGGGGGTGTCAAAATCACCTCGGGAGCAGGATGGATTGTTATTCGTCACCACGAGGGGATTCTTCTTCACCCGCAAGGCCGCGAGCCGGTTGTTGATGACCACCTCCGGCTGCAATTGTTTGATGAGCGCATGCGTTTCCGGGATATGCCAGAAATGGATCGGGTCGCCATGCCCGTAGCTGTCGAACCACAGCAAGTCCACCTGGCCGTAATGCGTAAGCAGCTCTCGCAACTGGCCGTCCATGTAGGCTCGGTATTTGGAACCATCGCCCACGCCGTAGTCCGGCTGATGCCAGTCGCGCGGCGAATAATAGATGCCAAAGCGCAAGCCTTCGGCATGGCAGGCATCGGCGAGTTCCTTGAGCACGTCGCGTTGGAACGGAGTGTGCCTGATGGAATAATCTGTGAACCTGGTATCCCACATGCAAAATCCGCCGTGATGCTTCGCCGTGAACACCAGGTAATTCATGCCTGCGGCCTTGGCCTGCTGCACCCAGGATCTGGCATCGAAATTGGTCGGATTAAAATTTTTGTACAGGTTATCATACGCCGGATCTTCGACATAGCCCGACTGCTCACCAAAGATATCCAGCGGCTTGGAACCTTTGCGCGACCAGCTGATTTCGGTGCCGGCGAGGCTCGACATATCCCAGTGGATGAACATCCCGAACCGCGCCTCCCGCCACCACGCCATGCGCGCCTCCCGCTGTGGCACGGTCTCGCCGGTTGGCTGACTGCCCGGTGCGTCAGCGGCATGGAGCATAGACAGCGAAGCCAGCAGGGCAAAAAGTGACGCGGTGATTTTATTTCTCATGGCCTTGGTCATTACGTTTCTCAGTTTATCGATTCATCGGGGATTTTTCCGCTTCATTCTCCTGCGTTGAGGTGATTCAGTTCATCCCGATTTGTAAGCATCGTGGTAATTTTTAATATTCTTTGTAC
>CAISVF010000263.1 GCA_903888765.1 uncultured Verrucomicrobia subdivision 3 bacterium | reverse complement strand
CTGGCCGTCTGCGATCTGGCGGCGAGCGCGCATCTGGTGCAGGGCATTCTCGCGTGCCTGGTACGCCGTGGCATTTCCGGCAGCGGCGGCAAGGTGGAGGTTTCGTTGCTGGAATCCATCCTCGACCTACAGTTTGAATTGACCTCAACATTCCTGAACGACGGTGGAAAATTGCCGCAGCGCAGCACGGTGAACAATGGCCATGCCTATCTCGGGGCACCCTATGGCATCTACGCCACGGCAGATGGTTTCCTCGCCCTCGCCATGGGTTCGGTTGTCAAATTGGCGGAGCTGCTGGAATTGCCCGCGCTGGCTACCTACACGAACCCGGACACCTGGTTCACCGCGCGTGACGAAATCAAGGCCCTCATCCGCGAGCACTTGAAAGCCCAGCCGACTCAGCACTGGCTCGACCGGCTCGTGCCCGCCGATTACTGGTGCGCGGAAGTGTTGAACTGGCAGCAGTTGTTCCAACACGCAGCCTTCGCCCAACTTGATTGGGTGATGGAAGTACAGCGCGAGGACGGGCCAGTGATGCGAACGACGCGATGCCCCATCACCATTGACGGGCAGCGATTCAAATCCAACCTGGGGGCGCCACGCGTCGGTCAGCACACGGAAAAAATCACGAAGGAATTTAAACTGGAATGAAAACACACCTCGTCATCTATACCATCTTGTGTCTGCTTTCCCCGCAGTTACTCGCCAACCCTACCCCGCAGAAAGCCAGCCCGGCATCACTTCAAGCCTGGCGCGATGCGCGATTTGGTATGTTCATCCACTGGGGACCGGTGAGTCTGACGGAGAAGGAAATCAGTTGGTCACGCGCCAACTCGAATCCCCAATGCCCAAACCATGGGCCGACCCCCGTCGAGGTTTATGACAACCTTTACCGGAAATTTGATCCGGCCAAATTCGATGCCAAGGAATGGGTGGCGAACGCGCAGGCTGCTGGCATGAAGTATATGGTGCTCACAGCCAAGCATTGCGATGGGTTCTTACTGTGGGACTCGAAGGTCGATGCTTACAACATCATGCATACACCTTTCAAGCGCGACGTATGTGCCGAGTTGGCCAAGGCCGCCCATGCCGCCGGCATGAAAATCGGCTGGTATTATTCACCGATGGACTGGCGGGACCCGGATTGCCGCAACGGGAAGAATCCGGAATTCATCCAGCGCATGCAGGCCGAATTAACGGAATTGCTCACCAATTATGGTAAAATTGACATTCTTTGGTTCGACTGCGATGGCCGCTCGGCCCCTTGGGATCAAGCCAACACTTACGCGCTGGTCCGGCGACTGCAACCGGAAGTGGTAATCGACGAGCGGCTGGATTTGGGAGCGAGCGGCGGCTGGAACACCGGAATGATTGGCCCGTGGGCAGATTTTCACACCCCGGAACAAAAGGTCGGCGGCTTCGACCAGCGACCCTGGGAATCCTGCATGACCGTTTCCGGGCACAATCAGTGGGCGTGGGGCGGATCCAAGGACGGAGTAAAACCTTTGGGTCAATGCCTGAATATGCTGATTCGATGTGCGGGAGGAGACGGCAACATGCTCTTGAATGTCGGCCCCATGCCAACGGGTGAAATGGCGCCTGAGCAAGCGGCGCTCATCAAGCAAATGGGGTCGTGGCTGGCGAAAAACGGCGCGAGCATTTACGGCACGCGCGGCGGTCCATTCAAGCCCGGCAAGTTAGGCGTTTCGACGCACAAAGGAAACACGATCTACCTGCACGTTCAACACTGGCCCGGCGAGAAGCTCGCGCTGCCCGCCCTGCCCGCAAAAATACTTCGCAGTGAGGCGTTGACCGGCGGTCAAGTGACAGTCAAACAAACTGACCAGGGCATCGAAATTGCCCTGCCCGCCGCTGACCGGCAAGAGCTGGATACGATTATCGCGTTGGAATTGGATCGTCCGGCTCAAGGCATTGCACCGGTGGAGGTTCACTCTGCGGCAGGGTCTTCGCTGGCGACGGGCAAAAAAGCCACGGCCTCGAATGTCTTCCAGGGTGATGCCGTCTATGGCGCAGACAAAGCCTTTGACGAGGACGAGGAGACGCGTTGGGCGACGGATAGAGAAACGCACGCTGCCTGGCTGGAGGTGAACCTGGGCAAGCCGGAGACGATCAATCGGGCATTGATCCAGCAGGCTTATCCCGAACTCAAGCGTATAAAGAGATTTGCCATCGAATATTGGAACGCCGGACAATGGCAGCCCTGCTATCAAGGGGAGAATCTGGGCGCCACACTGGATACAACTTTCGATCCCGTCAAAGCGCAACGCATCCGGCTCAACATCACCGAAGCCACCGAAGGCCCGACCATCTGGGAATTTAAACTATTTCCGCCCAAATAACCACCAACAATCCATTACAAGAGGATAGAAAATGAAACGCTTCGGAGCTGTGGTCGGCGTCAAGCCAGAGAAAGTCGCGTGCTACAAGAAATTGCACGCCGCCGCGTGGCCGGAGGTGCTTGCCATTATCAAACGCAGCAACATTCAGAATTACTCAATTTATTTGCGAACGCTGGCAGATGGCCGGCCGTATCTGTTCAGTTATTTTGAATATGCCGGCGACAACTTTCCGGCAGACATGGCACTGATGATTGATGATCCCATCACCAAACGCTGGTGGGCCGAGTGCGTGCCTTGTCTGGAACTGCTGCCCGACCGTACGCCCGGTGAAGTATGGTCGCCGATGGAGGAGGTTTTTCACCTTGATTGAATTTATCCAGCAACGGCCCGAGACCGGCCGTTAGCGCTATGATAAAAAGCATGCACTCCTATTTTGCGACAACCTTTATCGCCCTCCTGATTTGCGTAGCGAGATTAGCGCCGGCCCAAGCCAGGCCGGACGATGAACTGACGCGCTACAATCTCGTCTGGAATTCGCCGAGCACGAACGCGGCCGGCTCCATGCCGATTGGCAATGGTGAGGTAGGCCTGAATGTCTGGGCCGAACCGGACGGCGACCTGCTGTTTTACATTTCCCGCACGGATTCGTGGAGCGAATGCAACCGGCTACTCAAACTGGGCCGTGTGCGCGTCCACCTGTCGCCAAATCCGTTCGCGACCGGCCAGGCGTTCCGGCAGGAACTGAAACTGCGCGACGGCCAGATTGTCATCACTGCGGGCGACGCCACGCTACGGGTTTTTGTGGACGCTGCCGCGCCGGTGATTTATGTCTGCGGCACCAGTAAAACGCCGCGCACCGTCACGGCTACTTACGAAACCTGGCGAACATCCCGGCGCGTGCTGACCGGTCTGGAACTTTCATCGAGCTGGACGATGCAAGCCGCACCGGAAAGCATCGAGGTCGCGGAAAGCGCGGACCATTGCATCAATGCGGCAAATGGTGGCGTGCTGGTCTGGCATCGCAACGAAAGTTCCATCGTGCCGCTCACGCTCAAGCATCAGGGTCTCGCCTCGCTTGCAGCCATCGCCGACGACCCGCTGCTGCATCGGACTTTCGGTGCGGCGATGATCGGCGAAGATTTCATCCCGGCCGGCACGAACACCTTGCAGACGGCACAACCAGTTAAGCAATTTGAACTGTCCATCGCCACGCACACCGCGCAGACCGCGACGATTGGAGAATGGCAAGAAAGGATTCCGTCGGTCGTTAAAGCCGACGCGGCAGCGGCACGCACGACGGAATGGTGGAATGAATTCTGGAACCGGAGCTGGATTTTCGTCGCGGAAAAACCATCACCCAGACCGGAAAATCCTCATATGCTGCGACTTGGCGTGGCTTCCGGTGGCGGCAGCCGCTTTCATGGCGAGTTCGCCAATGTCGTCGCCGCGCCGCGCGCGCTGTCGGGAGGCGAGATTGCAAAACTATCGGTGGAAAAACCGGCAACCAGAACCACGGCAGCACCGGCGGACATTTCACTGGCCAAAGGTTTCACGGTGGCGGCGTGGATCAAGCCCGCACCGGGCGAAAACGGACGAATCTTTGACAAGATCACCGCCGGCGGCAGCGACGGTTTTTTGTTCGACACACATCCGGGCATGGCGCTGCGGTTCATCGTCGGCGAGGACACGCTGATCGAGCCGGGCTGCCTGAAGGCGGGGGAATGGCAGCACGTCGCCGCGACGATAGACGAGCGCGGAGCGCGGCGAATTTATCTGAATGGAAAACTGCTCAAGGAAGCGGCGGATGAAAACACGGGGCCGTCGCGAGTAACACAGGCTTTCATTCTCCAGCGCTGGATGACCGCTTGCGCCGGACGCGGGAATTATCCCATCAAGTTCAATGGTTCGATTTTCACGGTGGACCCGAAATTCGCGGGCGGCCCCGATTTCAACGCCGACTGGCGCAAGTGGGGCGACTGCTTCTGGTGGCAGAACACGCGGCTGCCCTATTTCCCGATGCTTGCGCGCGGCGATTTTGACGAGGCGCATACGCTGTTCCGTTTTTATCGCGACGCGCTGCCGCTGTGCGAGGCGCGCGCTAAACTTTATCACGGCGCGGAGGGCGCGTACTTTCCAGAGACGATGACCATCTTCGGCACGTACGCCAATCGGGATTACGGCTGGAACCGCCAAGGGCATCAGCCGAATGAGGTTCTCTGCCCGTATTGGCAATATGCCTGGCAGCAGGGGCTGGAACTGACCGCCCTCATGCTTGATTTTTACGAATACACCGGCGACAAAGAATTTCTCGCCGATGAACTAGTTCCCATGGCGAACGCCGTGCTCCGTTACTACGACACGCGCTTCAAACGGGACGACGACGGCAAGCTCGTTATTAGTCCCACGCAGGCCGTCGAAACTTACTGGCATAGAGTCGTCAATGACACTCCGAGCGTGGCGGGCTTGAACGACGTCTGCGATCGTTTGCTGAAATTGCCGGCGTCAAAAAGTGACCGTAAATACTGGCAGCAGATGAAAGCCGCCACGCCCACGCTGCCGATCAAGGATGGCCGTATTCAACCAGCGGAAAAATTTAATCCGGATCGCAGCAATTGCGAAAACCCCGAACTTTACGCGCTCTGGCCGTTCCGTTGCTGCGGAGTTGGCCGCGCCAATCTGGCCACCGCCGTGGAGACATTTCGCAACCGTCGTGAGAAGGCCTCAGTCGGCTGGCAATACGACGGCCAGTGCGCCGCCATTGCCGGACTGGCCGACGAGGCCGGCCGCATTTTGACCGGCAAAGCGAAAACCACCAACCGGACTTTCCGTTTCCCAGTGATGTGGGGGCCAAACTACGATTGGCTTCCGGATCAGGATCATGGCAGCAACATCATGCTCACGCTGCAAACCATGCTGCTTCAAGCGGATGGCGATAAAATTTTCGTCCTGCCTGCGTGGCCAAAGAATTGGGACGTGAGTTTCAAGCTGCGCGCGCCGAAGAACACTCTCGTTGAATGTGATTTCCGCGGTGGCAAACTGACGAAGTTGCAGGTCACTCCCAATTCACGTCGTCAGGACGTGGAAATTCTGCTCCAAAAATGAATCGTTGAACTATGAAAAATCCCAATCCCGATCCCGCAAAGCACCAGGACATCCCCGTTTGGAATGCCGAAAACTGGTTTTACGAGGATATCGTCATCGGCAAGCGGTTGCGCTCCATCCGCCGGACGATCAGCGAAGGCGAATCCATGCAATTCAATGCACTTGTGCTGGACATGCACCCGTATGTCGCCGACGAAATCTTTGCCAGGACCGAAGGGGTGTTCGGCAGGCGGTTGGTAGCCGGAGCGATGGTCTTCAGCGTTGGGCTGGGACTCGTGGCGACAAATTGCGTGAATGCGTTCAGCTACGGCTACGACAAAATGCGGTTCATCAAGCCGGTGTTCCTCGGCGACACGCTTTATACCATCAAAACCGATTTGGAGAAAACGCCCAAATACCTGGAAATGGGCTTGTATCGGGCCAGCTATGAAGTATTCAAGAACGACGGTGAACTGGTGCTTTACTGCGAGCATTTGCAGACGGTGAAGTATCGCCATCCGGAGTCGTTCGCGAACCAGATTGAAAGGAAGTAAACTCATGATTCCTCCCAATCCGCTCCTCGGTTCGGCCCTACACGCAGTCGGCGCCTGCTGCGCCGCGATCTGTTACACGCCGCAAAAGCGCGTCAAGGAATGGTCGTGGCAAAGCTACTGGCTGGTGCAAGCGGCATTTTGCTGGCTGCTGCTCCCCCTCCTTGGCGCCTGGCTGACCATTCCCGAACTTGGCGCAGTGCTGCGCGAGGCACCCCGGAATGCGATGCTGTGGTCCTTTTTGCTGGGCGCGGCTTACGGCTTCGGGGGCACAGCGTTCGGTGTTTCCATCCGTTACATAGGATTTTCCCTGACCTATGCGATTGCCATCGGGCTTTCAACCGTGCTCGGCACGGTGATTCCGCCGCTCGTTGCAGGCACCCTAGGCACGACGCTGGGCAAGCCGGGCGCGGGTTGGGTTATTGGCGGCATTTCCATCGGCATGGTCGGCATTGCGATTACCGGCGCAGCGGGGCGGATGAAAGAACAGGACTTGAGCGTCAGTGCCAACCTAGGCGGTTTCTCGCTCATGAAAGGATTACTGCTCTCGCTGCTGGCGGGCGTGTTATCCGCCGTTTATGGCTTTGCGCTGGCGAAGGGGGAACCGATTGCTGACGTGGCCTCGGCACATGGCGCGGGTGTGTTTCGCGGCAACGTGGTTTACATTTTCTCCAACACGGGCGCGTTCCTCACCACGGCGCTGTATTGTCTGTGGCTGCACCGCAAGCACAAGACCCTGGGCGAAATTGTTGGCTTGCCGGCCGGCGCGGAAAAAGCCTGCCTGCCCGTGAACTGGGCGATGGCCGTGCTTACCGGCTGCCTATGGTACGGGCAGTTCTTTTTCTATAACCTCGGCCATGTACGAATGGGCGATTACAAATTCACCAGCTGGGCGATCCACATGATCATGCTCATCCTGTTCAGCATCGTGGTGGGCTGGGGGTTTCACGAGTGGCGCGGCGCGCGCAGCCGGACCAGATGGTCGGTCGGCGTGGCTTTCCTGGTGCTGGTGGGCGCAGTGCTGGCCTTGACTTACGGCAACCATCTGGCGGAAATCACCAACACGCATTAAGCCATGAAACGCATCGACACCCATCAGCATCTCTGGGACCTGCGGCAGTTTCCCTATTCGTGGTGCGCCAGCCTGCCGGCCTTGAATCGCAGTTTCCTGTTGGAGGATTATCTGTTCGCCGCCCAGGGAACGGGGATTGAAAAAACGGTCTTTATAGAGTGCGATGTGGATGCACCCAACGCCTTGGCGGAGGCGCAACACATCCAATGGCTCGCCGATCAGAATCCGCTCATCGCCGGCATCGTGGCCGGCGCACGCCCGGAATGCCCGGATTTTCCGGAGCAACTCGAAGCGTTGCTGCCATTGCCCAAGCTGCGCGGCATTCGCCGTGTGCTGCATGTAGTGGCGGATGAAACTTCAGAATCAGCAGGTTTCGCGGAAAATATCCGGCGCCTCACCGCGCACAAGCTGACATTCGATTTGTGCGTATTAGCACGTCAGTTGCCCCTGGCCATCGCCCTAGCCAGAAAATGTCCAGATGTGCAATTCATTCTGGACCATTGCGGAGTCCCAGAGGTGCAGGGTGGAGCGCTTGACCCGTGGCGCACGCATATCAAAATGCTGGCGGAACTGCCAAATGTCGCGTGTAAAATCAGTGGCATCGTCGCTTATGCGGGCTCCGACTGGACAACGACTGACTTGGTTCCGTGGGTGGAGCACGTGGTGGCTAGTTTTGGCGGCGAACGCCTGGTGTGGGGCGGCGATTGGCCGGTCTGCACCCTCACAGCAACGCTGAAAAAATGGACTGACGTCTCGGACCGCTTGTTGAGCAGCGCCTCGGAAAATGAGCGTGAGAAAATATTCTACAAAAACGCCGAAAGACTTTATCGTATCTGAAACTTATGGCTGCCATCGAAGGCATTTTTGTTCCGAACATCGTTCCTTACGACGCGCAGGGTCGCATCGCTGAGGAGGAATTGCGCCGGATTATCCGCTGGCTGGTCAGCAAGGGCGTGACCGGTTTTTATCCCAATGGCAGCATGGGCGAATTCATCCGCCTGAGCTACGAAGAGCGCAAACGCGTGCTGAAAATTGTGGTTGAGGAAGCGTCCGGCAAACCGATTCTCGCCGGTGCGGCGGAGCCGAATGTGGACCTGGTTCTGGAGATGTGCCACTACTGCGCGGATTTGGGGTGTCGCGCGGTATCCATCACCGGGCCGTATTACTACAAGCTCACACAGGAAAGCATTGAGCAATATTTCCGCGAGATCGCTGCCCGGTCGCCAATTGACATCGTAGTTTATAACATACCGGTTTTTGCCAATGAGATTTCGATTCCGGTGCTCAAGCGTTTAGCCCTTGATTGCCCGCGCATTGTGGGCACCAAGGATACGAGCAAAGACTTGTGTCGCTTCCAGCAGACGCTCCTGGAGATCAAACCCCAACGACCTGACTTCTCCGTGCTGATTGGCTGGGAAGAACTGCTGTGCACGGCGATGTTTGTGGGCGCGGATGGTGGCACCCTGTCCAGCGGTGGCGTGGTTCCCGAGGTAGTCATGAAGCTCTATGCGGATTGCCGGGCGGGCCGGTGGGACGCGGCGCGGCAAACCCAATTCAAACTGCTGGAACTGTTTTCGCTGATGGTGGGCGCCCCGAATTTTCCGGAAGGTTTCCGTCAGGGCTACGAGCTCCGGGGGTTCCAGGCTGGTCACGCGCGGTTTCCATTGTCCGGCCGGGAGGAAGCGCTCATCGCCGAGATGCGCGGCAAGCTGGCGTGCGTCCTGGCCGACTGCGGTTTCAGCGAGGCGGCGAGCGAATGTCGGCATGCAAGTTGCGCACCGGAAAAACCCGCGCCAAATCGTGCGGATATCGAACAACTTGTGCGACAGGTGATGGGCGAGATGTTGAATCCGCAAAAATAGAACTCCCTGCGGCAACGTTGCTGAATCGCGGGGACAATTTTCGGGAGAACAAGCTTGGTAAATGAACCCGACCAAGCGAATCTGCAAATTCACGGCGTCTGGCGTGGGTTCGCCCCAACCATCCGGCGCCAGATGATTCATAGCGGCGCAACGGGTTTCCTCCGCGATCTGTTTTTGAACTATGCAGTCGCAATAATTTTTGAATAAACATCAAGGGAAACTGACTTGCCTGCCGGGTGAATGCGGCTACGCTGAAGCCCTTGTGAATGCGAATGCTGGAAAGACGATCCGACCTCGACACCACCGCCGGGGCGAGGCATGTATTCCAACGTTATCGCCGTGGAGTAACAACTGACAAAATGACCGCACTGGGTTTTATCGAAGTTCCGTTCTTGAGTGTTGCCGCCGTGGTGGCTGATGCAGCAGCAAAAGCTGCGCGCGTTTCCATTCTGGGCTTGGAGGCGACCGGGAATGAAAACATCTTGATCCGCCTCGGGGGAAGCGGCCCTGCAGAGATTAACGCCGCGCTAGCCTCGGCGGAAGCGACCGCCACCCAGCTCGGCTCTACCGCCATTGTGCTTTCCCTGGCCCGTCCAGCGGAGGCGATGCACGGGATGATATATTTTCCCAACGCGCAAAACCCGCTTTACGGCGGGCGTGACCAATTTTTACCCACCGACTATCCCGCCACAAAAACGAATCTTATGAGCACAAATCAAACCGCCTTGGGCATTCTCGAAACGCAGGGCCTTACCGCCATTCTCGAAGCGACGGATGCCATGTTGAAATCGGCCAACGTTACCCTCGTCGGCAAGGAGAAAATCGGCGCAGCGTATGTCACCGTGATTGTAAAAGGCGACGTCGCAGCCGTGACAGCAGCAGTGGAGGCCGGGGCCAAAGCCGTGGGATCGCTAGGCAAGCTGATCGCCGCGCACGTCATTGCGCGGCCGCACGAAGATATCGTCGCCTTGCTGCCCAAGTAATCGGCGCACCCCGGTCGCCGTTCGGTATTTCAGGGGACCTTGACCCACTTCTGTCCGCTAGCAGCTTCGTAAATTGCCTGCATGGTGGCCACGCGGGCCGCCGCCTCCGAGGGCGTCACCAGCGGCTCGTTTTTGATCCCCGCCAGGGAATTTAAAAATTGCGCCATGGGCACCGCAGGTGCCGGCGGGAGATCTTTCCACGGTTTGCGGCTGTCACTGCGCTCCAGTTTCTCGCTGTGATAAAACAACTGGTCGTTCACGATTACCGCGTGGCCTTCGGTGCCACTGATGATCAATTTCACCGGATCTTCGATATCCACCCAGCCAGCGGCCAGCGTGCCGGTAACGCCGCTGGCAAACCGCAGCAGCGCTTCGCCGCTTTCATCGCATTTGCCATAGCGCCCCGTGACGGGATGAATATCCGCCGTAACAGCGGCAATATCGCCCAGAAGCCACATGAGAATGTCCAGCTTGTGCGTGCCGAGGTCGCCAAACGCGCCGATGCCCGCTTGCTTGGGATCAGTCATCCACCGCCATTCGTCATCGAACCAGCCCGCCAGCGAGCCGTTGTGACAATTGGAACCGCGCACCCGGGTGATTTTTCCAAAATGACCTTTTTCGATTTCGCCTTTTAGAAAAATATGTTTGGGATCGGTCCGCATGAAATAGCCGGTCGTAAAGAGCAAATGCTTTGCTTCGATAGCGGTAGCCATCTTGCGGCTTTCCGAGGCAGTGATGCCCAGCGGCTTTTCAACAAACAGATGCTTTCCTGCGGCCGCGGCTGCCGCCACCAATTCGGCATGGCGATTCGTCTCGGATAGAATGATGACCGCGACGACTTCCGAATCTTCCCAAATGGTCTTCAAGTCAGCGGCCACTTGAGCACCGGCTTCTTTGGCCCGGCGATCGGCGCGTGCGAGGTCGGGGTCCCAGACGTATTTCACCTTCACCTCAGGGTGACGGGAAACCTCATTGAGGTAGCCCGGCGTGTGAATATGAGCCACGCCAACGAACGCCACGGTAATGGTTTTATTCGTCTGCGCCCAAGCCGGCCAGGCGGACGCCACGATGGCGGCCGCCCCGGTTTTTTTGAGGAAGTTGCGGCGGGTGAAATCCGGGTTCACAGTTCAGGCAAGTTTCCAGCCGCTGCGATTGTCGCGTTTGATGAAGGGGGCCGCCTCCGGACAATTGATGGCGCGCATGTTCGGTCCGTCCCATTCCAATTTTTTGCCGACGCGCAGCGAGACGCACCCCAGCAGCATGATTTCCGTAAGCTGGGCGCCAATCTCAAAACGCGAATAGCAATTCTGCGGTTTGCCAGCCTTGATGGACGCGATCCATTCCTGATGATGCCGGCGGTCATTGTCACCCTTGAAGGTGTTGCGCGGCATGGTCTGGGGAACCAATTCCACCGCCGGATGCTTTTTGTAGTG
The DNA here is from genome assembly GCA_903888765.1 of uncultured Verrucomicrobia subdivision 3 bacterium. Classification (GTDB taxonomy): domain Bacteria; phylum Verrucomicrobiota; class Verrucomicrobiia; order Limisphaerales; family UBA11358; genus UBA11358. The sequence continues at coordinate 1,451 of CAISVF010000263.1, read as the reverse complement.
AACGAATTTCTTGTCGCCGGTCTGCTTTACAAAAAACTGTTCGCCGTAATCGTCCGGGGAGAAAATCTTGCCCTTTTCACCAATGAGCAGGCACGCGCTATTGGGCACCTCGCCCAGCAAATCTTCGATGTCGGTGAGTAATTCACGCGGCGGTTTATTGCTGAAATCGTGACCGTTCGGCTTGGTGTTGTCGGGCTGCCCGCCGTCGTACCAGGTGAAGGTGGCAGGCGCAAAAGACAAGGTGTCGTGCCGGTGGAAGAAGGATGGATGCGCGGCGGGAATGGAAACTTTGCGGGCGGGAAATTGAAAACGAATTTTGGAGCCGAGCGGATACGTCTCATGATTCATCGCGCCCAGCGGCGTGCCTTCGATTTCCGTCGGGTAGCCAAGCTGCAGGCCGCGGAACGGCATGTTGACGGTATGGCAGGCCATGTCACCGAGCGCTCCGGTGCCGAAATCCTGCCAGCCGCGCCAGTTCCACGGCGCATAAAAACCTTTTTTGTAGGGACGCACCGGGGCCGGTCCCAGCCAGATGTCCCAATCGAGAGAAGCCGGCACAGGGTCGGAACCTTCCGGGCGGTCCAGGCCTTGCGGCCATACGGGGCGATTCGTCCAGATGTGGACTTCGCTCACCTGACCGATGATGCCCGCATGAATGCACTCCACCGCCCGGCGCAAGCCATCCGCTGCACTACCCTGATTGCCCATTTGCGTAACGACGCCGGTTTCGCGGGCCAGATTGCGCAGATAGCGGGCCTCGTAGATGGTTTGCACCAGGGGCTTCTGGCAATAGACATGCTTCTTCAAACGCATCGCCTGCGAGGCGGCGATGGCGTGAAAATGATCCGGCGTGGAGACGGTAACCGCATCAATGCCGGTGCCCATCTCGTCAAACATCTTGCGAAAATCCTGATAGAACTTTGCGCCGGAATATTTCTGGAGCTGTCTGGCGCAGCGAGCGGAATCCACATCGCACAGGGCGACAATGTTTTCGGTGTCGCAGCAGTTCGTATCGCTTTCGCCCTTGCCCATGGCTCCGATGGCCGCGATGTTCAGCTTGCTGTTCAGGTTGGCGGCGCGGAGCAACGTGGGCACGCCGAATGCAGCGGTACCAGCGGCCAGAGCGGTGGTTTTGAGGAATTTGCGGCGGTTTAATGTGTGGTTCATGCCGGTAAAATGTCAGAAACCTTTTCGTGATGCAACTGCGCTGCGCAAGGTTTTTTGAAGCGGAAATTAGGCACCCAAGCGAAGGTGTTTTCGCTCTTCGAGGCGCACCCCAAATGGATAGCGGAAAAAAAGGTTCCAACCCCGGTCAGAACCCTCATCCGTGCGACTTTAGGCCAGCCCTAGATTTTTTAATACCTGCACCGTTGAATGGGCTTTGTTGAGCGTGTAGAAATGCAGCCCGGGCGCTCCGCCGCGCAAAAGTTCCTCGCACTGGCGGGTGGCAT
>CAISVF010000262.1 GCA_903888765.1 uncultured Verrucomicrobia subdivision 3 bacterium | reverse complement strand
CCTGGCTGGGCTATCAGCGGGAGGAAATGATCGGTCAGCCCTTGAGCCGCTTTCTGCCTGCCGAAGAGCAGGAAAAATTTCAGCACGATTTCCAACAGTTGCAGACCCTCGGGGCGGTGGCGAATCTGGAGCGGGTTTATTTGCGCAAGAATGGCACCCGGCTGCCGGTGATCGTATCGGCCACCACTGTCCGGGATGCGCAGGGTCACCTGCTTGAAACGCGGGCCAGCGTGTTCGACAACACCGCGCGGAAGGCCATCGAACTGCAGTTGGCCCGCTCTGCCGCCGAAATCAATGATCTGTATGAAAACGCCCCCTGCGGCTATCACAGCCTGGATGCCGAAACCCGCATCGTCCACATCAATAATACGGAGCTCAAACTGCTGGGCTATCAGCGGGAGGAGCTCATCGGCCGGAAAATCACCGACCTGCTGTCACCGGAAGACCAGGTGAATTTCGACGAGCGCTTTCAGGATTTGCAGCGCACGGGGATCTTTCAGACCGAGCGGATTTATATGGGCAAACAAGGCCAGCGCCTGCCCGTGCTGATTTCGGCCACCGCGATTTATGATGAAGCGGGGCGTTTCATCGGCAATCGCACCACCCTGATTGACAATTCCGAGCGCAAGCGGGTTGCCCAGGAGCTATCGCTGGCGCTGCTGAAGGCGGAGCAGGCCAACCGGGCCAAGAGCGATTTTCTGGCGAAAATGTCCCACGAACTGCGCACGCCGATGAACGGGGTGCTGGGCTACACCCAGCTTTTACAGCGCGATACCACCGTGCCCCCCGCCGCGCAGGAGAAGCTGGGCATCATCTACCAGAGCGGCCAAAACCTTATGGCTATTTTGAATACCATTCTGGACCTCTCCAAAATTGAATCCGGCCAGATGACCCTCCAGCCCGTGGATTTCAATCCGGTCAAGCTGCTGGACGAACTCAACCAGTTGTTCCATCCGCTGGCCCACGCCAAAGGCTTGACGCTGACTCAAAGCCGGAGCGGCGCGGTGCCGCTGCGCATCCGCTCGGATCAGGAAAAAATCCGGCAGATTCTGGCCAACCTGCTGGCGAACGCCGTAAAATTCACCCGGCAGGGCGGCATCGAGGTGCATTGGCATTTTGTGGACGTATCCGCCGCCGTGTCGCGTCTGGTGGTGGATATCACCGACACCGGCCCCGGGATTGCCCCGGAGGAGCGGGACCAGCTATTCGAAAAATTTTATCAGACGAAAAACGGGTTGCAGTCCCCGGGCGGCACCGGCTTGGGCCTGGCCATCAGCCGGCAATACGCCCGGCTACTCGGCGGCGAAGTCACCTGCCCCGGCCAGACGGCCCCGGGCAGCACCTTCCGCCTGGAAATCCCGGTCGAACTCGTGCCGGGCTTTGTGTCGCGGCCCGCGCCGCGCCCTCCCAAACTGGTGCGGCTCGCCGCCGGCCAGCCGCCCTGCCGGGTGCTGATTGTGGATGATCAGCCCATGAATGGCGATGTGCTGCTCCAGTTGCTCGCCGCTGCCGGATTTAAGCCGGCCACCGTCAGCAGCGGGCCGGCCGCGCTGGAGAACTGCCCCGCCTGGCAGCCTCACCTGGTGTTGATGGATACCCGCATGCCGGAAATGGACGGCTATGAAACCATTCGCCGCCTGCGGGCCGATGGCCGGTGCCGTCCGGTTAAAATCATCTCGGTCAGCGCCACCGCTTATCCGGAAGACCAGGCCAAGGCGCTGGCGGCCGGAGCCGATGATTTTGTGCCCAAACCCGTGGAGGAACAGGATCTCTTTGGCAAAATCCAGCGCCTGCTGGGCCTGCGCTTCGAGACCGATGCGGCAGCGGAACCCGCCCCCCGCTCCGCGCGCAAGGCCCGCCCCTTGCCACTGGAGGTCCTGCCGGAAACTTTGCGCGATCAATTGCGCCGGGCGGTGGTCACCGGGAATTATCGGGAAGTGGAGCGGTTGCTCGGCATCGTGGATCCCCGGCACGGGGAACTGGTCGCGGCGCTGCGGACACTGGCCCGTGAGTTCGATGCTGACAAATTGCTTGAACTGCTGGAAAATGCCGCCGCTCCCGCGCCCAAATGATTCCGCCAGCTTCGATACTCGTCGTGGACGACGCTACTGCCAACCTGCAGTTGCTGACCGCCATTCTGGAACCGCACGGGTGCCGGGTGCGCTGTGCCCGCAGCGGCAAGCGCGCCCTGGAAGTGGCCAGTCTGGAGCCGCTGGACCTGATCATTCTGGACATCAAAATGCCGGAGCTGGATGGACTGGAAGTCTGCCGGCGCCTGAAAGCCGACGCGCGGTTGCGG
>CAISVF010000261.1 GCA_903888765.1 uncultured Verrucomicrobia subdivision 3 bacterium | reverse complement strand
TAAGCCATTCCGCCGAATCGGATGGGCCACCGAGGCGCAACTCTTCAATGCCAAACGAGGTGTCACGGACCTCAGCAGCCGCGCGCCGGGCGAGCTCCCACAATTGCGCCTGTTTTTTCGGCAAGCGGTGACGGACATGGACAGACTGGAGCGAGTCGGCGACCGCCGATTTGAACTTTATGATCTTTTCACCAGCCGAGCGTTTGGTGTCCACGGCCGCAGTCAATTGGGTCCAGGCGGCAGAGAATTCATCGCGAGTTGTCCAGACCGGCATCGGCTGTCCGGTCTCGGTGGCCATTTGCTGCAACTGGGAAACCAGCCCATCGGCGATTTGTTGCGCAGCCTTGGTGTTGGCCGTCAAGGCATCAATATCACAAGGCTTCAAGTTGCGAATCCCTTCGATCGCCTTGGAGAGTTGCTGCCAATGCGCGTCGAATTCGGCTAACTTTCCAATCGAAGACACGGCAGTTGTGGTCACACTATTGTCCGGTGCGACGGGAGTCCGATTGCCGGAATTTTCCGCGGCAGGAGCATTGGTTGAACCCAGCTTTTGCCTGAATTCCCGGACCTGCTCATCATGAGCACCAATCCGCTCCTGACAAACCCAGCGGATGCACGCCATGTAGAGATCCATGAAAGGTTCATTGGGAAACTTAGCCGGGATGCCTGCAAGCGCCTCCTCGAAAGTCATTGGATTGGTGGAAGACTCGAGCTGTTCAAGGAGACAATTATTCACCTCCGGGTGTGCTTCACAGAAGAACGCACGAAGAATTCCATCGAGCCACTCCTCATGCTGCGGGGACAGGACGACCTCTTCCATCTTGCGCCGCTGTTCGGGCCGCAACCAAAACGACATGCGTTCGGGCTGGAAGGTGGGCGGAATGTGGGCGCCGTGTAAGATATTGGCCGTAGTTTTGTGGCGAAACGGCGCGGCTTTCTTGAAAATTGTGGCGCGGTGTTTTTCGGGAAGGTTGCGAAAAGCAACCCGCACGGCATCCGCCAATTGGCCATCGCTGATAGTGCTCATATAACGATTTGAAACCTCGTGCCCGGCCCCACTTCTTCCAAGTCGTGGACCGAAGTGCAGACCCGCGAATAATCCAAAACAACATATAGCAAGGCCATTTGCTCCAAAGAGTGCTTTGCCGATGGATGCTTTGCGCTTGCTGAGGGAACACCATACTTAAAATCCACGGAAACAGGAAAGAGCAAAAAAATCCTTGAATGATATACTTTCACTAAGCCAAAAGAACGTAGACGTGCGATGTATCCTAGTTCGGGATGGTCCGGAAGTTGAGCGCAGTCATCCAGCGGGAGGAACAAAAAAAAGCAGAAATCGGGAGGGCAGAAAAAATTGGCGGTTGCAGTCACAAGGGGGTCCGCCAAGACTTCCAGCGAACGATCGCCACGTCGCGGGTGGCAGCACACAGAAATGGCCGCGCCGGCGATTTGGCGTGGTCGGCGCCAAAGACCACGGTGGTTTGGCTTATTTTTTAATCTCCGGTTCTCCGCGCGCGCTATGCCAGAAGCGCAGCACATAAACCGCGTTTTGTTCCGCAAAAATTTCGTAGATGATGCGATAGGGACGGTGGACGATTTCGCGGACGGTTGGTTCGGAGATTTCCGGCACTACGCGCCCGCGCTCCGGCATTTCCGCGAGCGTCAGTGCGCGGTCAATGAGTTCATTGCCAAAAGATTTGGCGCGTTCGGGATGGTCCTCGGCGATGAAGAAAACGATGTTGCACAAATCAGCTTGCGACTGCGGCGTAAGAATTACTTTGAAGCCCATGTCTCGACGAGCTTGCGGGCGTCCCCGGCGGGAATGCCCTCGCCACGACGGGCCTGCCAGCGCGCCTTTTCGATGCCCACCAGCAGTTCAATCTCGCGGGCAATCTCATCCAGCGGCGTGTCGGCTGGCAGCCGGTTGACCAGCTCAATGACCATTTCTCGACTGCTCATGTTGAAAAGCTAGCCGCTTCTAGCGGCTTTGCAAGCGGGATTCCAGCGGCGGAAAACAAAAACAGAAATGCTGGCGGTTGGCTGTCATAATTCAAAATCAGAAATTGAGAAACGGTGGCCAGTGGCAAAATTAAAAATTTGTTTTAACGTCCGCCCTCCCCGGCCTTCTCCCCCAGGCGAAGGTGAACATATTTCCGCCTCGGTTTGGCTTGATTGCGCTCGCGTTTATCCAGTCGGTGGTGGTGCCACGACACAAAAAGCTCAAATGGCGGCCATCAAATGCTGAGATGGTGAGAGGGGGGGAACGGGGAGGGATTTCCGCTGTTGTGGTAATACTGGCGGCGGGATTGAGGCGAGAGTTGCGGAGTTAGATTAAAAAGAAGCGGGAGCGGCGCCCCTTATTGACTACTGACAATTGGCGACGAAGGACTTGGCTGGTTACGTGACAGGGAGCGGCGCGCAGGGGACTGCGCGCCCTACCAAGCTGCCCTCTGAAAGGCGAAAATGGTGGTTCATGGAAAGGTGAACTATTTTTCGCTACTTTTTTTATTTGATCGCGCTCGCGGCCAGCCAGCGGACTCAGGGGCGCGTGGCGTGGTCCTGCAGCCAGGCGGAATCCGTGGGCGCGGCACCGCCACGGTCGGCAGCAGACCAGGCTGCTTTCAAAGTCAACGGGTCCTTCCACTTATGCACTTCGGAATGGCCATCCGCAAAAGCGATGCCGGCGGCACCGCCGTGGTAAATGGCCGGAAAGTCGTTCAGGCCCGCAGGCGTGCCGGGATAGCCGGTCATGCTGATC
>CAISVF010000260.1 GCA_903888765.1 uncultured Verrucomicrobia subdivision 3 bacterium | reverse complement strand
TGAAATCATTGCTGGTCCGCACCTTTATTGCGGCGGATTTGCATACCGCCAGGCTGCAGATGCAGAGCGGGCACGCCGGCTGCGATTTTGTGACGCTCGGCGGCGATTTGCTGAACCGGCATGGCATTTATACGGGCGGTTATTTGAATGCGGTGGGCAATGGCAAGGCACCGTCCTCTATTCTGGGCCGCAAGAATCAGATCACGGAGTTGCAGGCAGAACTGGCGGAATTACAAGAACGGGTGGCTGCGGCGAGCCAGAAGCGCGGCGCCCGATTGAGCGAGCAAACTGAATTGCAAACCAGCCTCCAGCAGGCGCAGATGGAATTGCGCCAGCAGGAAGTCGCCATCGCCACGCGGGAAGGTGAGTTTAATGCGCTCAATAATTCCAATCGTCTCCTGCACCAGAGGCTGGATACGATGGTCTTTGAGGTGGAAAGCCTCGCTGCCCAGGAAGCGGAAGGTTCGCAAAAGCGCGAGGCGCTGGCGGCGCGGCTGGACGAAGGGGAAGCCCGTGAGCGAGCGACACAGGAACTGGTTGCCGGTTTGACCAGGGAATTAGAAGGATTCCGCGCGGCACGCGATATGGCCACGGCGGCCTTGACCGAGAGCAAAGTGGCCCTCGCGTCCGACGAGCAACTGGCTTCGTCGTTCCGCCAGCAACGCACATCGCTGGGCTATCGCATTGACGAGCTGAGTCAGTTGGTGGAAGCCCGGCGCAGTGAATGCTCCTCTTTTATCGCGCGCAAGGAGCAGGCGGCAACCGAGATTTTGGAGGCAAAATCCCAGATCGAACGCCTGCAACAAGAGCGGGAGCTGGTGAACGTGCAAACCGCCGAGCTGTTGGGGCATAAAAACACGCTGGAAAGCGAGATCTCCCAACGCGACGAGTCGTTGCGCACGCAGCGCAACCGGTTGACGGAAATGCAAAACCAGCGGGGCGCTCTTGATGTGGAGCTGGCGCAAAAAAGCATGACTGTCCAGAATCTGCGTGAGAAAGTGCAGCAGAAATATCATCTCCAACTCGACGACATCCGCAGCGAGTGCATCACCATCACCCAGGCTGACGAGGGCCCGGCCAAGATTGAGACGCTCACACCAGAGCAAATGGCCGGGAGCGGGGCGGGCACGGACTGGAACTCGGTGCAGCAGCAGGTTGAAGCGCTGCAACAGAAAATCGATGACATGGGCCCCGTGAATCTCGTGGCCATTGAGGAATACGAAGAGACTGAGCAGCGCCATCAATTTCTCACCCAGCAATATGATGATCTGGTCAATGCCAAGGCCCAGTTGCTCGAAGTCATCAATCGCATCAATGACCAGACCCGCCAGATGTTCGTGGAGACGTTCGAAAAAATCCGCGATAATTTCCGTGCCATGTTTGTGGACGTTTTTGGCGGCGGCAAGGCGGATCTGGTCTTGTCGGATGAAAACGATGTGCTGGAAAGCGGCATTGAAATCGTCGCCCGCCCGCCCGGCAAACAGTTGCAGAGCATCTCTCTGCTCTCCGGCGGTGAACAGACGATGGTCGCCGTCTCACTGCTGTTCTCGATTTATCAGGTGAAGCCCAGCCCGTTCTGCGTGCTGGACGAATTGGACGCGCCCCTGGATGAAGCCAACGTCATCCGTTTTGTGAAAATTTTGCAGCGGTTCCTGGCCCACTCCCAGTTTGTCATCATCACGCACAACAAGCGCACGATCGGCATGGCTGACGTGCTATACGGCGTGACCATGCAGGAACATGGCATTAGCAAGATCGTCAGCGTCAAGTTTCACAAAGCGGAAGAACAACCGCAGTTGCCGCTCAATGCTGAGCCAGCGATGGCCTAGGCCAGCCGGGAAATTTCCCGATTTACGGTTTTGCTTTTAAACTTTCCGTGCGGCTATTGGCCGTGGGCTGAGGCGGGGCCGTGTGGTATGCTGCAGGCATGTTGCCAGGCATGAATCAGGTGGGAGATGATTTTATCCACGCCGACGCCATGCTTTACCTGGGCAAACACAAATGGTCCGGCACCTCGCATCTTGCGGGTATCGCTCGCCATTACTTCTAAATCTGCACCAACCGCCACGGCCAGATCAGTCTTGTTGATCACCAATAAATCAGATTGCGTGATACCTGGACCTCCTTTGCGGGGAATTTTGTCCCCGCCCGCCACATCAATGACTTGGATGGTGAAATCGGCCAACTCCCGGCTGAAGCACGCCGCGAGATTATCGCCCCCTGACTCGATGAACAGAAGTTGCGGCTGGAATTTGGCGTGCAATTCCTCGAGGGCCAGCAGGTTCGCGGAAATATCCTCGCGAATGGCTGCGTGCGGACAGCCACCCGTCTCCACTGCCCGAATGCGTTCCGGTGACAGGGCACCATGTTTCGTCAAAAATTCCCCGTCCTCCTTGGTGAAGATGTCGTTGGTTACCGCTGCAAGGTTCATTGTTTTGCCCAGGCCCAGGCAGAGTTGCAGCATCAGCGCCGTTTTGCCACTGCCCACCGGCCCGCCTACCCCGACAGTGAAAGCACGTTGCTTGAAATTACGATCCAAGGGCAATTCACGCTCATGAAATTGGCCGGGGTGATCCGGATGACCAGACGAACCACCGTTACCTCCCTGAGTCTCGAAATGAAGCAGAATGTTCATAGAATTGATTAACTTTGGAAAAGTCGGGAATATAGCCGGTCTTGCGCGCCCTGCCACAAATCCAGCAGCGGCGAAGTCTGGGTCAGATCTGCCAGACTGAGCGATTCACAGCGGATGAGAATTTCCTCTGCCTGGCCAGCCAGACGCTGTTGCAGGATCTGTGCTTCCATGGGGCCGACGATATTTAAACGCACAGCAGCAGCCAGCACGCTGCGCAGATAGTTGCAGAAAAACATCCGTGATGCGGTCCGGCGCGGAATTCCCAAATGGCGCAAACATGCGCCAAAGACCGGCGCGAAGTGTGCGCAAGGTGCGGTGAGCGCATCAGGCAGGCACCGGGTATCATGAGCAAAAATACGCTCCACCGCTGTCAAAAAGGCACGACCTTGCGCCCGGCTGGCACGGTTGGTCACATGGTTCGTGGTAAACACCTCACAGAGGTGGTCGAATTCCGGCAAACGTTTCGGCTCGTCAAAAGCAGCCATTACCAAGGGCTGGGCGGAGTGCCCCAGCTGATGCATTCCGGTTTCCGCAAAAGAAACCAGCTCGATGCGATTGCGCACCTCACCATGCTGCCACACGGCTTCCAATCCCTGGGAATGCGCGAACCCCCCTGTGGGAAAGGCCGAATCCATCAGTTGCCAAACCAGCCAGTCGGCTACGGGCTCATTCCGGCGGTCCCCGGTATCCGGTGGTTTACGCCGCGACACAAGGCGGCGGGCACCCAGCCGGGCTTTTCGTGCTGCCGCCATCTTCAAAACAACTGGTACCTTTGTGCCAGGGGTAAAATTTTCGCTGGCTCACAGCTTAACAATTCATCGTCAGCGCGAACTTCGTAGGTCTCCGGATCCACCACGATCTTCGGCAGCGCATGGTTCCATTTCATATCGCGCTTGCCGATTTTGCGGCAGCCTTTCACCGCCTCAATGCGCTTGGTCAGGCCGTATGTTTTGCCGATGTTCTTTCGCTGGGCGAGCTGGCTTACAAAGGCGATCGAAGTCAGGCCGGTGGCGCGGCCGAAAGCGCCAAACATCGGGCGCATGAAGACTGGTTGCGGGGTGGGAATGCTCGCGTTCGGATCGCCCATCTGCGCCCAGGCTATGAGTCCGCCTTTAATGACCAGCTCCGGTTTCGCGCCAAACATCGCGGGCTTCCATAGCACGAGATCGGCAAGCTTGCCCCGTTCAATCGAGCCAATGATATGCGCCATGCCATGGGCGAGCGCGGGGTTGATCGTGTATTTGGAGAGGTAGCGCTTAATGCGCACGTTATCGTTGTCGCCAGATTCCTCGGCGAGTCGCCCGCGTTGCTGTTTCATTTTATCCGCCGTCTGCCAGGACCGGGTGATAACTTCGCCAATGCGGCCCATGGCTTGTGAATCCGAGCTCATCATGCTGATGGCACCCAGGTCGTGCAGAATATCTTCCGCCGCGATGGTCTCGCCACGGATTCGGCTTTCCGCGAACGCCACGTCCTCCGGCAGGTTCGGATCAAGGTGGTGGCAGACCATGAGCATATCCAGATGCTCATCAATGGTGTTGATGGTGTAAGGCCGGGTCGGATTCGTGGAACTCGGCAGCACGTTCGGTTCGCCACAGATGCGGATGATGTCAGGCGCGTGGCCGCCGCCTGCGCCTTCACTGTGATACGTGTGAATCGTGCGGCCTTGGAAAGCGGCGATGGTATCATCCACGAAGGCGGATTCGTTCAGTGTGTCGGTATGAATAGTCACCTGCACGTCGTGCTGATCCGCGAGGCTCAGGCAGCAATCAATCGCGGCGGGCGTGGTGCCCCAATCCTCATGGAGCTTGAGCCCGATGGCCCCGGCGGCAATCTGCTCTCGCAGGCCGGCGGGCAGGGCGGTGTTGCCTTTGCCGGTAAAACCGAAATTGAGCGGTAGCGCATCCACCGCCTGCAGCATTGCCTGAAAATAAAACGGCGCGGGCGTGCAGGTCGTGGCGCAGGTGCCGGTTGCCGGTCCGGTGCCACCGCCGACCATCGTGGTAAGCCCGGTCGCGATAGCTTCGTGGGCTTGTTGGGGGCAGATGAAATGAATGTGGGTATCGAGCCCGCCGGCGGTGACGATCAGGCCCTCGCCGGCGATGACTTCGGTTGTGACGCCAATAATCATGCCTTTCGTCACGCCTGCCATCATATCGGGATTGCCCGCTTTGCCAATGCCGGCAATGAGACCATTTTTAATGCCAAGGTCGGCCTTGTAGATGCCAGTGTAATCCAGCACCAGCGCATTGGTGATCACACAGTCCAGTGCGTCCTTGGCCCCGATGCCTGCCGCCTGGCCCATGCCTTCGCGGATGACTTTGCCGCCGCCGAATTTACATTCATCACCATACACCGTGAAATCCTTTTCCACTTCGAGGACGAGTGAAGTGTCTCCCAGACGCACCTTGTCGCCGGTGGTCGGCCCGAACATTTCGGCGTAATGGGTGCGCTTCATCTTATGTGACATGAGAAAACCCTTTCGTTTGGACTTGTTTTAAGGCGGCTTTCCGGCCGGCGGCGGAAACCTTGCCACTCGCCAGCCGGTTGCCACCGCGAATAATCTTTTTTCCGGCGATCTCGACCAGTTTCACGGTCTTGGTCTCACCTGGCTCAAAGCGGACCGCGGTCCCGGCCGGACAGTCCAGGCGTTTGCCGTAGGCAGCGGCGCGGTCAAATTTTAATGCGCGGTTCGTCTCGATGAAATGATAATGGCTGCCCACCTGAATCGGCCGGTCGCCGAGATTGGTGACCGCCAACTCGGCGGTGGCCCGGCCGGCGTTGAGCACAATCTCGCCGGCTGGTACCAAAATGGCGCCGGGAATCAGGGTGTCCGTGCCGGCCTGAAAAACCGAAAGTTCCGGCACGGGCAAAAAACTGCCGTATAGCGCGAGGGCCAGATTACCATTCTCCCGGGCTATGGGATGATGCACTGTCACGAGCTTGGAGCCGTCGGGAAAGGTGCCTTCAACCTGCACGTCCGGAATCATCTCCGGCACGCCGCTCATGGCTTGATTGCGCCCGATCAACTGTTGTCCCAGATGCATCAGCTCCGCCACGCTTTTGCCATCGCGGATGAGTTCCAGCAGCACGGTGGCGATCAAGGCAACGGCTTCGGGATGGTTTAGTTTGACGCCGCGCGCCAGGCGCTTTTGCGCCAGAAACCCGGCATTGTGCAGCTGCAGTTTGTCTATTTCACGGGGTGAGAGATGCATAACTTTACCATTTGCGCGCCCAGGGATCGTCGCCCAAAATGTCGCTCGCAAATTTCAGCCGGCGGTGCAGTTCACGGCCCACGGCCTCTGTGGTCTCGCCGGCCACGCGTAGTACCGCCCCTTGGCGGATGGGGCTGGCGCTGCAGATGAGCGGCGCGGCGCGCTGGACGGGCAGGGCGGCCACTTCAGCCAGTAAATCCGCGGCGGCGTTTTTTAGGGGTTCGCCTGCCAACAACAGCAAGGCAAAACAATTGAAGCGGCCGGTGGTGTGGGAAGCGGCCGGGGGCATTCCGGCGGGGTTTAAGGAGATCGCATCCAGAAAAATTCTTTCCCCTTTCAGGAAAATTTCGTTGCGGCTTTCCAGGCGGGTAAAGGCCCAGCGTTCGCCGCACGCGAGGCGTCCGGAGCTAAACCAGTCCACCAGGGCCAGGCCGGAACCGGCGGCGAGCCGGAATTCCTGTCGCTGCCCATAGCTGGAGTGAGCAAATGGCTGCACCGGGTCCGGGGCAAACACCAGCAGCGACCCTTCCGCCAGCATGGCGCTGGTCGCATGGCTGGATGCGCCCTGTCCGGTATTGCGATAAACTTTGGTGGCCGACTGGGTGCCGAGAAAACTGCGTGTATTCCGGGCCAGGTGAAGTTCAAGCCGCGTCCGGTCGCCAGCCACGAGGCCCCCGCCGAAGCTGCTCGTGAAAGCCCATACGCTCGCGCCACGCGCGCGCGGAGTGAGCAGTTTTAACGGGGTGCTGGCATAGGCTGAAATCACGGTGCTTTCGCCGCCAACGGATGCCACCTCCAAGAGCGCATACCCTTTTTCCGCGTAATTAATTTTTGCGGGCGCAACCACAATTCAAACCGTTAGATGTTTTTTGACAATCTCGTCATTGAGTTGCGCGATCGCTCCACCGGCCACTATCGCGCCGCGGTCCATGATGTAAAAACTGTCGCCGACGGCGAGACAAAAATCGAGGTATTGTTCCACCAGCAGGATGCTGATCCGGCCCTCCTGCTTGAGTTTCAGCAGCGTGTCGCCAATCAGGTCAATGATGTTCGGCTGGATGCCTTCGGTGGGTTCGTCCAGGATCAGGATTTTCGGGTTGGTAAGCAGGGCGCGGGCGATGGCCAGTTGCTGCTGCTGGCCGCCGCTTAAAACCCCGCCTTTGCGCTGCAAAAATTCCTTGAGCATGGGAAACAATTCCACCACGCGTTCCACCTCGCTCGCCGGTGTGCCGTGCACCGCCAGGCTCACCTTCAAGTTTTCCCAGACCGTGAGGTGCGGAAAAATGTCGCGTCCCTGCGGCACAAAGCCGAGGCCTGCGCGGGCGCGCGCATCCGGCGCCAGTCCGGTGAGGTCCGTGCCCGCCAGTTCCACGCGGCCGGATTCGGGTTTGACCAATCCCACTATGGCCTTGAGCGTCGTGGTTTTCCCCACCCCGTTGCGCCCCATGAGGCAGACCAGGCTTTTTTCGGGCACGATGAGACTGACCCCGCGCAAAATCCGCGAGCCGTCGTAATTCACATTGATCTGGGAGAGCTTCAGCATGGCGGATTAATGTTTCTTTCTCCGGCCGAGATATACTTCTTTGACGCGCTCGTCGTTTTGCACGTCATCCACGCTGCCTTCGCATAAAACGTGGCCCTGGTGCAGCACCGTGACCTTGCGGGCGATCTGGCGCACAAAGGTCATGTCGTGCTCGATGACGATGATGCTGTGCTTGCCTTCCAGGCTCAGGAGGAGTTCACCGGTTTTGTGGGTTTCCTCGTCGGTCATGCCGGCGGCGGGTTCATCCACCAGCAGCAACTTGGGGTCTTGGGCCAGCAGCATGCCGATCTCCAGCCATTGCTTCTGGCCATGCGAAAGGGAGCCCGCCAGATCCTCCGCCCGGGCCATCAACCCGATAGTTTTGAGCACAGTGTCGATACGGTCGCGCTGTTCGGAAGTGGTCAGCGCGAAAAGTTGGTGGAAAACCCCGCGCGGGCCTTTGAGGGAGAGCAGCAGGTTTTCAAAAACCGTGTGATGGATATAAACCGAAGGCGTTTGAAATTTTCGACCGATGCCCAGCCGGTTGATTTCCGGCACGTTCATGGTGGTCAAATCTGTATCCTTGCCAAACTCCACCTTGCCCGTGTCGGGTTTGGTGCGGCCGGTGATAATATCCATCATCGTGCTTTTCCCGGCACCATTCGGTCCGATGATGGTGCGCAGTTCACCTTCATCCATGTAAAAATTCAGGTCGTTGATCGCTTGAAAGCCTTCAAATGCCTTGTTAACGCCTTCGAGCAGCAGGATAAATTGCTTGAGGTGCGGACTCATTCCAGTTCGGCCGGTTTGGTTGCCAGATCGGGTGTCGCCACCGCTGATTTGGCAGAAATTTTGCGGGTGGGGAATTTTTGGTAAAAAGTGCGGATTTGTTCCGGGAGGCCGGCAATTCCCTTGGGCATGAAAATCGTGACCAGAATGAACATCGTACCCAAAAGGAGCAGCCAGAGGTCCGGATACGCCCGGGTGGCCCAACTTTTCATGGCGTTTACGGCAAATGCACCAATGATTGGTCCGGCCAAGGTTCCACGACCGCCAACCGCCACCCAAACCACCGCTTCCAGCGATTTTTCCGGCGCCATTTCGCTCGGATTGATAATGCCCACCTGCGGCACATAGAGAACCCCGGCGAGCGAGGCGATAACCGCCGCCAGCACGAAAATAAAGAGCTTGAAATTCGCCGTGGAATAGCCCGAGAACATGACGCGGTTCTCGCTATCGCGAATGGCCCGCTGCACCTTGCCAAACTTTGTTTTGGTCAGCCATTTGCAAAGTAAAAAGACCAGCAGCAGGGTAATGCCCGAGGCGAAAAAGAGCCAGCGCTGCGTGACCGGATTCCGCAGGTCGTGGCCGAGAATGAACTTAAAATCCGTGAACCCGTTGTTGCCCCCCAATAGCAGACTGTTGCGGAAAAACAGCAGGCATGCCGCGTAGGTCAGGGCTTGTGTGAGGATGGAAAAATAGACCCCGCGAATCCGGGAGCGGAAGGCCAGGTAACCGAATAGGCCCGCCAGCAGGCCGGGCAGCAGCACCGCCATCAGCAGGGCGAACGGCAGGCTGTCAAAGGGCTTCCAAAAGGCCGGCAGGCTGCTCCAGCCAAGGAACACTAAAAAGTCCGGGATGGGCTGGTGATATTGACCCAGATTGCCAATCATGCGCATCAGATACATGCCCATCATGTAACCGCCGAGCGCGAAGAATAGCGCCTGCCCCAAGCTAAGCAGCCCCGTGTAGCCCCAGAGCAGATCCACGCTGATGGCCAGCATCGCGTAGCAAAGATATTTGCCATAGAGATTGATGGTGAAATTGCTGACATGCAGCCAGCTGGTATCCACCGTGAAGGCGTTTAAACAGGGGAACACCCCGATGACCAGCAGCGCCACCAGCACCACCCAAAATTCCAGGTTTGTTGGTTTGCTTCGCATGGGAGGTCAGTCGAGGCTGCGGCTGCGAATGGCAAACAGACCACCGGGTTTCCATTGCAGGAATAATATGATGCACACTAGCACCACGATTTTACCTGTGACTGGGGAACCGGTGAGCTGTTGTAGAATTTGATCGCTGGTACCGATGCCGGCGGAAGCATAGACCGTGCCCACAATGCTGCCTACTCCGCCAACCACCACGGTCATGAAGCTGTCCACGATGTAGCTCTGCCCAAGGCTGGGGCCCACGTTGCCGATCTGCGAGAGAAATGCGCCTGCCAGCCCCGCGAGGCCCGAGCCGAAAGCAAAGGTCATCCGGTTTACCCGGTTTGTGCGCACGCCGAGGCAGGCGGCCATGTCGCGATTCTGCATCACCGCGCGAATCAATAATCCGAGCGACGTCCTGGCGAGCAGTAACCACGTGCCAATCACAATCAGCACGGCGAAACCGATCACAAAAACGCGGTTGTAACCGAGCAGCACATCGTTAATCGTGAAATGGCCCTGCAGCCAGTGCGGTGAACTCACCTGCACGTTGTTGGCACCGAATATCATGCGAAACAGCTGTTGCATCACCATGGAAACGCCCCAGGTCGCCAGCAGCGATTCGAGCGGACGCCGGTACAAAAAGCGAATGACGGAGCGCTCCAGAGCCAAGCCGGCCAGCGCCGCCATGAAAAAGCTCAGCGGCAGGGCAAAGAGAAAGTAGGATTCATAAAACGCTCCCGTTGCATTCAATCCCGGCAGATGCAGGCTGAATCCCAGCGGATGGCCAAATACGCTAAAAGGAAGATTGATGGAGCAGGCAAAGCCGCTGCCGAAAATATTTTGCACCACATACGTGGTATAGGCACCCACCGCGATCATCTCTCCATGCGCCATGTTGATAACGCCCATCAAACCAAAAGTGATGGCGAGGCCCAGAGTGACGACCAGCAGGATGGACCCCAAACTGAGGCCCCGAAAAATGGTTCCGAAGAAATTTACCGCCTTGATGTGTTCGTCAATACTTTCTGCGGCCTGTCTGGCGGCGAGCGAAACTTCCGGAGGGGTGGACTTGCTTTCTGCGAGAGCCTTGATCATGTCCCGGCTGCCGATTGATTTGAGCGCAGCCAGCTTCTGCAGGGCAGCTATTTCCACCTGGTGGTCCGCACCCCCCAGCTGCAGCATGGCAATTGCTTCATATATCATTCGCTTGACCGTGCTGTCCGTCTCCTGGGCAAGCCGCGCTTGCAAAATGGGCACGTTTTTCAATTTATGCGAATTACCGAGTTTTTGAATCGCATGCTCGCGAGCATCGGGGTCGGGATTGGCCAGGGCAAGTGTGTCCAATGCCTGTTGGATGACGCCGCGCAAGGCAGCGTCGGTTTCGGCAGCCGCCAGCTCCGTCGGGCCAAAACGGAGGGCTTTCTGGTTTTCATCGAGCACTGGTTTGCCGTCGGCGATGCGAATGGCGCTGGCTTTGCCTTCGGCATCGGTCTGGTCTTCGAGGAGGATCGGGGTTTTTACCCCTCCGGACACATAGAAAAACACGTTGTCGCGGGTCCAAGCTAGCAGAACATCATGAACTATTTTGGCACCGGTATCGGACAGTTCGCCCAGGAGTTGCCGCTGTTCCTCCCCTTCGGCTATCACACTATGAGCCAGTTTCTGGCGGATGACCGCATCATTCTCCGCCCCGGCGGCGGTATGAGCGGCTAAAAATAGAAGCAGAAAATAAAGTGATTTCAAAGCCAGTGGTTTTTCAAAAAAGGGCGGAGGCTTTGGCCCCCGCCCTTTGGGTTTACAATAGTGCTGGAAGTTTCAAAGACTGATGGACGCAGTCTTCTAGGAACAGCACTTTGATTATTTGGCGCTCAGTTTAGCGTCAAGATCTTTCAACATAAAGGGCTCACCATAAATCTGCGGGAAGGTCTGCAGAATTTTAAACTGGCCGTTGGCCTTGGTTTCCCCAATAAAGACATCTTTTGTGGTGTGATGGTTTTTCTGCATCGTCGTGCTGCCTCCGGGGCCCGCAAAGCTGACCGCACCCGATTCCAGCACTTCCCGCACTTTGTCCACATCGAAAGTTCCGGCTTTTTCCACGGCTTGCTTCCAGAGATAAACTCCGTTGTAGGAGAGCACCATCGGGCTGTCCATCGCCCGCTTTTCTTTCACCACGCCCGGATGGGTCTGCGTTTTGAGCCAGGCGTCCCAGCTCTTCAGGAACGACATGTTCGCCGGGGTGTTGATGGACATGAAATAGGTCCAACAGCCCAGCTCACCCACCAGATCTTTCGTGGGCAGCGCCCGCAACTCATCTTCCGCCAGGCTGAAGGACACCACCGGGCAGTCGGCCGCCGACAATCCGGCGGCGGCAATCTCCTTGAAGAGGGGCACGTTGGAATCGCCGTTCACCAGGTTGATCACACAGGCATCACCGCTCGCGGCAAACTGTTTGATGTCGGCCACAATCTGCTGGAAGTCCGTGTGACTGAACGGAACATATTTTCCCGCCGAGATCACCTTGCCGGAATCATCTTTGCGGAATCCGCCCCCGATGTTTTCTACCGGAATGCCGTGGAGAAGCAGATACTTGTAGAGAATAAGGCAAGTAGTCTGCGGGTAAACATAATCCGTACCCAGTAGGTAAAACTTCTTCTTACCCTGCTTTAGAAGGTAATCAACCGCAGGTGTGGCCTGCTGGTTCACCGCTTCAGCCGTATAGAAGATGTTTTTGGACAATTCTTCCCCTTCGTATTGCACCGGATAGAACAGCAGGCCGTTGTCTTTTTCAAATACCGGCAGGACGGACTTGCGGCTCACGGATGTCCAGCAGCCGAACGTGACGGCCACCTTGTCTTCTTCCAGGAGCTGCTTCGCTTTTTCGGCGAAGAGCGGCCAGTTGGAGGCGCCGTCCACCACCACGGGTTCAATCTTGTAGGATTTGTCCGCCAGCTTGATGCCGCCGGCGGCATTAATTTTGTCAAACGTATACAGCAGCACATCGCGCAGCGAGGTCTCGCTGATCGCCATGGTGCCGGATAGTGAATGGAGCACACCAATCTTAACAACGTCCTCGGCGGAGGCTGTGCCCGGACTGAGTATCGCAATGGATGCTGCTGTTAGACACTGAAGCAAAAGTTTCTTCATATTGAATCGATGAATTTGAGATCTATGAGAATAATTTTTGGTTGTTTAGAACAAGTAACTGACGCCGGCGCCTATGATGATGCGGTCCTTTTTGCCGTTCGCTTCCAATCCTTTGGAATAAGAAGTGTAGTCGTAGCGAATTTCCGGTTGAATCTTGATGTTAGGAGCCGGCTTGTAATTAAAGGTGAGCGTTACACTGCCCAGACTGCCGTGCGCATCGGTCGAAAGGGGCAGTCCGGCACCAGGGCGCACGGCCGGTCCCAGCAGTCCGTCGCGATTATCCACAAAGTCAGCGCGCAAGGCCAACCCCACTTTGGAAGTGAAGTCATACGTCAACCAGCCGCCAACCGACCAAAGATCACTGGCATTGTGAGGGGTGCTAAAATTAAAGTAATCCACCTCGTAGCCTGTGCCCAATTTCTCGGTGAGTTGATAGCCGCCTATTGTGGAGGCTCCGGAAGTGGATCCGCCTGCGACGGTGGTGCTTTCATACCAGCCAATCAAATTTACCCAGAGATCTTTGCACGGTTTCAGGTTGAGGCTTCCGCTGAATGCCTTGCCTTGGTTGTTATCCACAGGGCCCTGAAAAAGCCCGTTGTCAATCCGGAGGGTGAGTCCCACCTTGTCAGTAAAGTTGTAGGTGCCTTGAATACCGGCCGAGGGGCCGTTACCAGTAAACCACCATTGATTGCCTTGTGAAAAGTTGGGGTTGGCAGCGCCGCCGTCGCCGGACTCCCAATTCAGGAGCGAGATGAGTTCACCGGCCTTGATGTTCAGGCCGGTGCCGATGGGGACATTCAATTCCACATAGCCCTCTCGCAGGTCATTGAAACTCGTATTGGCGCCACCGGGTGAATTGAGCACGGGGGCGTCATCGCCAAAGAGCAGGGAAGTGCGAAAACCCGCATCCCATTTATCCGTGGCCACCGGCTTGCTGGCCACGGTGAGTTTGACTTTGTTTAACGAAAAGGAATTGTCCTTGGTGTTAAACAGGTAGGCGTCGGAATAGCCGTCGGCCGGCCGCCGCATATTGTAAAAATACGAGGCCTGCACAAAACCGCTCACGGTAATGTCCGTCACGGCCGAGGCGAATTTGGGTGCCGTGCCGCTCGGCATCAGCCCTTCCTTTTTGGCCAGGTCCTCCAGCGTGCCCAAGCGTTCCTGCAAGGATTGGTTCTGTTTCTCCAGCGCGGCCACTTTATCGGCATCGACCGTCGATTGAGCGTGGGCGGCCAGACCTCCGGTTACCATTATGCCCAGGCAGGCTCCGGCCACCGTCAGGCCGTTGTTGGTTCGCAGTTCCTTTTTTCGATTTGATCGTTTCATGTCTATATCAGCAGTTTTCTGAGTTAGTTTTGATTTCGTTGTTAATAAGGGACAATTCACACCCTTGGCTTAGCACTTGCTAACATTCGCTTCCGAAATGTGATATTACCGTTTTGCCCCGACTCGCCTGCCAACCCAGCAGTGATGATGCCAAGGCAGCGTATCAAGGCGTATGGGAACTCGAATTATTTTTGGAACTATTGTGAATGAAATACACACATGAATGAATCGCTTGATAGCAGACAACTGAAAGCGTTCACCGTACTCGCTGAAACCGGCAGTTTCACGAAGACCGCCCGGCAGCTATATTTGACGCACTCCGCCATCAGTCATTCCATGAAGGCCTTGGAAAACGAGATTGGCTGTAGACTTTTAGCCAAGCTGGGCAAAAAAACCATTTTGACGGAAGCCGGCGAAGCGTTTTTGCCCCATGCTCGGCGGGCGCTCGCCGAAATGAGCCATGCCCGTACCGTCGTCGCTGAGTTGAATAAGTGGGGGTCGCGACGCTTGCGCTTGGCGGTAGATTCCACCCTGGGATCGACTTTGCTAACCCCGGTGCTATTAAAATTTTATCGGGAATACTCCAAAGTGCATCTTCGGGTGGAGTTTCTTCATGCCAGCGACCCTGCCACCCTTGTGGAGAATAATCAGGCGGATCTGGTACTGGCGGAAAAGCCGGCAGATCACGCAGGTTTGGCATTTGTAACCTTGCTGGCGGATCATTTGCAGTTTGTGGTGAATCCCGGGCATCCGCTAGCCGATCGCCCTGCTGTGACGCGCAAAGAACTATCACATTATCCTTGTCTATTGCTCCGCACTTCCGCTCACGCCCGCAAGCAACTGGATGAATTTTTAGCCCGCCGTGGGCTTAACTTAAGTTACGTTGGTGAAATGGAAAGCGTCGACGACATCAAAGCGATGGTCAAACAATTCCCCTTGATGAGCCTTCTCCCGGGGTGGTCGGTTGCTGCCGAATCGAACTGCCGGGCGCTTATTTCGCTATCGCTTGGACGCGACCTCTTTGAACAATCCTGGGGGGTTATTCATTCCAACCGCCGCCCACTTAACCACGCTGAATCTGGCTTTGTTCAATTTTGCCGGCAACAGGTCAGCCAGCTAGCGGCAAGGGAAAAATATCAAGATGGTCACGCAGGGTGATTCGGGTTAATGCAATCGGCCGC
>CAISVF010000259.1 GCA_903888765.1 uncultured Verrucomicrobia subdivision 3 bacterium | reverse complement strand
GGGGGGGACACTCTCCAGCGATGGCGGGGTACTGTTGCTGCGGCAAGTGGACGCGGGCTTGGGGGTGACGGCCTCGCTGGCGCAATGTTTTGGTGATCAACGGCACCCGGTCTTTGTGGATCATTCGGTGCAACAGTTGTTGGCGCAACGGATTTACGGTTTGGCGCTGGGCTACGAAGATCTCAACGATCACCAGCAATTGCGGCGGGATCCGCTGCTGGCAGCGGCCTGTGAAAAAGTCGATCCGTTGGGGGGTGACCGTTTCAACCCCGCCCATCGCGGAGCGGCGCTGGCGGGTGCCGCCACGCTCAACCGACTGGAGTGGTCAGGTAATCGGCACAGCCGCTGCCATAAGTTGCCGCACGATCCGGCGCAGATCGAAGCGTGTCGCTTGACCCTGGGCGTGCGTTGTTTGCCCAAAGAGGCTGAGGAAATCGTGGTGGATTTGGAGGCTATGGGACATTGGGTGCATGGGGCTCAGGAAGGGCGGCATTGCAACGCTTACTATGATGACTATTGCTATTTGCCGCTCTATGTCTTTGTGGGCGACATGCCGTTGTGGGCGCAACTGCGCACCAGTGACCAAGATGCCGCTACGGGAGTGGTGGCGGCGCTGGAAAAGATCGTGCCGGCCATCCGCCAACGTTGTGTCCGTGCGCGGATCATTATCCGTGGGGACAGCGGGTTTTGCCGGGAAGAGATCCTGGCGTGGTGTGAGCGCCAGCAGCCGGTGGTCTATTACTGTGTGGGCCTGGCCAAGAACCCGGTGTTAGTCGAGCGTCTGGGGCCGGCACTGGCCGACGCCCAAGCCCGGCGCTGCTTGACTGGGGTGCCGCAAGCGCGGGCGTTTGCCGAATTTACCTACCAGACCGGCAAAAGTTGGAGCGTTGCGCGCCGGGTGATTGGCAAAGCGGAAGTGACCGCCGTGGGACCCAATCCGCGTTTTGTGGTGACCCATCTGTCGCTCGAAGGTTTGGCGAAGGCAACGGATAAAACCCGATTTGAACCGGCGCGCCTCTACGAGGAACTGTATTGTTTGCGCGGGGAGATGGAAAATGTGCTCAAGCAACAAGTGTTGGATTTGCAGGCGGACCGGTTAAGCACGCATCCTCTGGCCAGTAATCAACTGCGCTTGTGGCTGGCGACTTTCGCCTATCTTCTTTTGGAACGGCTGCGGAGTTGGGGGCTGGCCGGCACGGACTTGGCGCAAGCGACGGCCGGCAGTTTGCGCTTGAAATTGTTAAAGGTGGCTGGTCAAGTGCGCGTCAGCGTACGCCGGGTATATGGGCAACTGAGCAGTGCCCATCCTTGGCAATCGTTGTTTCGGTTGTGCCAACAGCGGCTGCAGGAACGGCTCCGGACCACCAGTGGACGCGCTTGACGTCCCCAGACAGACAACCTCATGCCGGAGGGGTCGGCAAAAACGGCGAACGAAACGAATTCTGTCACTTTCCAAGCTGTCCGCAGTCCCGATCTCCGCACAATGACGCTTTCGCCACGCATTTCACTTTCACCGCGCCACATTTTCTAAAAATCAAGCCGGGCTATGAAATATCCGGGTTAGAACCCCTCCTCCGAAAACGGCGTGGTCTTTAAGCGTGTTTTTACGAATGGCTCCCCATTGTCGCTTTGACAGCAAATCCAGATTTGTTGCTTTTGAAATGACGCAAAATGACCCCCTGCTTACGCAAAAAAGACTCTACCGCCCAGGCTAGGACAACTGTTAGCCTGATGGCATCCAGCTTGCGAACTAACCGGCTTTGTCGGGTGTTGACGGCTGTTAATGACGATGCACTCGAACAAATGATAAACTTAAAGCACAATCTTTGTGCTGCGTGGGCCCTACTCGCCATCAGTTTGTCTGCCGCGCCGGTCTGCTTCTGGTCGCCGTCGGGCGTGAAGTCGTGCGATGTGATGCTGATCAATGGCGGCAGCTGGACGGCAACAAAAAACATGCAGGTATGGCGGCTTCCGGATGCGGAAGTAACGGTTCCGGCGACCACAATTGCAGTGCCGATGCCGGTGGACGCTAAATTGCAGCCCGCACTTGAGCCCACCGACAGCTCGGTGAAATTTGTTTGGCCGGCCAGCTTCGAACCAGGCATTTTTGCCGCGCAGATTGAAACCGGCGGTGAAACGTCGCGACCTCTGGTCATCAATCGGCCGGAACTCTGGTTCGCCCAACTGATTGTTTTGCAGTCGGGCTTGAAAGAAAATCAGGCGGAACCCGGCTCGACGGTGCAGTTCATCGGGAAAAGTTTTCTGGTGCCCGGCGACAAAGGTGCACTGCGCGTTGCGATTAGCCCAGCCGGTGGTAAATTGATTTCGTTCGCAACCGTGAAAACCGAGCGCTACTCTCTGCTCGCGCAGGTGCCTGCCAATTTCGTGGAAGGCAAATATGAACTGGCCATGCACAGCGGCTTCAGCGGCGCGGCGGGTTGGGGCGAACTGCTCACGGTCGAAAGCAAAAATGCCGACATGAGGCCGGCGAAAATTTGCAACGTCAACGAATTCGGCGCGAAAGGCGACGGCGCGGCAAACGACACGGCGGCTATCGCCAACAAGCATTGCGAAGATGTGGCGGTGCCGTGTCGGTTGGCGAAACCGGAAGTAGTCCTGGTGCTAGAGCCGGAAAAGTAATAGCAATGTGCGCTGATCCCTGATGAACACCCGCTTAATTCCTCAACAAATCAACCGCTGGCTCGCCAGTTTTGGCAGCGTACTTTC
Source organism: uncultured Verrucomicrobia subdivision 3 bacterium (assembly GCA_903888765.1). Lineage (GTDB taxonomy): Bacteria > Verrucomicrobiota > Verrucomicrobiia > Limisphaerales > UBA11358 > UBA11358. The sequence goes on along the minus strand of CAISVF010000259.1, from coordinate 9,679 downwards.
GGGGCGCTTGAACCAATATGACCACGACCGCTGCAATTTCCTCGTCAACCAGCAAAAGCTGCCGCTGAAAAAAAATTCCGTGACCGGCAGTTTCCTCGGCTCGAAGTGGAAAATTTTCATGAGTGCCTCACGCGCTGGCGACGCGGCCGATTTCATGATCACGTTCCGCTGCGTTCGAGGCAAAGTCGCAGCAGCCAGCGTCTCGGTGGATTTGGACTTCTCCGGCTGGTCGGAGAAAAATTATGTGCTGCTGCCGGCGGCGACATACAACGGAAACCGTTTTCTTTCCCGCAAGATCCCCTATTCGCCGAAGTTGTATTTCGTGCAGGACATCGGCGCGGACAAGCCCGTTATCATTACCGATGTGCCGCGATTAAATATTGGCGAAGGGGTTTCGCGGATTCAGGAGCGCAGCGGCAGTCTGGCGACACCGGCGATCGGGTTTCACTCGGAAAAATCCCGGCGCGGTTTTCTGCTGCTTACCTCACAGGGCAACGAATTCGGTGACTACGGCATCGGCATCGAGGAAAATCGCGGACGCACTTGCGCCACGATTTCGCTGACTTCGCCAGTCGTGCGCGAGTTACACAGCTACCGCATTTGTGATTCTGAATTTCCATCGCTAGACGAGCTGCGCGATTTCAAGGCGGGCGATGAGGTGACGTTTCGTTTTCGCGTTCTTGATTTTACCGCTCCGAAGTTGCAGGCCCTGTTCGATAAATTTGCAGTGGTGCGGAAGGAATTTTTCAGCGAGACCAAAAAGAAATCCGCACTGCCTTACTCCGCTTGTTTGGCCTTACAGGAAGAAAAATTCAACCGCGACAATTTTGTCCCGAAACATGGCTATTATGCCATTGGGCCGCGCCAGAATTTTTTGCAGGACTGGCAGATCGGTTGGACGGGCGGGATGATCAGCACCTATCCGCTGCTGTTCGCCGGCGATACGGCGACGCGCAAAAATGTCCTCCGCAATTTCGACTGGCTGTTCCCGCACGGCATCGCGCCGTCAGGATTTTTCTGGGACAGCGGACGAAACGGCACGGAATGGATCGGCGGCGATATCCGTAAGCCGCACACCGGCCACTGGCATCTCATACGCAAAAGCGGTGACGCGGTGTTTTTTATCATCAAGCAGTTTTTACTGATGGAAAAACTCGGCATTACAGTGAAGCCCGAGTGGCGCAATGGTACGCGCGGCGTTTGCGAAGCCTTTGTGAAACTGTGGAACAACCACCAGCAGTTCGGCCAGTTTGTGAATTCGCTGAGCGGCGAAATTTGTGTCGGCGGTTCGACGAGCGGCGCGATTGTGCCGGCGGCGCTTGTGCTGGCAGCGCATTATTTTCGCAAGCCAAAATATCTCAAAGTAGCGGAAGCGGCGGCGGAAAAGTTTTACCGCGAATTCACAGTGAAAGGTTTGAGTTGCGGCGGGCCAGGCGACGCCTGCCAAAATCCCGATTCTGAATCGTGGTTTGCGCTCATCGAATCCTACGTGGCGCTTTACGAGGCGACCGGTAAAAAAACCTGGCTCGTGCGGGCGGGCGAGACGGCGCGGCAGTTTTCAACGTGGGTCGTCAGCTACGATTTCAATTTTCCGCCCTCGTCCACTTTTGGTAAGGCGGGCATCCGCACGATCGGCTCAGTTTATGCAAATACGCAGAACAAACATTCCGCGCCAGGGCTTTGCACGCTTTCCGGCCTAGGCCTGCTGAAATTGTTCCGGGCGACCGGCGACACATTTTATCTCGAACTGCTCCGCGACATCGCGCACGGTCTGCCGCAGTATCTGCCGCATCCCCTCAAGCCGCTCGGCGATGCGAAGCCCGGCTGGATGTGCGAGCGCGTGAACCTGACGGATTGGGAAGGCCCGGATCGCATCGGCGAAACGCTCAAAATGACGACGTGGGCGGAAACGTCGCTGATGCTCACGGCGATTGAAATTCCCGGCCTTTATGTCCAACCGGACAAATCGCTGGTCGTCGCGTTCGACAACGTAGAGGTAAAAATCATTTCCGATACTGCCAAAGAAATCGCAGTGAAAGTTTCCAATCCAACTCCGGCGGTGGCGAAATTTACCGTGCTGGTGGAAAACCGCGCGGACACAAAAAAGCCCCTCGCCGAAAATGCGCTGTTTAGTGCCCGTACCGAAGAGCTGCAGCCGGGTGAATCGAAGGTATTTCGCTTCGCCAAATAATTTCATGGCCTACAAAAACCCAGTAATTCCTGGTGTTTATCCTGACCCTAGCGTGTGCCGGGTGGACGGGGATTTTTGGCTGGTCAACAGCAGCTTCGAATATTTTCCTGGCGTTCCGATCTGGCACAGCCGCGACTTGGTGAACTGGAAACAGGTTGGTCATGTTCTCTCGCGCCGTTCGCAACTCAAACTCGATAGCGTGAAATGTTCCGACGGGATCTACGCGCCGACGATACGATTTCATAATGGCGTGTTTTACATGGTCACGACGTTAGTGAATTCGGGTGAGTATAAAAATTTCTTTGTTACCGCGACAAATCCCGCCGGGCCGTGGAGCGATCCGATTTGGTATGACCAGAGCGGCATTGATCCGTCGCTGTTTTTTGACGACGACGGCAGGGTTTATTTTCAATCGAATCGAGGCATGGCGTTCAAAATGGAACGCGCGATTTACCAGAGCGAAATTGACATCAAAACCGGCAAGCGTCTCACCGAGCCGAAAATGTTGTGGCGCGGCACCGGCGGCTGTTATGTCGAAGGCCCGCACATTTACAAACGCGACGGCTGGTACTATCTGCTGACGGCGGAGGGCGGCACAAGCTACGGCCACATGGCCGCCATCGCGCGAAGCAACAACATCTGGGGCGAATACGAGCCGTGTCCGAACAATCCTATTCTCTCGAATCGCCATGCCTACGAGGAAATCCACGGCACCGGCCACGCTGATCTCGTGCAAGCGGCGAACGGTTCTTGGTGGATGGTGCATCTGGCGTTTCGAAAAACTGTCGGCGACATCCACACGCTCGGCCGGGAAACGTGTCTTGAACCGGTGGAATGGCGCGACGGTTGGCCGGTGGTGAACCAAACCGGAACGTCCCGGGAAATCATGGACGTGGCGACGCTGCCGCTGCAGCCATGGCCGCAAAAACCAGTGCGAGATGATTTCGAGCAGGCCCAACTGGGTTTGGAATGGATTTACCTGCGCAATCCGCAGATGGAGAATTATTCGCTCACGGAGCGAAAAAGTTTTCTGCGTCTGCGCGGTTCAGAGAAAAACCTGCTTGATGTCGCCTCGCCGACGTTTGTCGCGCGGCGGCAGCAGCATTTTGATTTCACAACGACGGCGAGTTTGGAATTTGACCCGCAAAACTCCAACGAGGAAGCCGGCCTTGCGCTGCTAATGACCAACGAGCATCACTACATATTTTTTGTGACGAATCGCGGCGGTCAGCGTGTGCTGGTCGTCAAATACAACCTCGAACTCATCCAGGAAACAGAGGTGGAAATTCCGCTTGCGGAGGGCGCGGTGCAATTGCGCATAACCGGTTCGAAACTATTTTACCATTTTTCGTTTTTGCAAGACGGCACGGCATTCCGCGAAGTGGCGAAAGTCAACACTCGTTACCTCGGCACGGAAGTCACAAGCGGCTACAACGGCGTGATCATCGGCCTTTACGCCACTGGCAACGGCAAACCCTGCGCCGCGCCCGCGGACTTTGACTGGTTTGATTACGAGCCGAAATAACTTTTTCCAAAACAAAATGACCATAAAAAGAAACACCATTCTGGCCGTCGGCGCAATGTTAAGCTCGCAACTCTGGTCTGCCGAATTTTATGTCAGCCCGCAGGGCAGCGATGCGAATGACGGTTCGTCCGCCAAACCCTTCGTCACTCTGGAGCGGGCGCGCGACGCGATGCGCGACACAATAAAATCCAGCGGCGACACGGTCTGGATTCACGGTGGAAATTTTGCGCTCCCGAAAACCTTGGAGCTGACCGCCGCGGATTCCGGCGTGATGTATCGCAGTGTCGCTGGAGAGACTGTGTGGCTGTCCGGTGGACGCGCGGTGGCGGCATCGGAATTCAAGCCCGTGACCGACGCGGCGACGCTGGAGCGCATCGCCGGGACTGCGCGCGGGAAAATTGTGGAATTGGATCTCGCGGCGTTTGGCATCCAGCACCGCCGGCCTTATCCGGATGTGTTCAATGATAACGGCAGTTTGATTGAACTTTATTTCAACGGCGCGCGGATGCCGCTTTCACGTTTCCCCAACCGCGGTTACATGACGATGAAGCGCGTGCTGGACAATGCCGGCGGCATTACAAACCAAAACTGGAGCAGCGCGAATTGGGAAAAAGTCACGCCCGGCAGCGTCGGCGGCACGTTTGAATATCGCGATGAATTCTCCGCGCAGCACGCGCTCTGGGAGAAGGTTTTGGAGCGGGGCGTCTGGCTGAAAGGTTACTGGCGCATTCCGTGGGAGAATGAGGCGATTCGCGTCAAGGAGATTGATGTCACCAACAAAACCGTCACGTTTGCGAAACCGATTCCCGGCGGCATCGGAAGCAAATACAAGCGTCCCACCGGCAGCGGCGAGGAAAAATACTGGCTGATGAATTTGCTGGAGGAAGTGGATCAGCCCGGCGAGTGGTGTGTGGATTTTCCGTCCGGCAGACTTTATTTCTATCCGCCCGCGCCGCTGGCCGGCGCACGCATCACGATTTGCGACAACGACCAACCGGTCATCCGCGTGACGGACGCCACCAACGTCGTGCTGCGCCAATTAACGGTGGAATACGATCTCGGCAACGGTATCGAAATCAAAGGCGGCATGAGTAATCTCGTGGCCGGCTGCGTGGTGCGAAATGTTTCGCGCTACGGTGTTAAGTTGGAGAGCGGATTCCGGCACGAAGTTTTAAGCTGCGACCTTTACAATCTCGGCGCGGGCGGTGTTTGGCTGGGTGGCGGTAATGAAATAAGTTTGCCGCGCGTTCCCGCCGGGCATCGCGTCGTCAACAATCACATTCACGACTTCGCGCTGATCGAACGCGTTTATGCGCCGGGCGTGAACAGCGGTTTCACGGGTGGCGGCGGCGGCGGGCATCATTCGGCGGTGGGTATGTATGTCGCGCACAATCTGGTTCATAGCACGCCGCACGCAGGGATGTTGTTCGGCAGTTGGGATTCGCTGTTTGAATACAACGAGATTCTCGATTTCTGCAAAGTCTCGAACGACATGGGCGGCTGGTATTGTTACGACCAGTTCGCGCTCGATGGCAACCATACGTTCCGCTACAACTACATTCACAGCAGCGGCGAGGGCGACGGCGTTTATTTCGACAACGACCATCGTGATATGCATATTTACAGCAACGTCATCGCGCTCGACAGTGCCGGCAAGCGCGGCACGGCTTTTCTGTACAAAATTGGCACGCAGGGCAAAGGCAATCCGCAATCCATCCAATGCACCAATAACATCGCCATCAACTGCAACTACGGCTACGAATTCGTAAGCGCGCTACCATCGAAGATTGACAACAACATCGCGGTGAATTGCCAGCATCCGTTCAGTTGGAGCGTGGTGGTGGACGGCAAAGTCGTCCGCACCAACGCTGATTTTGTCACCGGGAAAAATGTGAGTTACCATGGCGATCCGGGGTTCGTAAATTTTGCCAAGAAGGATTTCCGCCTCAAACCGGACGCGAAAGTATTCAAGGATTTGCCGGGCTTTCAACCGATTCCGTTCGATAAAATCGGACTGTTCACAGATGAATATCGCCAACAACTGCCGACGGACAAAGAGGCTGGCCGCGTAGATTCCGGCAATAGCGAAACGCTTGGCGTCGAGATTGAAGACCGGATCTATTGAAGTGAATCCGTAGAAATGAATTTTAATTTCAAATGAACAGAAAACTGAAACTGCAAATCCAGACACTCCTGCTTAGTTTTATTATCAGCCAGCGGTTGTGGGCGGACGACGCCTGGCTGCGGTCGGCGGAAAATCAAGTTTTTCAATTCATGCAAAGCGGCGCTTGCACGAATTGGGCGGATGGTTCAAAAAATCAGTCTTCGGCGTATCTCTGGATTCCGGAAAATTGCAAGAAAATCCGCGGCTTGCTGATTTTGTGCGCCAATGTACCGGAACACCGGCTCGTTGGCCATCCGACCATCCGTGCGGCGTGCGCGGCCAACGACCTTGGCATCGTTTGGTGCGTGCCGTCATTCATGAATTTTCGCAAGAGCCAAGAAACCAGCATTGACAACGCCCACGATTACAAAACTTCCACTACCTTTTTGCAGGAGCTGCTCGATGGCCTTGCGAAGGAATCCGGTTATGCCGAAGTGGCCAGCGCTCCATGGCTGCCGATTGGCGAGTCCGGGCACCTGCTGATGGTGGATGCACTGGTGGAATTTCACACGGAGCGCTGCATCGCCGGCGTGTGGCTCAAGAACAATCACCTACCACCAAAAAACCGTACGGTGCCGGCACTGGTGGCGTTCGGTTCGGCGCAGGAATGGTCGCAAACGCAATCGGACATCCGCACGAATTGGAACAACATCGGCAAGGCTTACCAGGGCATTTTGGATCAGCGGAAGCAAAACCCGAACTGGCCGTCGAGTTATCTCATTGATGGCACCAGCGGTCATTTTGATTGTTCGGAAAAGCTGACGAAATTTCTGGCGGACTACATTGATACGGTCGCCAAGGCGCGGCTTGCGCCAAACGGCACACTCAGGCAGATAAAACTGGAAAACGGATTCCTCGCCGACATGCCGGTGCCTGGTCACGAAAATCATCCCGTGACGGATTTTGCCAAAACCGTGCCGGACATGCGCGGGGTGCCGTGGTTCTTTGACCGAGCGAGCGCGGAGAATGCGCAGTCGTTTGCCCGAATCAACTGGCACGCGGAGACGCAGATTCCGGGTTTCGCCGATGCCAGCGGTAAAATTTTGCCGTTCAATTTCAACGGCATTTCCAGCCTCACACCGGAATACGAGGCCGATGGCATCACGTTTACGCTGCGCGGGGTGATGCTGGACAAACTGCCTGAGCAATTTACCAACAGCGGCGTGAATCTTGCCAAAACTTCCGGTACGCCGACGCTCGAATGGCTTTGTGGGCCGGTAAAGCCACTTGGTGACAACAAATTTCAAATCGCGCTCGACCGCTCGTGGCCGAGTTCAGCTTGTTACATCGCGGCCCGCCAGCCCGGCACGGATGAAATTCGCAATTCCGTCCAACCCTGTGGCATCAAGGTTCAAAAAAACAACTCCGGACTCGTGCAGAAAATTACTTTCGACCCAATTTCCGATGTGCCGTTAGGCACTAAATCCATCAAGTTGTCGGCCAAATCGGATTCCGGCCTGCCCGTGCGATTTTTTGTTCGCAGCGGCCCGGCGGTGATCCACGGCGATGAACTGGTGTTCACGCCCATTCCACCGCGTAGCCGCATGCCGCTGACCGTGACGGTGGGCGCGTGGCAATGGGGTCGCGGCGGCATGGCACCAGTGCAGACTGCCAACGTGGTTGAGCTAACTTTCAGCATCGTTTCCAAATAATATGAAATTGAAAATGGCCACGCTCCTCTGGCTCCTTTCTGCCGTCCTGATTCTGCTCAACCAATCTGCCACGGCGCAGTCCAAGCAGGAAAGTTTTACGATTTCGAAGCGCGAGCTGTCGTTGCCCGTGCAGCGGTCAGGAATGTTCGTCGGGCAGTCCGGCGGTGCGCTCATTGTCGGCGGCGGCTTGGACGAAAGCGGCCAGCCGAGCGCCGATGTTTTTGTGCAGACGGACTCCGGCTGGCAAAAAACGGCGTTGAAACAGCCGGTGGCATTCAGCGGTTTTGTCTGTGCGACCTTTGCGGAAAAGCTGGGGGCCTTTTCAAAATTGTTAATCGCCGGTGGCGTCACGAAAGACGGATTGACGGATAAAGTCGTGTCGCTCGAATGGCGCGATGGCCAGTTGAAACAAAATGAACTGTTGCCATTGCCTCAAGCTGTGGCGCTGGCGGGCATGGCATTTTTTGAAGATCAGAAGCAACTCCAGCTTTATGTGGTCGGCGGCACGACTTCGCTGACGGCGGATTCCGCGTCACAAAAATTATTCTGCTACACTTTTAACGCGGTGACGAATTCCGGCTGGCAGGAACTACCACCGATTCCGGGCGAAGGCCGACTGCTGCCGGGAGTGATTTGCTTTTACAACGACATTCACATTTTCGGCGGCTTTACGCTTTCTCAGACCGCCGGCAAGACAGTTTATACGCCGACGTCGAAAGCGCAGGCGTATCGCTGGCATTTCATTGACGGCACAACGTCTTCTGGGTGGCGCGATTTGTCGCCGCTGCCGGAGGCGGTGGCCGCGCCGGTGGTTTTCATGACGGGACAGGTTCACGTCGGTCTGGCCGGCGGTTTCACGCAGCCGACGAGCGGAAATCTTTTTCAAATCGAACCGGCGGCCGAGTCGAAGGCGATTCAGATTTATCACAACGTCTCGGACACCTGGGTTGAAAAAGGAAAATTACCAGAAGCGCTTGCAGGTGCGACGGCGGTTCGCAACGGCAAATTGACATTGCTCGGCACGATCAAATCCGGCACGACGGAGGCCTACGACGTCGTCATTAAACGCACGGTGAAAAGCCTCCGCTGGCCGGATTATGCCGGGCTCTTCACCTATTTTGGAATTGTGGCATTCGTGGGAATCTGGTTTACCCGCAAGCAGAAAACCAGCGACGCATTCGCGCTGGGCGACCGGAAAATTCCGTGGTGGATGGCGGGCATCTCGATGTTCGCGTCGGCGGCGAGCAGCATCAGCTTCATGGCGATTCCGGCACTGGCGTTTCGCACGAGCATCATGTGGGCGCTCCCAGCGCTGATGCTGATTCCATTGTTTTTTCTGGAGGCGTATGTTTTGTATCCGCTGATCCGCAAGCTGGAGATCACCTCGACGTTTGAATACCTGGAACGGCGGTTTCATCCGTCGTTGCGCTTTATTGCCAGTGCGCAGGCCATAGCACTGCAAATTTTTGGCCGCATGAACATGGTTTTGCTGCTGCCAGCGCTGGCAATTGCGGCGGTGACAGGCATGAATGTTTATTTGAGCGTGCTGGTCATGGGCGTGGTGACCACGATCTACTCGGCGAAAGGCGGCATGAAGGCGGTGGTGCTTACGGAAGTGATTCAAGGACTCACGATGGTGATCGGCATCAGCCTTATTGTCGTTCTCGCCATCACCGGACTGCCGCAGGGTTGGAAAAGTTTTATCGAAGTGGATGCGCAATTTCACAAATTCGATCTCGGCATCTGGTCGCTGGATTACACGATGCCAATCATCTGGATTTTGATTTTGACACCACTGTTCAACAAACTGGCGTTCGCCGCCGACGCGCCGACGGTGCAGCGCGTGTTTGCCACGCCTTTGCAGGACGTGCGCAAGCTGGCACTGATGTTTTTGTGTTTCAGCGTGTTCATCTCCTTCGCCGTCAATTTCGCGGGCATTTCGGTCTTCGCCTATTTTCACGCGCATCCGGACGAACTAGATCCGGTGATGACTAACGATCAAATCATTCCGCTCTACATCGTGCAACGGCTGCCCGTCGGTGTCGCGGGGCTCATCATCGCATCGCTGTTTGCGGCGGCAATGTCGGCGCTGGCGGGTAGCATGAACACAGTTTCGATTTTGTTCACCGAAGATTTTTACCGCAAGG